>CAWUHY010000088.1:0-10750 GCA_963922215.1 uncultured Gammaproteobacteria bacterium | reverse complement strand
TTGATCGTACCTTGCGTTCGCGCAAGAAAGTCCGCCTCGTCGATCTTCAGCAAACGGTGCATTGTTCGAAACGGCGGTATCGTTGCCTCGCCGACACCAACCGTACCAATCGCGTCAGACTCGACGAGCTTGATTGAAAGGTCTTTGCCAATCAGCCGCGCCAGGGCGGCCGCTGCTGTCCAGCCAGCCGTACCTCCTCCGACGACGACCACGTTGCTGATTTTTCCTGACCGCATTCGTTGGCGTCCTAGATCATTTTGTCCCGCAGCATCTTTCGAATATTCCGCGCTGTCGCTTCGTCGATCGGGTTGAGCACACCGCGGGCTGCCTCGGGAATGTGTTCGAAGTTTCCGGGATCCGGATCGAAAACGTAATAGTCGAATAATTCACGCCATTGCTTCCTTTGCGCGTCCGGCAGGTCCCGCAGGCTGACGATTGCATGCTGCAAGGCGCTTAGCGGAGGCCCCATGTAGGAGGGCGTGGTCCGCCACCAGTAATTCACCAAAATGTTGAAATCGCTAAGCGCTTCCATGTGATGCCACCACATGCTCGGAATGACAATCGCATCACCCGGCTCGAGCACGGCGATTTGCGCCGCCTTGATCGCTTCACGAAATTTCGGGAAGCGCTTATAGTCCGGGTCGCTGAAATCGACCATGCTGATCGGCTGGCCGGCTGGAGTGAAGTCGATGGGACCGACATACAGGTTCGGCAACTGCTCGGGCGGAAAGAGGATCACCCGGCGTTTGCCCGCGACGACGCAGGCGATGTTGGATGGGAAGTCGTAGTGGGCGGATACCCGGCTCTGATTGCCTATCCAGATGCTGGCGAGAGGCTCCAGGTGTCGAATCGTAAATCGTTCTCGTCCCGGAATCCGGGCAGCCAGTGGTCGATGTTCGTAGAGCCGATATAGAGCGACGGCGATGACGATTCGTCGAGATGCGAACGCACTTTGCTTACCGCGTCTGCCAACGCCATGCGTTGGTACTCGAAATTAAAGGCCGTCGTGTCTTCATTGTAGAAAATGCGACCACGAGCCTCTGCCGGTGCATAAAGCGCCGTGACCGCATGACCGGAATCAAAAGCCTGCAAATACTCGATCGCCGCATCGGCGGATGCTTTGCTCTTCTCGACAGCCGGCCAGTTCGAAACGAGACTGCGCAATACGAGCGGCTGTTCGGATGCGAGCAGCTCGTCGTCCAGCTCCGCGGCTGTCACGTCGTTCCGTTCGGCGATCGCCTTTTTGATGTCGTTCAAGACGTGCTGACTGCTCATGAAAGCACCCGACCTTCGGCTAGCGGCCAGCCCGATTGCGCCTTTCGATCAGGTCGCGAATTTGCGATAGGGAGGCAACCGCCATGAAAATCGGCTGGAGGAAGCCGGCCTCATTCAGCGACTGGAGTACGTCGCCGGGAAGCTGGTAAAGACGCTCTTCTGCGATGCAGTAGAACCCTTCGAGCGTCTGCTTGCCGCCGTCCGTGAACGCGAGATCCAGCGTGATCTGCTCGAGCAGCTGATGCTCGAGAAGGGCGTCGATAAATCCTTCGCTGTGCTTGAGCCCGCGGTGCAGTTTGTCGAGCAATTCAATTTTTTGCTCGAGATATTCCGTCGGATTGCCGTCATTGTCGAACAGCGCCTCACCGTCTTCCTTGCTGACGCGCGGATGCTCGAGGTCCAGGGAAGCAACCGGTGGGCGATCGTCACCCACGTCGCTGGCAGCAATCAGGAACGGCTGACGTTGCACGAGAACCGGGACATAGGTCGCGTCCCATCTGCCGTCCTGCAAGAACAGGTTCTGGCCGGACTCGAGCCCGAGCAGTGCGGACGCGAGAAAGCCACCTGTATTCGGGTCTTTCGTAAAGAGGATTGGATAGCTGGCCTGGATGTCGCGAAACTCGAGCGGATAGGTCATGACGAACATGACGGCGTCGCCAAGCTCTGCGCCGTAGCCGGTTTTCACCCGAATGCTGCGATGGCTTTCCCTGTCGAGGATTTCGAACTGACTCATCGTATTGCTTGTCTCATGCTTTAAAGCGTTTGGAAACCAAAGTCCCTGACCTTGTTTAATAGCTCGCGATTACCAGGCATGGCCTTTTGTAACTGTGCGGATCGATCAGTGTTCTCCCGGAACAGTTCGAGAGCCCGGCGCCTCGCCTGCTGGTAGCTCGCGGTCAGCCGTGGCGATGTGTTGAAGCCCATCCCGTAAAGAATGTACTGGTAGCTCGCTGTCGGGAACAAATCGTCCACCGCGCCGGCGTCCTGATGCCACGGACCACGGTATCGCCACACTGCGAGTTGTTCCCTTAAGGCTTCCGGCACCGAGGCGTCGGCCCTGTTGTCGTGCCAGTACTCGGAGTCGGCGCGTTCGCTCAACACGTAATGCAGCTTCAAAAACTCGATGATCTGGTCCCAATGGCGCCGAAACTTGCGATTGTACCGCTCGGCGACGATATCCATGACCTGTCGTGTTGGCGGCAGCTGATCCGCGATCATGCCCGCACCGAGTTCCACCAGCACTAGTGCTGACGCTTCGAGCGGCTCGATAAATCCGGACGACATCCCAATGGCCACACAGTTTCTGTGCCAGAACGTTTGCCGGTGTCCTGGTTCGAACCGGATTTTTCGCGGTTCAACGCTGTCTGCCGTTGCCTTGCCCGCCGTCTCGGAGATGTAGGCTTTAAGTTGGTCCGCCACCTCGTCGTCGGAAATGTGCGCGCTTGAGTAGACATGGCCAACTCCGCGGCGCGTCGGCAGCCCGATATCCCAGACCCATCCAACTCGCTGCGCGGTCGCGTGCGTGCAGGACTGAATCGGTTGTTCGTCATCCGCATACGGGACCTGCGCGGCAAGGGCGGAATCGTTAAACAGGTAATGCCTGCGCGATTCGAACGCGATGCCGTAGTGGTCGCCGAGCAACAGGCTTCGGCTGCCCGTGCAGTCGATGAAGAGATCGCCGTCGATCTCGCCGGCGCGGTCGGTCGTCAACGAGCGGATGTCGTGATTATCAGCGGCGTTAATCTGCGAGACGTTCGCGACGATGTGCTTAACGCCGAGCACCTCGGTGCAGTGACGCTGCAACAGCGCCGCAAATTTCCCGGCGTTCAGGTGATAGCCGTAGTTCACGACAAAGGCATACTCCGGCGTCGTGATCTGCTTCGGTGCCAGGCAGTCTGAGAACAAAGCGGTCTGAGGAGCGACGGCGTCAGCAAAGCCGGTTTCGTCATCGAGCGCTGCCCAGTGTGATGCCAGGTTGACGTTCGCGTAATCTGCCGGAACTGAAAACGGGTGACTGTAGGTATCTTCGTCTCCCGAACGCCAGTTTCTGAACCACGTGCCCTGCTTGAAGCTTGCGTCGCAGGTATTCAGGAATTCGGTTTCAGAAATTCCGACCCGCTGCAGGGTGCCCCGCATGGAAGGCCAGGTGCCTTCACCGACGCCGATCGTTGGTACGTCCGGTGACTCAACTAACACGACCTCGACCGGAGACGTGACGTCCGAGCCGCTGTGTTCCGACGCAATGACAGCGGCTGTAAGCCAGCCGGCGCTGCCACCGCCGACGACCACGATTTTTGAAATTTCATCGTCCATGACAGGACGAGTATCCCATAGCGACGGTGACAGGTCACACGGCGGAAAGCCCGGAATTGCGTGTCTTTCAAGGTCGTTCCGGGCGCCTGATCCGACACCATGTCCTGGCCGATTTGTCGCCGTTCAAGGCGTCTGAACGGCGTACGCGATTCGCGGTCTGCCGGCCGCCTTGGGAGAGCGGAAATCGAGGTCGAGACAGCCGGTTGCCGGCTAGAACGGAATGTCTTCGTCGAATCCCGACGGGGGCTCGTCACTGGTCGGCGGCGGCGGATTCTGTTCGTCGTTCTGCGCATCCGCGCGCTCGACGCGCCACGCCTTCACGTCGGTGTACCAGCGGCCGTTGTATTCGCGGCTTTCCAGGTCAAAATGCACCGTGAGTTCGTCACCTTCGGAAATCCTGAAATCGTCGATCTTGTCGCCCCAGACCATGAAGCAGACCTGCTTCGGGTAGTCGCCGGTCGTCTCGATGACGTATTCCTGTTTGCGCCACGCGCCGCGGGCGGATGTGCCGGATTTCTCTTCCAGCACGTGAGTAATTTTTCCTGACAGTTCCAAGATGACAGTCCGTTTAATTTCAAGAGCGGCGCAGTATAAACACTGCGCCTCACGACTTCAGCCTAAGGGTGATGCTCAGAGTCGCTGGCAGGTAGAGCCTCCGGCTCAGGAGAATCATCTGCTTCGTCAAGCTCCGGCAGGCGCCGCTCCACGATCGCGTAGATGACCAGCGTCAACAGCGACATTGCGGCCGCGGCGATAAACGGCGCGCCGGGGAAATACACGAGCGCATCCTCTTTCGCCGTCAGGTTGAAGAGTCCCATGTACGTCAGCGGCGACAGAATCATGGCGATACTGGTCAACGCAGACAGACCGCCCTGCAGTTCACCCTGCGCGTCTTCCGGCACGCGCGCGGACAGCTCCTGGCGAATTGCCGGGTCCTGCATCGTCGAGACCAGCGCGAGTGTGATCATCGCGTAGACGAACCAGCCGGCACTCGCGAAGCCGATGCCGGTCAGTGCGACGACTTCGAACAGCAACGCGATGACGACAGCTCGTCGCACGCCGATCTTCGGCAGGAAAATCTGCACGACGACCGCCGAGGAGATGAATGCAATGACTCCGTAGTATGCGACCGAGTAACCGATCTCCGACGTCGACCAGGCGAACTTCTCGATAGCGACGTACGCCCAGACCGTTGGATACACCCAGGACGACAAAGTCGCGAAAAAGAACACGGGCAACAGCGAGCCGACTTTTGGTGTGCGCAGAAGCTGGCGCAAGGTGCCAATCGTGCTGGCTCGCGCCCAGCTGAACGCGCGGCGGCGTTTGACGGGAAGTGACTCGGGAACAAGGAAGTAGCCGAACAGCGCATTTGCGCCTGCCAGCGCGGCACCGACCACGAAGGGCAGGCGAATGTGAATGTCCCCGAGAATACCGCCGATGCCCGGACCGAGAATGAAGCCCGCGCCGAATGCCGCACCAATGATTGCGAAGCGCTGGCCGCGCTTCTCCGGGGGCGTCACGTCGGCGATGTAGGCATTCGTGGTGGAGAACGTCGCTGCGAACACGCCGGCGAGCGCGCGCACGACGAGGAACGCCCAAAGGCTGGTGACGAGCGCGAGTGCGAGAAGGTCAATCGCAAATGCCGTCAACGACGCGATGAGAACCGGCCGCCGGCCGAAGCGGTCGGACAGGGCGCCCAGAATCGGCGAGAAGATGAACTGCATGACGGCGTAGCTGAACAGGGCCACGCCGCCCCAGCGCGCCGCCGTGGCAACCGAACCGCCGGTGATCGACATGACGAGTTCCGGCATCACGGGCGCAATGAGGCCGAAGCCCATTGAGCCGATGAAGGCAGAAGCGGCGAGAAAGGCGAAGGCGGTTTTGCCGGCGCCGTCCGCGAGATCCGGATTCACGTCAGGTTCGGATGTTTTACCTGCTGCCATGATTCTCGATCAGCATGAAGGGTGCGCAATCGTACACGACCAGGACGCACGATTGTGTTGCAGGAATCAACGCTGCGACCGTTGGGGAAGGTCGAGTGGATCCAGCAAGCGGGTAAACTGCGGCCGCGTCGCCAGCTCTGCAAACAACGGGTCGGCATGGAGAATCAGAATGTGCCAGTCACGGTCTGCGATGCACTGCGCAAAGTCGGCCTCGGCCTCGTCGTAGCGCTGCATGCCTGCATAGACGACTGCGCGAGCGATTGGTGGAGCTCTATCCCCTTCCGCGAGGATTGCGTCGAGTACGGCTTGAGCCTCGTCGGTGCGGCCGGCCAGTCCGAGACACGCGCCGTAAGCGCCAAAAAAGTCGGGCCGGCCGGACTCAAGCGCCCGCTGCAGTGAAGTGATCGCCGCGTCCGTGTTCCCACGCGCCATCTCGATGAAGCCATTAAAGAAATGTGCGAAGGCAAAGTCCGCATCGAACTCCAACGTGCGGTCGATTTGCCGGGCCGCCCGGTCGTACTCGCCCTGCATATACAGCGCCTGTGCGAGCAGCGTATTGACCCATGGCGACACCGGGTCGATCTTCAATGCTTGCTCGGCCTGCTCGATCGCTCGTTCGTCTTTGAGCACAAAGCTTAAGAAGTCGGAGAAGGCGATCTTGAGAGCCGCGTTTCCGGGATGCTGCCGGATGGCGTCCTCGAAGATTTGCTCGGCATTCGACCAGTCCCAGTCGTGTTGCCACGCGATCCTTCCGAGAACATTCATTGCGTTTGCGAGCCCTGGCTGCAACGCCAGCGCACGCGTCGCGGCGCGGCGCGCCGATGCGAAATGCTCGGCGGTCGCAATGCCTATCGTGCCGAGATAATCATGGCACTCCGCGATTCCCGCCCAGGCCGGACCGTATCCCGGATCGACATCCAGCGCTGATTCAAACCGTTCCCGGGCGCGTTCGGCGTCTGCCGGAGTCGCACGTCCGAGGAAGAAGCGTCCCTCGAGGTAGGCGCCGTATGCTTCACTTTCCGTGACCGGCGTGGAAGGTCCAGGCAGGCTTCGAGAGGGTGTCAGAGCGGCAACCACTTTCTCGCAGATTGCATCCTGGATCGCGAAGATGTCGTCTGAGGGCTCGTCGACGACCTCCGACCAGTATGGTTTTTCGTCGGTTGTGGAGAGCAGTCGCGTCGACACGCGAACTCGCCCACCAGACTGCTGTACCGAGCCTTCGATGTATTCGCTCGCGCGAAGAAACCGGGCCGCTTCAAGCGGATCGTTCAGTTCCTCAAGTGCGTTGCGCGCCGTGTCCAACGGCCGTACGACGAGATCCGGCAACTGGCTGAGCCGGGTAATCAGCGCTTCTGCGATGCCAACGCCGAGGCCGCTGTCTTCGGGCGTCGCTGGCAAGTGACGGAACGGCAAGACGGCGAGCGCGCGCGCCGCAGATTCCGCCTCCTGAAGAGGTGCGACGAACTGGTAGCCGACTCGCGGGATCGCTCGTATAACGCGCGATGGCTTCGCCCTGTCGTCGAGTGCCTTCCGCAGCGCGCTGATAACACGGGCGACCGCATTTTCCGTGACGACGGAACCGCTCCAGACCTGATCGAGAAGTTCGTCTTTCGAAACGACGCGGTCCGCGTTCTGCAGCAGGAAGACAAGTGTGTCGAAGGCTCTCGGTTGCAGATCAATTTGCTGGCCATCGCGCTGGAGACGCCGCTCCGGAATCGATAGGACAAACGTACCAAACCGGAATGTCTCCGCCGAGCTGCTCATCGTCGCCTGCTGCCTGAAGAAATCATCGTTTGGTCATCGTTGCGTCAAGACTGCGCCTACCGCCGGCTCCTATGGTAACGGCATGTCGTCGCAGCCTCCATGCGACGGCCTCACCAGCAGACCGGGAGACAGACAATGCACATATCAATCAAGACAATGAACTACCTATTCGCAACGGTATTGCTGCTCGCCATGATGGCGGCCAGCTTGCAGCCGGCAGAAGCCGGGCATGAACAGAACGGTATCGTCGGTGCCTGGACGGTTGAAGGACAACCGGACGGTGCGCCCCCGTTTTTGAATACGGTCACGAACCATATTGATCGCACGGTGGTCAACGCCGATCCGCTGTTCGGCACGGGTCACGGTGTGTGGGAGCGTATCGGCAAACGGAAGTTCGCCGTGAAGTTCGTGACTATCACGTCGCCGTTTCATCCGTTGTTGCCGAATACAATCATCACCGTCGAAGGTGAGGTGAAGCTCGCGAAATCACGCGACTCCGCCAGCGGAGATTTTGAAACGACGTTTACAGACCTGAACGGCAATCCGATCATGCCGCCGTCGACCGGGACGATTGAGCTCTCGCGTATCCAGTAGGCGAGACGGCGGTCAGGAATGATCCCGCGGTCGGACGGCCGCGGGATCTCTGTCTGCTACTTCGGGCCGGGCTCTGCGTATTTTCCGATCCAGTCCCGCACGCTGTTGTACCAGTGGATCGAATTGTCGCGCTGCAAAATCCAGTGGTTCTCGTCCGGATAGTAGATCAGCTGAGAATCAACGCCCTGGAGCTGCAGCGCACGGAACAGTTCGAAGGCCTGGCCAACTGGGACGCGCAGATCGTTCTGCCCGTGGATGACGAGGCTCGGCGTGCGGAATTTCCCGGCGGCGTAGTGCGGCGAGATCTCGCGGACCATCTCCTCGTTCTCCCAGTAGGGGCCGAAGCGCTGCTCGTGCACCGCAAAGTCTGCGGAATTCTGCGAGTACAGGTCATACACGGCGGCATGGATCACGAGCGTATTGAACGGGTGTTCTCGTCCCAGCAGGATCGACGAGAGGTAGCCGCCGTAGCTGCCGCCGCCGGCAGCCGTGCGCTCGGCGTCAATCCAGGGTTTCTCGTTGAACCACTCGGCCGCGGCAATCACGTCGGCATACGGTTTTGTCGCCCAGTCCGGGTTAATCGAGTCGGTAAAGTCCTGGCCGAAGCCGGAGGAACCATGGAAGTTTGGCCATGCTGTCACGTAGCCCCAGGATGAGAACGCTTGTGCGTTCCAGCGGAAATGGAAGGAGTCGGTGATCGCCCCGTGCGGCCCGCCGTGGATCAGCAGGAACAGCGGGTATTCCCTGCGTGAGTCGAACCCGGGCGGATAGTTGACCCACATCTGGATCTCGGCGCCGTCCGCGCCGGTGTAGGTCACGGACTCGTAGGTTCCCATGTCGACATCGGCGAGTATCGCGTCATTGAAATTCTCGAGCCGCTGCACATTGCCGGAGCCCGTCTCGATCGCGACGATGCGCGGCGGATAGAGGAAGCTCTGGTTGCGTGCGACGAGCGTTCCGTCATCCGCAATGCTGAGGCCGTCGTAATTGGTCGCGGCGGTGATCAGCCGCGCCGCGTCGCCGTCGAGCGGGATCGAATAAACGCGCTGCGTGCCCGCGTCGTCAATCGCTCCGAAGAAGCCGTCGCCGTCCGGCGCCCAGACGAGGCCCGACATCGACCGGTCCCAGTTCGCCTGCACCTTGCGCGTTTCACCGGAGTCGAGCTCGCGAACATTAAGCCGCGCCGTGTCGCCGTAGAAACCCTCGATGCTCTGCGACAGATACGCGAGCGACTCGCCGTCCGGCGAGAACATCGGCGAACCGTCGCTCGCAGGATTGTCCGGCGTGATGTTCTGCGGTGCGTCGTCGCCGGCCTCGAGCAGGAAGATGTCGTTGTTCGGGTAAATGCCTTCCGTGCGGCTGTTGGCCACGAACGCAATTATCCGGCCGTCTGGCGTCACGTCGTATTCGCCGTTGCCACCCCAGGAGCCCCGCGGCAGCTGAAGCCCGGTTCCGAGCGTCAGTGCCTCGACTTCGCCGCTGTCGGCATGGATGCGATAGACGTGGCGCTCACGTTCCTCGTCCAGCCAGTGATCCCAGAAGGAGTAGGGCATCGCATTCCACACGTGTGCTGAAACCTTGCTCTCGGCTTCCTCCTCCATCTTTGTCGCCATCTCATCGAAGGTCTTGCCTGGCCAAACGTTGGACACGAAATACACATGATTACCTTCCCAGCGCAGACCGCTCGCGCCGGTCGGAATGTCGGAGAGTTTTTGCGCCTCGCCGGGCCCGTTCATGGGCAGCAAGTGAATCTGCCCCGCCTCGTCCTCGCCGCGCGAGCTCACGAACGCGAGTGTCGATCCGTCCGGCGAGAAGACCGGCGAGGATGCAGACGCGCCCTCAATCGTCAGCGGCCTTGCCGGCTGTCCATCGTCGCCGAGCAGCCACAGCCGGGTCTCGGCTGCGCCGTCTTCTTCGGCGTAGCGGGTGACCGGGACGACGACCTGCTCGCCGTTGGGCGAGATGACCGGCGTGCCGAGCCGGTCGAGCTTCCAGAGTACCTCGGCTGACAAGCGTTCGGCGGCGGCCGGAACCGACCAGGCAGTGACGAGTATGAGGAGCAGAATTCTTTGCATCGTGAATCTCCGGGGATCGGGCGTGGAAACGGGACGCGCCATTCTGCGATACCGATGATTACTCTCGCAACTATCGCTCCGGGCCTGCCCCACGCGCATTGCGTGTCACCCACAGTCTCCCTAGGATGAGGCACCCAGTCTTGATGCACGAACAGGAGCACACATGCAGCGACTTCGCAGCCTACTTGTCCTGACAACGATCTCGGCCCTGCTGGCCGCTTGCAGTAATGACCAGGCCGATACGAGCGCTGACGCGCCGTCGACCGATACGCCCGCTGCCGACCTTGTGCTGCGCGGCGGCGCGATCGCGACAGTCGATCCCGATCTCGGCAACGTGGAAGCGATGGCCGTCAGCGGCTACACGATCGCTGCGGTTGGCAGTGATGATGAGATTGCGGCCTACATCGGCCCGGACACCGAGGTGATCGAGCTGGACGGGCGATTCGTAATGCCGGGCTTCATCGAGGGCCACGGCCATTTCTTAAGCTTCGGTGAGTCGCTGCGCATCCTGGATCTGAAAGACGTCCGCAGCTGGGATGAGGTCGTCAGCATGGTGGCGACTGCTGCCGACAAGGCGCAGCCCGGCGAGTGGATTACCGGCCGCGGTTGGCACCAGGATAAGTGGGACAGCGTGCCGGATGACGCGGTCGAGGGCGTGCCGGTAAACGATACGTTGTCAGAAGCATCCCCGGACAATCCAGTGCGGCTCACGCATGCGAGCGGCCACGCCTACTTTGCAAACGACGCGGCGCTCGAAGCGGCCGGCATCGACAAGGACACAGCGGA
>CAWUHY010000087.1:0-10779 GCA_963922215.1 uncultured Gammaproteobacteria bacterium | reverse complement strand
ATCTGATGCTGGATCATGCGGCTGCCCCCTTGACCTTGGCGACGAAAAGATCGGCGACGGACGGCGTGTGCAGCTCCCCGAAACCTCGCAGCAGCTCCCGATCCGTCCCCTCAAACAGCATGATTTTCTTGCCAAAGACGTCACGCTCGTGAATCGGCTTGTAGTTTCGAGCCTTGTCGGCATTCTCCCCGGCGGCGAGCAATTCAACGTACTGCGCCGAAATGTCATCCATCGGCGAGTCGAGCATGATTTTCCCGTCTACGATGAACATCACGTCCGTCAGGATGTTTTCGATCTCCTCAACCTGGTGCGTCGTGACGAGGATCGTGCGTTCTTCATCGAAGTAGTCTGCCAGCAGATTGCCGTAAAACTCCTTGCGGAAAATAATGTCGAGGCCAAGGGTCGGTTCGTCCAGCACGAGCAGTTTCGCGTCGACGGCCGCGATGATCGACAGGTGCAGCTGCGTCACCATCCCTTTCGAAAGTTGTTTCACTCGCCGGTCGGCTCGGACCTTTGTCTCCGACAGCAGCGACTCCGCGCGCTTGCGGGAGAAATTGGGATGGACCGCTTCGACGTAATCGAGTAACTGCGACACTCGAATCCAGCTCGGCAAAACCGCGACGTCGGCGATAAAGCAGATGTTCTGCATCAGCTCACGACGCTGGCGAAAGGGATCGAGCCCCATAACGCTCAGATCGCCTTCGCAGTCGGTCAGTCCCAGCAGGGCCTTCAGGAGCGTTGTCTTCCCGGCACCGTTGGGGCCGATAAGACCAAGAATCCGGCCCTGCTCGATGTCGAAACTTACGTCGTCGACGGCAAGCGTGCTGCCGTAGCGTTTGGACACGTTACGCGCAGATACGAGACTGCTCATGCGTTTTCCCCATCGTCGTCTTGTCTGGATTTCTTCAGGAGATCGTCCGCGTCCAGCCCGAGACGCTCGATCGTGTCGAGAATTTTTGGCCATTCGGTTTCGACGAACCGTTCTCGCTCGTCCTTCATGAGCCGCGTTCGCGCGCCGTCCGTGACGAACATGCCGCGCCCACGTTTCTTCTCGACGAGCCCCTCGTCGACCAGTTCCTGGTAGCCCTTTAAAACAGTCAGCGGATTCAGTCTGTATTCCGCTGCGACGTTTCTGACGGACGGTAGCGCGTCGCCATCCGCGAGGACGCCCTCGAGAATCATCGTGATGACGCGATCTCGCAATTGCCGATAAATCGGCTGATCTTCATTCCATTTCGGATCCATCTGGACTCCGCTTGCTGCCAGGACCATCCGTCAACAGACCGGTGTTTTGCCACGGCGACTAAAAAATGCGCCGACCACTGGCCGGCGCACAACGTCCGCCACTACTTTACTCGCCTTTCTGACGGAAACTGAACTGTTCATTGACCGGGACTATCCAGCGCAATGTGGGTCACCGGGGCGACATCCGACGGTCGCTCTGCGGCGTCGGGCATCTGCAACTCCGTGTGGACCAGCGCAACGATCATCAACAGCATCAGGGCGAGGCTGACGATTTCGTTCAAATAGCGCGCGATGAAGCGTTGCATGGTCGGATTCTCTTGGTGACGTAGTGTTATAGTCAACTATAACACCATTATTCCGATTTGCAAGCCTTTCCTGCACGGGCCGCGCGGGATGCGAACCCTTCCCGGCGAGCCGCTGCGTTTGAATCAGGGAACGGAGGCAAAAAGGCATGCGCGAGGAGTCAGGCGATTGATTTACTTGGAAAAAACGGCAGAAGGCATCTGCCTCGAGAGGGTTCCGGCGAGGCGCGAAGTCACCTATGCTAGGCCCATGAGCGAGCTCGAAGACAGCGCCCTGATGCTGCGTTACGCCGAAGAAAGCGACACGAAAGCCTTCGAAGAACTGTATCGAAGACACAAGGATCCGCTGTACCGCTACCTGCTACGCCACCTGATTAACCCGGATGCTGCGCAGGATGTTTTCCAGGACGTCTGGGGCAAGATCATCAAGAGCCGCGACCGCTACCGACCGCAGGCGAAGTTCTCGACGTACCTGTACCGGGTCGCTCACAACGCATTCATTGACTACTGCCGGCGCAACAAACGCTACAGCGGCGGCGAAGACCGAACCGCCGAGCTCGCGAGCGTCTCGCCGGGACCGGACCAGGACACCGAAATTGCGCTCGCGAGGCAGAAATTACTCGCCGCGCTCGCCACGCTGCCCGAGGAGCAGCGAGATGCCTACCTGTTGCGTGAAGAAGGCGGCCTGTCCGTCGACGAGATCGCCGGCGTCATGGGAGTCGGCAGGGAAGCTGCGAAGTCCCGATTGCGCTACGCGACGAGCAAGCTGAAACAGGCTTTGGAGATTTCATGAGCGACGACAAAACACTATCCGACGCGTACCGCTCGGTATCGACGGAGAAAACGCCAGAGCTCCTGGACCGGCGCATTCTCGCGATGGCGAAGGAAAAAAAGCCTGTAAATCGTTGGCGGCACATTGGTCTCGCCGCAACGGTCGTCCTGTGCTTCGCGTTTCTCGTCGACATCGGCCAGTTCACCGGGCCGAGCGACACGGTGGAGCCGGAGCTATTGATGCTTGAGTCAGTGGACCTTGACGACGCACAGGAGCCTGCCGCGGCTGTCGAACCTGAGCGCGCGGAGGCTGCCAAAGAGGAAGTCGTGGAACGCCTTGACGCGGATGCGACCCGGCAGCCCGTAGCCACAGTCCCCGTTGTGCGCGAAAAGGCTGTTTCAACGCAATCCGCAGTGCCGACGACCGTCGCTGACCGCGCTCGCAGACTCGAGGAAACGCGGACCTCGTCGGATCAGTCGCGACTCGACGCCCGCACTTTCGACTCGGCGAGTGCCGAAGCCGAATCGATCCGACACTGCACGCCCGCCCAGACTGCGGACGCACAAAGCTGGTACGCCTGCATCCTGAGCTTAAGGAAAGACGGCATGGACGACGCCGCGAACGACGAGCAGTCGCTGCTGCAAACAAAATTCCCCGATTTCGAAATACGTTGAACCGGCGCGGCTTCGCGCGTGGTGCTAGAATTCGCCTCCTTTGAAAGTTCGCGGATTTACACAGGATCGCACCAATGAAAGCACCCGTCAGTGTCACGATTACCGGCGCAGCCGGCCAGATTGGTTACCAGTTGGCATTTCGAATTGCCTCCGGCCAGCTGCTGGGCAGCGACCAGCCTGTCATTCTCAAGCTTCTGGAAATCACACCGGCAATGGATGCCCTGAAGGGTGTTGTCATGGAGCTCGACGATTGTGCATTCCCGACGCTCGCCGGCATCGTAGCGACGGACGACGCGAATGTGGCGTTCAAAGACAGCGACTACGCGCTGCTCGTAGGCGCACGTCCTCGCGGGCCCGGCATGGAGCGCAAGGATCTCCTGCAAGCGAATGCGGCGATCTTTTCAGTCCAGGGCAAGGCGATCAACGACCACGCCAGCCGCGACATCAAGGTCCTGGTGGTCGGCAATCCCGCCAACACGAACGCGCTGATCGCGAGCAGCAATGCACCGGATATTGATCCCGCGAACTTTACGGCGATGACGCGACTCGACCATAACCGGGCTCTCGCGCAGCTCGCGGCGAAGACCGGTACGCATGTGAACGATATCGAAGGCATGATCATCTGGGGCAACCACTCGGCGACGCAGTATCCGGATATCCATCACGCGACGGTGGACGGCAAGTCGGCAACCGAACTCGTCGACCAGGATTGGGTCACTGACACCTTCATCCCAGTCGTCCAGCAGCGCGGAGCGGCGATCATCAAGGCGCGCGGCGCTTCGTCGGCTGCGTCCGCCGCATCTGCCGCGATTGACCATATTCACGACTGGGCCTTGGGAACAGGTGACGCGTGGGTCAGCATGGCGGTCCCGTCCGACGGGAGCTACGGCATCGAGCCCGGCATCATTTTCTCTTACCCGGTCCGCTGCAGCGATGGCAAGTACGAGATCGTCCAGGACCTGGACGTCAACGAATTCAGCCGTGAGCGCCTTGACGCCACGGAGCAGGAACTGCGAGAAGAGCGCGCTGCAATCGAAGAGCTGCTCTGATCCGTTTGACGACGGTGAGGCAGGCGACGATCGCCTGCAAATCCGTCCGACTGACATAACTCCGACACGCCCGGCGTAAAACCCGGAAACCAATACCGCGTCGATAGCAAGGCCCCGACGGCGGTGATAGTGTTGGGGGATTCTATTTTCCAATCAGTTTCCGAGGTGAAACGTGCTGGCAAGCTTGCTGTGGTTGCTCCTTTTCGTCGGTGGCGGACTCTATCTCGCCTACCAGAGAATTGACCTTCGAACGTCGACATTCCTGACCGGTGTCGCCCTCGCTGCTTACACCATTTTTGGCGACGGCGGTTTTCTCTGGCTTCTGCTGCTCTGGGTCCTGTTTGCCGGCATGGTTCTGCCCAACCTCGTCGACTTCCGACGGGAGAAAATGACGCGGCCGCTCCTGAAAATTTACCGGACGATGCTGCCATCCATGTCGGACACGGAACGCGAAGCGCTCGAAGCCGGCAACGTCTGGTGGGACGGCGAGCTGTTTTCCGGTATGCCGAACTGGGATCGCCTGCTCGATTACCCCGCGCCGAAACTGTCTGAAGAAGAACAAGCCTTTATTGACGGCCCGTGCGAAGAGCTGTGTCGGATGCTCGACGAGTGGGACATCTGCCACGAGCGGGCAGACATGCCGCAGGAAGTCTGGGACTTCATTATCAAGCATCGCTTCTTCGCGATGATCATTCCGAAGCGCTACGGCGGCCTTGAGTTTTCCGCCTACGCGAACGCCTGCGTGACGATGAAGCTGGCGGGTCGCAGCTCGACTGCGTCCTCTACCGTCGGCGTTCCGAACTCGCTTGGCCCCGCCGAACTGCTGCTGCACTACGGCACGGAAGAGCAGAAAGATCGCTACCTTCCCGGGCTTGCTGACGGCTCGGAAATCCCCTGCTTCGCGCTGACCTCTCCGCAGGCTGGCTCGGATGCGGCATCGCTGATCGACTCCGGCGTGGTCTGCAAAGGCATGTGGGAAGGCAAGGAGATCACCGGCATCCGCCTGAACTGGAACAAGCGCTACATCACGCTCGCTCCGGTCGCGACCGTACTCGGGCTCGCCTTCAAGCTGTACGACCCCGATCACCTGATGGGCGATCGCGACGAATACGGCATCACGGCCGCCCTGATTCCGACGTCTACCGACGGGGTCGAAATCGGTCGTCGGCATTTCCCGCTGACAGTCGCATTCCAGAACGGACCGACATCGGGCAAGGACGTCTTCGTCCCGCTGGACTACATCATCGGCGGTCCGGAAATGGCGGGCAAGGGCTGGAAGATGCTCGTCGAGCTGCTGTCCGTCGGCCGCGCCATTACGTTGCCGTCCACGGCGGCCGGTGGCGGCCAGGCCGCCAGCTACAGCACCGCAGCATACGCCGGCATCCGCAAGCAGTTCAACACGGCCATCGCGAACTTCGAAGGCATCGGCGAGGCGCTCAGCCGGATCGGCGGGCACTCCTATATCATGAACGCAGCGGTCTCCGTCACGGCAGGCGCCATTGATCAGGGCGAAAAGCCGGCCGTTCCGTCGGCCATACTGAAGTACCACTGCACCGAGATGGGCCGCAAGGTCGCGAACGATGCGATGGACGTGCACGGCGGCAAAGCCGTCATGATGGGACCGAGCAACTACCTCGGGCGATCCTACATGGCGACGCCCATCGCCATCACCGTCGAGGGTGCAAACATCCTGACGCGCAGCCTGATCATTTACGGCCAAGGGGCAATCCGCTGTCACCCGTTCGTCCTGCGCGAGCTGCACGCCGCGGCAGACGAAGATCACGATCGCGGGCTGATCGAATTTGACGACGCGCTGTTTGGCCACATCGGCTATGCCATCAGCAACATGGCGCGCTCGTTCGTACTGGCGCTGACGCATGCGAAATTCACGCGCGTGCCGCTCAACACACCAACACGGCGGTTCTACCAGAACATCAATCGCTACAGCGCCGCGTTCGCGCTGGCCTCTGACTTCGCCATGCTGACGCTGGGCGGCGCATTGAAGAAGAAGGAAATGCTGTCCGCGCGACTCGGCGACGTCCTGAGTTCGATCTATCTCGCGTCCTGCGTCCTGAAGCACTTCGAAAACCAGGGCCGTCGCGCGAGCGACTTGCCGCTGGTCGAATGGTCTGTCCGGACGCTGATGTACAACGCGCAGGAGGCACTGCACGCCTTCCTTCGCAACTTTCCGAACCGCGCGGTCGCCGGCTTCCTGCGGGTGCTGATTTTCCCGCGCGGGCGCACCTACTCCGCGCCGTCCGATGACATCGGAGCCGATGTCGTCAAGCTGATGACGACGCCGGGCGAAGCGCGCGACCGGCTGAGTGAAATGGCCTACACGACGAGCGAGCCGGGCAATCCGCTGGGCCTCCTCCAGGATGCGCTCGAAATGTCGTTCGAAATGGCACCGCTCGAGAAGCGCCTGCGCCAGGCACATCGCGAGGGGCTGATTCGCTCCGACTATCTCGGCGACCAGATTGACGAGGCCGCGAAAGCGGAGGTCATCAATTCGGATGAGGCATCGAGTCTTCGTGATTTCCACGCCCGCGTTTCTGCATTGTTGGCAGTAGACGACTTTGCGCCTGACGAGCTTGCAAGGGCCGGTGCGGACGCACCGCAGAAACCGCGAAAGGCAGCCAAGCGCAAAAAGGCGGCACGCAAGAAGACGGCGGCTAAGAAAACAGCGGCGAAAAAGAAGTCGGCCAGCACCTGACCTGAATCATGACGACTCGCAGCGGGCCGATCTACGAGTGGACAGTTTCCCTCGATCAGGGCTCCGCTGAGGCGATCCGGGCATTCTTCGAGACCTGCCGGTCCGACCATGCGCACGACGCAGGCATCGACGACATTCGCGTCTTCGAAAACCGGACCTCGCTGGTGCTGCAGATCGCGTTCGACGACCGCGAGGCGCTGGATGCATTTCTGTCGGGGCCGTCATCGGCGCTGACGTCGGCCTACGACGCGATCCGGCCCGATGCGAGCAGTTCGACGGTGCGCATTCTCGAGGAAGCCGCCTCACCCAACCTGCCGTCCGAATCCGCCTGCCTGAACTGCGGAACGCCGCTGCGCGGCCAGTACTGCGGGCGCTGCGGACAGCGCTCGCGCAGTCGTTTGATCAGTCTCTGGGAGCTCGTGCGCGACGCATTCGGTGACCTGTTCGAACTCGACTCGAGGCTCTGGCAAACGCTGATCCCGCTGCTTGTCCGGCCCGGGAAACTGACGGCTGACTATCTTGAGGGCAAGCGCGCGCGCTTCATGCCGCCGTTCCGCAGCTATCTCGTCTTGAGTCTGCTGTTTTTCGTCGTCGCATTTTTCGATCCGCAGGAAGAGTTTGCGGTGTTCTTTGAAGAGGCGCCCATCGACGAGCTTTCCGAGACAGCGAGTGAGGAAGATGAGCCTGTCGTCAACATCCAGGTCGATGACGAGGAGCTCAGAGAAGACTGCGAGTATGAAATCGAGGGCCCCGAGTGGTTGCAGCGTCGGTTGACGCCGGAGCGTGCGCGGCAAATTTGCGAGAACATTCAGGCCGACGGTGGACGGCAACTCATTGACAACCTGCTGGACAAAATCCCGGTCGCGCTGATTGTTCTGCTGCCGATCATGGCCTTCGTCCTGAAAGTGCTATACCCGCTGTCGCGACGCTACTACGTCGAACATGTCCTGTTTTTCGTCCATTTCCACGCGTTTTTCTTCCTGATATTGAGCCTGCAGATCCTCTGGTCGCGGCTCATTGACGCCGTTGGGCTGCACGACGCGATTGCGGTCGTCCCGATCGTGATTTCGTCGTTTTACATCCCGGTCTACCTCTTCAAGGCCATGCGGCGTGTTTATCGGCAGGGTTTTTTCGTGACGCTGTTGAAATATCTCCTGCTCGTCGTCAGTTACCACATAGGATTTTCGCTGATGCTGCTGGGCGCCTTTGCTCTCGCAGCGATCGATCTGACTTGACGCACCACGCTGGTGCGCCTCTAATCGCTACAGAACCGAAGGCCATATGGAGAGAGCCATGCCCATCCGACTCGGACTTTTCGCCCTGCTGATCCTCGCCGGTTGTTCCAACGAGAGCGCAGACACCGCCGCACCGGCAGCGACCGAAACACAGGAAGCCCCGACGATGCCGCGCAGCGAGGCGGCGGAGGATGCTCGCCTGTATTTCAAGAGCCCGGCGGATGGGGCAACGGTATCGGGACCCTTCCTCGTCGAATTTGGGCTCGAGGGCATGGACGTTGTACCGGCTGGAACGGATGCACCGATGGCCGGCCATCACCACCTGATCATCAACGCCGATCTCCCGGCTTTCGACCAGCCGATTCCGGCGACGGAGAACTACCGGCACTTCGGCGATAGCAGCACCTCGGTCGAGCTCAGCTTGCCGCCCGGAGACCACACATTGCAGCTGCTCCTGGGCGATCACCTGCACATTCCGCACAAACCGCCCGTGTATTCCGACCCGATCACGGTCACCGTCGAGTAACAAAGAGGTTGAGCGAGCTTGGCCGCGACACTAGAATTCGTGGCCCAAGCAGGCAAGCCACTATGACCCAGTCCCCTACAAACGCGCCAATCGGCCTCAGCGGCCTCGCCGCCTATACGCCACCCTACCGGGTGTGGCTCGAGGACTGGTGCGAGTGGACCGGACAGCCGAAGTCCAAGATACGGGACGTGGTCGGACGCAGCTTCCGGGTTCGTGGTCCGGAGCACAGCGTCTACACGATGGCAGCGACCGCTGTCATGCGACTGATCGACCAGTACGACGTCGATCCGCAGCGCGTCAAATTCCTCGGTCTCGGCACCGAGTCCAGCGCCGACAACTCTGCCGGTGCCATCATCGTCAAGGGCATGGTTGACCAGGCGCTGGAAGCATCGGGTCGCGCGCCAATCTCCCGTTCCTGTGAGGTTCCCGAGTTCAAGCACGCATGCCTCGGCGGGGTCTACGGAATGAAGGGCGCCATTCGCCATCTCGCGCTGGACGGCAAAGGCAGCCAGGCGATCGTCGTCTGCGCCGACATTGCCGAGTACGCGCGAGGTTCCAGCGGCGAACCCACGCAGGGTGCAGGTGCCGTCGCGATGCTGCTCGAGGAAGACCCGAAACTGGCGGTCGTCGATCTGATCGGCTCCGGTTCTGCGTCGGACTACCGGGTCATGGATTTCCGTAAACCGATGCTGCGCTTCAAGGGCCAGCCGCTGAACGGCATGCATCACGTTCAGGACTTCCCGGTTTTCAACGGCAAATACTCCACGACGTGCTATGTCGACGAGACGCTGCACGCGCTCGACGACATGTACGCCAAGCGGGATCTGGACCCGCCGACCTACTTAAAGTCGCTGAAGAACGTGTTTATGCACCGGCCCTACCGGCGCATGCCGGAGACAGGCTGGGCCATTTCCTGGCTGTTTGCGCTCGCGAAAGGGACTGCCGACGAGAGACAGCAGCTCGAAGCATACTGCGACGCAGCGGGCGTAGCGATCGACGCTGTCATCAGCGAGATGGAGTCTGCACCGACCGTGTCGAAGTTCGCCACGAAGGAAGGACTTGCAGCGGAGGCGTATCCGCTGACCATGGCCGTACAGCGCGTCTTCCGGGGCAGCCCGGACTACGAAACCGCCGTCCTGTCCAAATTGAGGCTCGGCAGCGAAGCGATGCTCGATCTCGGCAATCTGTACACGGCGGCGCTGCCGGCGTGGATGGCCGCTGGCTTTGAACAGTCGCTCGAAACGGGTGAAATCGCGGCCGGCGACGAACTGCTGACACTTGGCTACGGCAGCGGCGACGCCGCAGAAGTTATTCCGTTTTTCGTCGTCGACGGCTGGGAAGACGCGGCGCGGAAGATTCGCTTCTCCGATGCGCTCACCAGCGCGGTGGACCTCGATCAGCAGCAGTATGAAGCACTGCACGACGGCCACGTGCCGGAAAATCTCAAGCGCGTTGCCACAGACGAATTTGTTATCGAAGCGGTCGGCGTCGAACAGGACCGCCACTTCTCCGACTACGGGATCGAGTACTACCGCTACGTCACATCAGCGTAGGCAGACAGCCGGTTTGAATAGTCCTCGACCAGGCGCTTCCACTCGAGTTTGAACCACGGTGTGTAATCGTCCGGTCGGCGGTCGAGCTCACCGGCGACGTCGCGCGCGGGCAGAAAGCGAATCTCGCTGATTTCGGATCGATTCGGTGAAATGCTGTCGCCGCAGCGACCGAGGAAGACGTGGCACAACTCGTTCTCGGCGCCCAGATCTTTGAAGTTTGCCTGGTACTGGAAACGGTAGACGTGCTCAAGATCTGCCGTGAGGTTCAGTTCGTCGTCGAGGCGACGACGGGTAGCGACCTCGAGGCTCTCGCCGACACGCGGATGGCTGCAGCAGGTGTTCGACCAGTATCCCGGCCACAGGCGCTTCCCGGAACTGCGACGTTGCAGCAGCAGATCGCCGTCTTCGTTAAACAGAAAAACGGAAAATGCGCGGTGCAGGATACCGTCGCCGTCGTGGGCGTTGGCCTTCGACAGTTTGCCGATGGGTTGATCATCCGCGTCCACGAGAATCAGCGACTCGGCGTCGGAGGATACGGTTCTGGTGGCTGTTTCCACGCTTTTAGTCTTGGTCCTGTTAACTAATCGTCAGTTCGATGCAATCGAATCCGGCATGCCGCAAGGCGCTTGCGACCTCACCCTGGCGGTCCGGACACAAGGCAACGATGGAACCGCCGCCGCCCGCGCCTGTGAGTTTCGCCCCGGCAGCGC
>CAWUHY010000086.1:0-10895 GCA_963922215.1 uncultured Gammaproteobacteria bacterium | reverse complement strand
CTATAGATTTATAGAAAAATTGCAATAGCGGACAGCTAAATCGAATTAAAACAATGCTCTATGAGTGGATTTTTCTGTAGATTTATCGAACTATGTCAAAATCGCCGGGGCGAGGGGCGCCACAGCGACGCAAGGGCTCGACATGAGAGCATTGCGTGGCCGTAGAGATTGACGAATTGCGGGCGTCCACCGGATCGGCTGGCGCGTTCATGTTGGTGCCGCTGCCGCGCCGACAACAGTTGCCGGGCACGCACCGCCCGCGTAGGGACCGACATCCATGTCGACGGTGGCGATTGCGCCAGGATCCATCGGCCCCGGAATCCTGCGCAGGATTTGCTGGCCGTTCGGTGTTCCGTCGGCGATGCGCACCGCGATATCCACGTTCACAACGGCGATCCGCGAATCATTGCGGAGCCTGACGAGCAGTGTTTCGTCGCTGTCTTTTCCGCAGGCCACGCTGAAATAGCTGCCGGGGTTCGTTGGCAGATCCAGTCGTGCGAGACGCGCCGATGCGGCTGTACCGTAGTCGCCCTGGTCGCCTGCGACCGTTCGGTAGTGCTCGACGGCTTTCGCATAGTCGCCGCGGTCTTCAGCGATCGTACCGAGGACGTAATGCGCTGGCGCGGTCGGCAGCAAGGTATTGCTCATTTCTAGATCGCGCTCGGCGGAATCGATCGCGCCACTGCGATGGCGCGCGAGCCCCCGCTGCAGGTAGTAGTAGAAAAAGCTGTCGCGGCGTTCGATCGCGCGCGTGTAGTTCGTGACCGCGAAGTCATCGTTCTTCTGCGCCAGCCGGACGTCGCCCCGCAGCGCGTGGAAATGGGCTTCGCCGTCGAACATGGCCAGAGCCTGCTCGGCTTTCCTGAGTGCTGAGTCCAGATCCTTCTCTGCGAGCGCCTTACGGCCTTCGTCGTAGACTTTGTAGGCCGGCAACACGTCTCGCGTCTTCTTTAACGCCCGCTCGTAGCGTTCAACGCCGAGCTCTCCACCGGGCGGAAGCGACCTTGCCGTCTCAACATTCGCCCGGACACGCTCTTGTGACGGCGGGTGGCTTGCAAACAGGCCGTTCAACCAGCCCGGGTTGCGGCCTTCGCTCAGGCGCACGAAAGTTTCCTGCAGCGTCACGGCGCCGGACGGGTCGTAGCCGGCCTCGCGCATGTACTGCATACCGTAGCGATCAGACTCCAGTTCGGCGCCGCGCCCGTAGCGCGCGAGCAACGCCTGCGCACCGATACTGGCGCCGCCCACCGCGAGCTGGCCGTAGTCGCTGTCGCTGGCGGCGATCGCCGTGCCAACGACAAGAATCTGCGACAGCGTTCCGCGCGTCATCTGCTGAGCTGAATGGCGCGCCGCCGCGTGAACGACCTCGTGACCGAGAACCGCGGCGAGCTCGGCTTCCGAATTCAACTCGGTCAGGAGTCCGCGGTTAATCGCGATTTTGCCGCCCGGGAGCGCCCAGGCGTTCGGCACGGAATTATTCAGAACAACGAATTCATAAGGCAGCGGATTGGGGCTCTCGGCGGCGACCCGCTGGCCAACGCGACTGACGTACGCGTTCAACTCGGGGTCGACGTCGTAGACGCCGCCTTGCGACTGCTGCGTCGGCAGATAGGCTTGCTGGCCCATCGCGATTTCCTGCTGCGTGCTCGCGAGAATCAGCTGACGCTCGCCAGTGACAGGATTGACTGCGCAGGCGGAAAGTAAAAGATATCCAATCGCAATGATGAGAGCGCGCATGGTCTACTCCGTTCGTGTCGGTTTCGTTGCAGTATAATCGGCGTCGCGACGTGGCCACGCAGCCGTTTCAATTGTGCGTTGTCCCGGTATCTGCTACCTAGTAGTAAGAATTCCGCCGAACCCGCGACGACAACCATCATGACTGAAGACAGCCAGAAAAAACGTTTTCTTTTTGTTTCGATCGACGCTCTGATCAGCGACGTTGCGTGGCGCGTGCTACGCGAGGGTCACGATGTGCGTTACTGCATCGAAAACCCGGACGAGCGCGAGATCGCCGACGGCTTTGTCCCGAAGGTCGAACGCTGGGAAGACCACGTCGACTGGGCCGATGTCATCGTCTTCGACGATGTCATGGGTCAAGGCGCGAAGGCGGCGGAGCTCCGGGCCTCCGGCAAGCATGTTGTCGGTGGCACGGCCTATACCGACCGTCTCGAAGACGACCGCAGCTTCGGTCAGGACGAGCTGCGCAAGCACGGCGTATCGATTATTCCCTTCAAAGACTTCGATAATTTCGATACAGCTATCGCACACGTACGGGACAATCCAGCGCCGTACGTGATCAAGCCCAGCGGCGAGGCGCAGAACATCAAGCGCCTGCTATTCGTCGGACAGGAAGACGACGGTACAGACGTCATCCACGTCCTCGAGTCTTACAAAGCGGTCTACTCGGATACGATCAAGGTCTTCCAACTGCAGCGACGCGTGCGTGGCGTCGAGGTCGCGGTCGGTGCGTTCTTCAACGGCCGCGAATTCATGATGCCGATCAACGTGAATTTCGAACACAAGCCGCTGTTCCCCGGCAACATCGGGCCCGGGACCGGCGAAATGGGCACGTGCATGTACTGGAGCGGCCCGAACAAGATCTTTACGGCGACGCTCGCGAAGCTCAAAGACAAGTTAGCCGAGGAAGGCTATGTCGGTTACATCGACGTGAACTGTATCGTCAACGGGCAGGGCATCTACCCGCTCGAATTCACGGCGCGCTTCGGTTACCCGACGATCCAGATCCAGACCGACGGTCTACAAATGACGACCGCGGACTTCCTCGCCGGAATGGCGGACGGAACGCTGACGAACTTCAAAGCGAAAAAGGGTTTTCAGATCGGGCTGCGGATTGTCGTACCACCGTTTCCTTATGACGATCCCAAAACCTTCCTCGCGAACTCCAAGGATCGCGTCATCATCTTTCGCAAGCCGAATCACGAAGGTGTGCACATCGAAGATGTGCGCATGGTCAACGGCGAATGGCTAATCACGGGTCGATCCGGAGTGGTGCTGATCGTTACCGGTCACGGAGTCTCGGTGAAGCAGGCGCAGGCGCAAGCCTACCAGCGGGTCAAAAACATCCTGATTCCCAACATGTACTACCGCACTGACATCGGCGACCGCTGGTTCGAAGACCACGACAAGCTGCACACCTGGGGCTACCTGCGGGAAAACTAGATCAACAGCGCTCGTGCGGCGCTGATCATTTCATCGGCAGGACTTTAGTGTCGCAGATGGTCGTCGAGGAATTACCGCGCTCGACCGCTCTCGGACGGCGGATTGCCTCCGACAGCAGGGCGGTTCATGTTGCGCTTTGCTTCCTGGGCTTCAGCAGCAATCTGGTCCCATTCGGCCGCTGTCTTGCAGACCCGTTTCGGCAGGCGCGAGCCCGTGTTCGGTTCGTTGCGGCAAACCAGGCGTGACGGGTCATTGCTCGCCGTCGCACCGGACTCGGGCCCGGCAGCACAGCCAGCAGCGAGCGACATCGAAAGCATCAGGGCGGGCAGGGCGAGTCGAGAGTACATGGTCTTAACATCCTCTTGTTTGCAGGGCTCCCATGCTACGACGGTCAATTCCAAAAATCATCCGGTGCCGCAGCGGCGTCCGATTTAACGGGCTGCTAAACTTTTGCAAATGAAGCCAACCGATATTTCTGTTGCTCCGATGATGGACTGGACCGATCGCCACTGCCGCTATTTCCTGCGGCTGTTGAGTCCGTCGGCGCATCTGTACACGGAAATGGTCACGGCACAGGCTATTCATCACGGCGACGCGGCGCGTTTTCTGCGCTTCGATCCCTCCGAACAGCCGGTAGCCATTCAACTCGGCGGCAGCGATCCAAAGCTGATGGCCGCAGCGGCGAAGCGCGCAGCCGAGGAGGGCTATCGCGAGATCAACATCAATGTCGGCTGCCCGAGCGACCGGGTTCAGAGCGGTGAATTCGGCGCATGTCTGATGGCGAAACCCGAAAAAGTCGCGGACTGCTATCGCGCCATGCGCGACGTCGTCAACGTGCCCGTCACAGTTAAGTCGCGCATCGGCATCGACGACCAGGACTCGGAGGCGTTTCTTTACCGGTTCGTCGAGACGCTTGCAGATGCAGGCTGCGAGACATTCATCGTGCATGCACGAATCGCCATTCTCGAAGGCCTGTCGCCCAAGGAAAATCGGACCGTGCCACCGTTGAACTACGAGCGCGTCTTCAAGCTCAAACACGACTTTCCAGAGCTTAATGTCGTGCTGAACGGCGGCATCACGACGACTGAGACCGTCCAACGCGTGTCGGAACACGTCGACGGCGTGATGATCGGTCGAGAGGCGTACAACAACCCGTGGTTTCTTGCAGAACTCGAGGCGGCATTGAACCCGGATTTTGAGCTCCCGGATCGTGACAGCGTTGCGGAGGCAATGCTGCCGTACATCGAGCGCGAACTTCGCGCGGGTGTCCGTGTCGGCAGTATTCTGCGTCACATGCTCGGCTTGTATTCCGGACAGCCCGGTGGGCGGCACTGGCGCCGATACATCAGTGAAAACGCGCACCGCTCAGGTGCAGGGACCGACGTGCTGTTCGGCGCACTCGACGCACGGCGCGATGCCGCACGCGCGGCCTGACCGGGCGTTATTCGTCCTGCACCGGTACAGCAAGACGGTTACAATCCCGGCTACTTTCAAAAGGGGACGAGCTTGATGGGCGCACGCGCTTCGAAAAATAAACCCACGATGGCCGACAAAGCCGACATCCATGAGCTCTACGAAGAGTCTGTGCAGAATGTCGAAGCTGAAATCGAGTTCATGCAAAAGACCTACACCGACCTGCGCGGAAAACCGGCATACCTGTTTCGTGAAGACTTTTGCGGAACGGCGAGTGCTGCGTGCGAATGGGTGAAGCAGGGCGATGCGTACCAGTCTTTCGGGGTCGATATCGATGCGGACGTGCTGGCCTGGGGCCGCGAGAATCGTGTTGGTCGCCTGCCGGCTGCAGATCGCGCTCGTGTCAGCCTGATTGAAGGCGACGTGCTCGAAGCGGAAACGCCGCCGGTCGACGTCCTTGCCGCTTTCAACTTCAGTTACTGGATCTTCGAAGAACGCGCGACGATGCTTCGGTATATGAAGAAGTGTCATGCAGCGCTGAAGGACGACGGCATTCTGTTCATGGATATGTTCGGTGGTCCGGACTCATTCGATGAGACCAAGGAAAAAACGAAGCACGACGGCTTTACCTACGTTTGGCAGCAGGCCGAGTTTCATCCCGTCACGAATCACATGCAGTGCTACATCCACTTCAAATTCCCCGACGGCTCAAAGATCGATCGCGCGTTCAGCTACGCGTGGCGGCTGTGGACAGCGCCGGAGCTTCGCGATCTGCTGATCGAAGCAGGATTCCGGAAGGCGACCGTTTACTGGGAAGGCGAGGACGAAGACGGCGAAGGCAACGGCGAATTTTCGCCGAGCGCGACGGGTACTGCGGACCTTGCGTGGATTGCGTATATCGTCGCCGAAAAATAGTCGGATAATTAGGCGCTTGGGCCTCTTTGTCATAAACTGCTGAAACTGGAAATGAGAGCCGGGGCGTGGGATTGCGCCGGCAAATACGCTTATAATTCGGCCGCCTGTTGCCGATTGGGAAAGCCTTACATCTGATGGCCAAAGATCTAGAAGTCGCGATCCTCTTTGCCGATGTCGTGGGCAGCACGCAACTCTACGAGGAGTTCGGTGACACGAAGGCCAGCGAAACCGTTGCCCTGTGTCTCGACGCCATGAAGGATGCGACGCACCAGTTCGAGGGCACGGTCATCAAGACGATTGGTGACGAAGTGATGGCAACTTTCCCGACCGTCGATCTCGCAATGCAGGCGGCGATTGGGATGCAGGCTCGGATTTCCTCCGATAACCGGGAAGAAGGGCGCATTCCTGTCTCGATCCGCATCGGCTGTCACTTCGGCCCGGTCGTCCAGGAACAGAACGACATCTTTGGCGCCGCAGTCCACACCGCAAACCGGATGACGTCGCAGGCCAAGTCGCGCCAGATCGTGATATCCGGCAGCACGGTCGAAAAGATGAGCACGGAGTTCCAGCGCCAGACGCGTCAGATAGACGTTGCGACGGTTCGCGGACGCATCGACGAAGTCGCGCTGTATGAGCTTCTGTGGAATCCGGAAGAAGCGACCAGTATGTTGCCGACGATCGAGTGGGAAGCGGCGAACCGTGAGAAGCGCGCGACGAAGATGCTGCTGACTTGCCAGAACCACACGGTTGAAGTCAGCGAGCGCAAGAAGAGCATCAATCTCGGCCGGGCCGACGACAACGATCTCGTTGTAAAAGGCAATCTCATTTCCCGCATTCACGCGAAGATCGAAATGCGACGCGGCAAATTCTTCGTCGTTGACCAGAGCACGAACGGCACGTTCCTGCAGTCCGTGCAGGGCAACGAGACCTTCGTGCGCCGGGATTCGAGCGAACTCGATAGCGAGGGAACGATCGGTCTCGGGCGTTCCGAAAAGCCGGGCTCGAGCCTCGCGATCTACTACAAGGCTGTCGAGTAGGCTCTGACCAGGCTCGTCTTAAGCGGCAGTCTTGCCGGCTGACACCCTCAAATCCCCAAGAACCCGTTCGACTTCCTGCGCCAGCGCTTCCGGCAAGCGGTCGCCGTACGTCAGCAGATACTCGTCGATGGCTTCCAGTTCCTCTATCCACTGAGCCGGATCGATCCGCGTCAGTTCATCCAGATCGCCATCGCTGACCGACAGGCCTTTGCGATCAAAGTCTTTGGTTTCCGGCAGGAATCCGATCGCTGTTTCTTTCGCGCCGACGCGATCTTCGGTCCGATCGATGATCCATTTCAATACGCGCAGGTTTTCGCTGAAACCTGGCCACAGGAAGCGCCCGTTCTCGTCCTGGCGGAACCAGTTCACGTGAAAGATGCCCGGGAGCTTGTCGCTCTTGTCTGCAAATGACAGCCAGTGCGCCCAGTAGTCTGCAAAGTTGTAGCCGCAGAAGGGTTTCATCGCCATCGGGTCCCGACGGACGACGCCGACGTCACCGATGTTTGCAGCCGTCGTCTCGGACGCCACGCCAGCGCCGATCAGCACGCCGTGCTTCCAGTCCCGAGCTTCGTAGACCAAAGGCGCGAGTTCCTTGCGTCGGCCACCGAAAATAATCGCGGAAATCGGAACGCCTTCCGGCGCTTCCGCGAGCGACGAATACGACGGATTGTTCCCTGCTGCGACGGTGAAACGCGAGTTCGGATGGGCGGCTTTGCCGTCGACGTAGTCGCGGCCCTGCCAGTCCACGGCCGGTGCGCCGCTCTCCTTGCCGTCCCACCACGGCTGGTTGTCTGCTGTCGTCGCGACATTCGTGAAGATCGCGTCGTGCGTGATCATGTCGGCCGCGTTCTTGTTGGTCTTTTCGTTCGTGCCGGGCACGACGCCGAAGTAGCCGGATTCCGGATTGATCGCACGGAGCTGCCCGTCGTCGTCGAGGTGCAGCCACGCGATGTCGTCACCGAGCGTGTGAATCTTCCAGCCCGGCATGCTGTCCGGCGGAATCAACATGGCGAGGTTGGTCTTGCCGCAGGCGGAGGGAAGTGCGCAGGCGATGTAGTGAACTTCGCCTTCCGGATTCTCGACGCCAACGATAAGCATGTGTTCCGCAAGCCAGCCCTCATGCCGCGCCTGGTAGCTCGCAATGCGCAGCGCGTGGCATTTCTTGCCGAGCAGCGCGTTGCCGCCGTAACCGGATCCGAAGCTCTTGATCTCGAGCTCGTCCGGGAAGTGCATGATGAAGCGGCGGTCCGGATCGAGTTCGCCGGTCGAGTGCAGGCCTTTGACGAAGCTGCCTTCTTTCTCGATCCGTCTGAGCGCGTTGTCACCCATGCGCGTCATCAGCTTCATGTTCGCGACAACGTAGGGGCTGTCGGTGATCTCGACACCACAACGCGAATAGGGCGAGTCGATCGGGCCCATGCAGTAGGGGATCACGTACAGCGTCCGGCCCTGCATGCAGCCGTCGAACAGCGCATCCATCTTCTCGTGCGCCTCGGCGGGATCCATCCAGTGATTGTTCGGTCCGGCGTCGTCACGATCTTTCGTGCAGACGAAGGTCAGGTGTTCGACGCGCGCCACGTCGCTCGGGTCAGAGCGATGCAGATAGCAATTCGGATGGGTCTCCTGGTTCAGCTCGGTGAGCGTGCCATCGGCGAGCATCAGACGGACGATTTCCGCGTACTCGTCGTCGGAGCCGGAGCACCAGACGACGCGATCGGGGCGGGTCAGGGACTGGACAGATTCGACCCAGTCGCCAAGGGATTTCAGCGTGGTTGTCATTGCTTTTCTCTCTAGGTCAGGAACAGTAGCAGCGACTCCCTTCGCGCCCGCGAACGATAGCCCAGCCGCGCGGCCGCGGGCAGTCAGCGAGACAGCTATTCATGGCTGGCAGCATCTATTTCAGGTGAAACCATTGATCTGAGTGTCCGCGGTAGGGCGCGCCCAGGAGAAGGCCGCAATGTGCCGCTACTTGCCGGTATGAGCCGATGGCAATCGAGATGAACGAGCGACCGCCGATTGTAAGAGTCGCCGTGCAAGCACGTTTCCGCGGTAAATTCTTTGACCGACCGCTTTACACCCGGGAAGCGGATGATCGGTCGTTTTCGGCTAGAATGTCGACTTCTAACTCGGAGCCGACGCTAAAGCTTTCGACAACCAAACGTGAAAAGTAGCAGCTACGTCGCATATTACTTCTACAAGCTCTTTGCCCTGATAATTGTATTTCTGGCTCTCGCGTCCGTTCATTCATTTGCCTTTCCAGAGCAATCGATAATGAGCTCCGCACCTACTGATCCGACGGACGCCGAAGTTTTGTTACTAGTCGGCCTGATTACAGGGCTCGTGTTCCTCGCCAAATTTATGTTCTTTCGCATCCGCGTGATCCGTTACGACGATGAAAGGATTGAGATAATCAACGGGTCGGATAGCGACACAGTGCCATGGCGAGACGTAAAGAGTGTTTCGAAAGTGATTTCGGTCGCACCACCCTTGTATCGCATGGTCTTCAAGGACGACCGCGAGCCAGCCTATTTCGTAATGTCCATGTTCGCATATGCCTATGTCATCATTTGGTCTTGGGATTTCACCGGGTTCTACAAGTTCGCGCAGGAGAAAATTGCCCAGTCGAAAGATGATTAGAGCTGGTGCGCGGCCGCTCGTTAAGGACCACTTAACCACCTCTTTCAGGATAAGATGTTAACTTCTACCCACTACTAGGCCCGCGTCTACAGCGAATGGTTCCGCCACATCTTCAGGGCATGCAGAATTGAAGGCCGTCGCCATCCTTCTGCTGTTCGCAGACTCTACGGCAAGTCTCACCATTCCGATGGAGTTTGCATCCGAGCACTGCGTTCGATTAATCAGCTATCCGGTATCGATTGCAGCTGACGAGTGCACGGTGGTTAATTTCGACTCGCTCGGAGACGTTGGAGGTCGCGGCTTCTATTACGCTCGCTACACGATAACCACAGAAGTTCCATGGTGGCCGAATCTCCGAGAAATTCAGCCTCAATCCAACGCCATAGTATTTTTTGTCGCAAGCGAGAGCGGCGAAAGCGTACGGATCCACCGCGTCTTCCATGAAGATCTCGCGGAGTTCGTTCGGTACACATTTCCACCTCCCGAGATAATCGAAACTGAAAGAGGCAAAGTCTTGCATGTCGTCAAAAGAAGTACTGGCGACGGGATGTATCAGTGGTTTAACGACGAGTATTGGCTGAGCGAATGGGGAGAGTGGCGAAAGCTGGATGTTTCGAGCTGGTACCGACACATCAATGACTATCTGCCACCGACATTTGCAGTCGCTGGCGTCGTCGGTTCTCACTTTGATATTGCTCGCCTTCGTCTTCTTGCGCCGGTTCGGAAGTCGTCCGATGCTGATTGCTGTCCATCGGCAGGAACGGTCGAGGTGACCTTCAACTGGATTGGTCTGGAGCTGACAATTCAAGATGTTCGCTACAAGCCCGAAGCCAAATTTGGCGCTAAGAATCGCGACTAAGCCGCCTGTAATTATGACGAGCCTGGCAATAAATTCGAAAGCTCTTTCCGCATGTGCGATTGCTCTCGTGTTGCTGATTTGGTCGCATCTGCCAGCGTCTGAAGAGGAGTTTCACACCAGCCCGTTCTGTTGGGAAAAAATCCGAATATACGCGTCTGGATCGACGAAACGAGTTCAGGTTTCCATTGAAAAGATTGATCCGGTCGTCGCGTTTACAGGAACAGTCTCTCCAAACGGAGCGTACCTGTTCGACATCACCGGCCGCGTGAACGATTCGGACCGCGATTGGATGCCGCACCTGACCATTTTCAACGAACGTCCGTACCTGCTCGAATTTCAGTTTCCGAGTACAAAGTCGATTTCCAAGGCCGAATGGATCACCGAAAACTTGATCCTGGTCAGATTGTGGTGGGGTCGAGCGGCCGGATCAGACTTTATTGTTGATGTCGAAAAAGAAGAGATCATCTACCAGCAGCCTATCCGTTGGGGCGATTCTGCGTTTGAACAGTACAAACAGTGCGCTGAGGAAGAATCGAAGGATGAACTGCAATGCCAGTGTTCTGCGCATCAAGTCGGTGACGCTGTGAAGCCGGGCGGAGGCGATAAGGAACACTAGGGTTTTCGGGAAGTGGTTCGCCGAAGGCACGATGCAAGAGCTCGTCTGAGGTATTTGCTCGATTTGACAGTAAGTGACAAAGAGGACGACGGGCCTCTACGGCTTGCAGCGAAAAAGATCAGGACCGGACCAGCAGAGCGATATCGCTCGATTTTAAAAGTGAAGTTAGGGTGTGATGGAAGCGAACACCAATCAGTCACACAAAACCGGACCACCAGTCTCAAGCCGCGCTCGAAAC
>CAWUHY010000085.1:0-10916 GCA_963922215.1 uncultured Gammaproteobacteria bacterium | reverse complement strand
CCGCCGCGCTCGTCGACGAGGCGTGTACGAATCGCGAGCGCCATCGCGAGTGCCTGCAGGACGTCGCCGTCGGAGGGCGCAGCGTCCGTTTCCCGGATCTCTCTGTCGAGCGCATTGAGGACCGCCGTCAGGAGGGCAGCGACATCGTCCTCCGAGCCCGTCATCTCATGCAGCGGAAACTGGAACCCGAGTCGCCGGCCGGACTGCGTCAAAGCGGTGTAGTCGAGGGTCTTGCTCATGGTTTTTCCTTCCGAAACAACAGGTGAAGCGGGACTTCGCGAAAACGCTCGAACGCGCACAACGTTTCTTTTGAAAGCGTCCGGCAGAGTACATTATGATGCGCGTCCACTAGAAGCCGCCGGCAACGCATCATGAACCGACTCTTTCTGCTGTCAATTTTCGTATTCCTCGCCGCCTGCTCGAAGCAGGACGACACTTCTCAAACGGACGTACCGATGAACGAAGGACCATTCGCCAATCTCGAGGTCGACCCACCGGCCGCCAAGAAAATCCCTTTGGAAATCGAGCAGCACGGTGTCACCCGCGTCGACAACTTCGCCTGGATGCGCGACGAAGGCTGGCAGGAAGTCCTGCGCGATCCGTCCAAGCTCGACGACGACATTCGCGAGCACCTCGAGGCCGAAAACACTTTCTACGATGCCGCGACGAAGGATCTCGAATCACTGCGCGACGACCTCTTCAACGAGATGCGCGGACGCATCAAGGAAGACGACAGCTCTGTTCCGACACCGCACGGCGACTTCCAGTACTACGTGCGCTACCGCGACGGTGGCGAGTACCCGGTCTACGCTCGCACGCCGCGAGACGGTGGTGACGAAGTCATTCTCTTCGACGGTGACAAGGAATCGGAAGGCCAGGAGTTCTTCCAAATCGGCTCGGTCAATCACAGTCCGAACCACGCACTGATCGCCTATGCGATCGATACGCTCGGTTCCGAGTACTACGACGTTCGCATCCGGATCGTCGAGAGCGGCGACGAGTACGAAGAAACCATTCCGTCAACGGGCGGGAGCGTCGTGTGGGCCGCGAATTCGAAAAGCTTCTACTACATCGAACGCGACGAAAACCAGCGGCCGAAGCGCGTCAAGCAGCACATCCTCGGCACGAAGCCCGCCGACGATCTGCTTATCTACGAGGAAGAAGACGACAGCTTCTTCTTAGGCGTCGGCAAGACTCAGAGCGGCGAATACATTCTTGTAAGCTCCGGCAAGTCGACATCCAGCGAGTACCGCTACATACGCGCGGACGCGGCACCCGGCACGAAGCCGACACTGATTGCGCCGCGAGCCGAGGACGAGCTCTACTACGTCGCGCACGCGGGTGATCACTTCATTATCCAGACGAACGCCGACGACGCGGTCGACTTCAAACTCGTTCGCGCGCCGATCAGCGATCCGGGTCGCGACAACTGGGAAGATTATCTGCCGCACCGTCCGGGCACGTACCTGCGCGGCATCCTCCCGCTCAAGGACCACCTGATTCGGCTGGAAACATCGAATGCACTGCCGCGCATCGTCATTTCGGACTATGCGCTGGAAAACGAATTCGAGATCGACTTTGACGAACAGGCCTATGATCTGGGCCTCTCGAACGGCTACGAATTCGCGACGAACACTGTCCGCTTCTCCTACGAGTCGCCGTCGACGCCCGAGCAGATTTTCGACTTCAACCTGAAAACGCGCGAGCGCACGCTGCGCAAGACACAGGAAGTCCCGAGTGGCCACAATCCTGACCTTTACATGGTCGAACGCTTTTTCATCAAAGCGGACGACGGCGCGGAAGTTCCGGTCACGGTGCTGCGCCTGAAGTCGACGCCCGTCGACGGCACCGCACCGCTGCTCCTGTATGGCTACGGCAGCTACGGCGCAACGATGCAGGCCTATTTCTCTACGAGTGTTCTGTCGCTGGTCGATCGTGGCGTTGTCTGGGCCGTTGCCCACATTCGCGGCGGCGCGGCGAAGGGCCGGCAGTGGTATCTGGACGGCAAGCTCGAATCGAAGATGAATTCCTTCACCGACTTCGCGAATGCAGCGGAGCGGCTGCAGGAGCGCGGCTACGGCCGGAAAGGCGAGACGGTGATTTACGGCGGGTCGGCCGGCGGTCTCCTCGTCGGAGCGACGCTTAACCTGCGCCCCGATCTGTTCGCGGGTGCGATCGCAGCCGTGCCCTTCGTAGATGTCATCAACACGATTTCCGACGCGGAGCTGCCGCTGACACCGCCGGAGTGGGTTGAATGGGGTAACCCGATCACCGACGCGGACGCCTACGCGACGATTGCCGAGTACTCGCCTTACGACAACATCCAGGTCGGCGTGGAATATCCGCCGATCCTGGCAACCGGCGGCCTGACCGATTACCGCGTCACTTACTGGGAACCGGCGAAATGGGTCGCGCGCCTGCGCGACGAGGCAGCCGGTGGCCCGTTCTTCCTGAAGATGAACATGGGCGCCGGACACGCCGGGTCGGCTGCGCGCTTCGAGCGCATGAAGGAACGCACGCACGACTATGCGTTCGCGCTGAAACTTTTCGGCCTGACAGAGGCCAAACCTGTCTCGCACGACTAAATAAAAAGTCCAATCGAAAGGGCCCGCAACGGGCCCTTTTTTATCACCGGAGTCCGTACATGCGTTTCATTTCGACCCTGCTCATCACCTTATCGGTCAGCGGTATTGCGCTTGCCGACGACACCCGGCTGCTGCGTTTCCCGGACATACACGAAAACACGGTCGTCTTTGTCTATGCGGGAGACATCTATTCGGCACCAGTCAGCGGCGGCACGGCGCGACGTCTCACCTCGCACGCAGGCCTCGAAGTTTTCCCGAAGCTGTCGCCGGACGGCACACAGATCGCATTCTCCGCAGAGTACAACGGTACGCGGCAGGTCTATGTGATGCCGACGAGCGGCGGCGAGCCGCGCCAGCTGACCTGGTACAACGATGTCGGCAGCATGCCGCCGCGCGGCGGCTACGACTACCGCGTTCTCGACTGGACGCCGGACGGCAAGCACGTCCTCGTGCGTGCCAATCGCACGCCGTGGGGTATTCGCATGGGGCGTTTCCATCTCGTCCCGGTTGACGGCGGTGACGAGCAGCCGCTCGCGCTGACGGAAGGCGGCGCCGGCATGTTTTCGCCGGACGGCAGCAAGATTGTCTTCACCCCGAAAGACCGTGAGTTCCGGACCTGGAAGCGCTATCGCGGCGGCCGCGCGCAGGACGTCTGGACCTGGGACATCGAAGAAAACCGCGCAACGCAGCTCACGCGAAACGACGCAACGGACAACCACCCGATGTGGGTCGGCGACTCGATCTACTTCACGTCCGATCGCGACTACACGCTGAATCTCTACCGGTATGACGAGTCGGGTTCGGTCGCTGTGACCGATCACGAGAACTTTGACGTCCTGTGGCCGAGCGCGGGACCGAACGCAATCGTTTACGAGAACGGCGGTTGGTTGTACCGATTCGACCCGGACAGCGGTGCGAGCGTGCGCCTCTCGATCGAGGTTGTCGGCGATCGGCCATTGCGCCAGCCGAAGATCGTGGAAGCGTCCGAATTCATCGAGTCCATGGATATCGCGCCCGACGGACAGCGCGTGGTCATCAACGCTCGGGGCGAGCTTTTCACGGTGCCGAAGAAAGAAGGCCCGGTGCGCAATATCACGCAGACGCCGGCGGTTCGTGAGATCAATCCGGCCTGGTCGCCGGACGGCGAGACCGTCGCATTTTTGTCGGACGCAAGCGGGGAATACGAAATCTGGGTGCGCGACGAATCCGGAGCCGGCGAGGCGCGGCAGGTGACCAGCAACGGAACAATCTGGCGCTTTCCGCCGGTCTGGTCTCCCGACGGCAACTACATGCTGTTCGGAGACAAGAACCAGACGCTCAATCTCGTCGACATGCGCAACGGTCGGGTGACCGCGATCGACCGCTCGTCTTACAACGACATCACGAGCTACAGCTTCGCGCCCGACAGCGCACACATCGCCTACACGAAGAACAACAGCGTCGGCTATTCGAGCATTTACATCTATGCGATGGACAGCGAGACTATCCACAAGGTGACGGACGACATGACGGACGACAACTCGCCCGTCTTCGATCCCGACGGACGCTATCTCTATTTCCTCTCGTCGCGCGATCAGGATCTCGACTTCAGCTCCGTCGAATTCAACTACATGGTGACCGACTCCGTACGCGTGTTCGCTGCACTGTTGAACGACGATGCGCCCGCGCTCTTTTTGCCGAAGAGCGACGAAACCGGCGCAGCGGAAGCTGAAAGCAACGGTGAAGAAGACGCGGACTCCGGCGTTCCGACGCTGTCGATCGATTTCGACGGCATCAGCGATCGCGTCGTGGCGCTGCAGGGCAGCGGCGGCGTTTACCGGAACCTCGCCGCAGTCTCACAGGGGCCGCTGTATCTCTCTGGCAGCGGGTCGGCGGAACTTCGCCACTTCAAGCTCGCTGACGAAAAAGAGGAAACGATTCTGAAGGGCGTCAGCGGCTTCACCGTCGCGCGCGACGGGCAGTCGATTCTGTACATGGCCGGCGGGTCGCCGGGCATCAGCAAAGTAGCGGCAGACCAGAAAACGGACGATGGAAAACTCGATCTCGACAACATGGAGTTGCGCGTCGAACCGGTGGTCGAGTGGCAGCAGATGTACGTCGACGGCTGGCGCATCCTGCGCGACTGGTTCTACGACCCGAACATGCACGGCATGGACTGGGATGCGATTCGCGACAAGTACGCGCCGCTTGTCCCGCACGTCGCACACCGCGGCGATCTCGACTACATCTTCGGTGAGATCGCAGGAGAAATGAACGCGGGTCATATTTACGTCCAGAGCGGCGACGAGCCATCCGTGACGCGTCGCAACGGCGGCCTGCTCGGTGCCGACGTCGAGCGTCGCGGTGATGCCTATCGCATCACGAAGGTCTTCGAGGGTGAGGCCTGGCATCCGCGCTTCTACTCGCCGCTCGACGCACCGGGCGTCAATGTCAGCGTCGGCGACTACATCCTTGCAGTGAACGGCGAGTCTGTTGCGGACGTCGACAACTTCTATACGCTGCTCGAAAACACGGGCGGCGACGTCGTTTCGCTGCGCGTCAATGATGCGCCGCGACAGCGCGGTGCGCGTGACGTGCTGGTGCGAACCATCGCGTCGGAGAGCGGCCTCAGGTATCTCGACTGGGTCGCCGACCGTGTGCGCCGCGTGAAGGAACTCTCGAACGGGCGCATCGGCTACCTGCACCTGCCTAACACGGCGCAGGACGGTAACCGCGAACTCTTCAAGCGCTACCTCCCGCAGGTCAACAAGGACGCGCTGATCATCGATGCGCGCTACAACGGCGGGGGCTTCATCCCCGACCGTATGATCGAAATCGTCTCGCGCCAGCCGCTCAATTACTGGAAGCGACGCGGACTGGAACCGACGGCAACGCCGGTCATCTCGCACGTGGGACCGAAAGCGACGCTGATCAACGGTTATTCGTCGTCCGGCGGTGACGCGTTCCCGTGGTACTTCCGGCAATTGAAGCTCGGACCTTTGATCGGGACTCGCACGTGGGGCGGGCTGATCGGCATTTCCGGGAATCCGTCGCTGGCAGACGGCGGAAGCATTCTCGCGTCGACGTTCCGCTTCATGGACACCGACGGAAAGTGGGCAGTCGAAAACGAGGGTGTGGCACCGGATATCGAGGTCGTCGATCGGCCCGATCTCGTCGCGGCAGGCCGCGATCCGTCGCTCGAGGCGGCCGTTCGTTACCTGCTCGAGGAGCTCGAAAAGTCGCCGCCCGAAGCAGTCAGCGCCCCGCCCGCACCGACTGATTTCTAGGCGCTCGGCACCGGGCGAAGCGCGGCAGACTTCGCCCGCGCGACGCCCGGGGTCGCCTTGACTGCCTCTCGACGGGGCCTATACTCGCCGTTGGCACGAAAACCACGGAGATACCATGAGTCACGCCAAATCAGGCGACACAGTCAAGATTCACTACACCGGCACGCTCGACGACGGAACGGAATTCGATTCCTCAGCGGGCCGCGAACCCCTCGAATTCGTTCTCGGCAGCGGCCAGGTCATTCACGGCTTCGACAATGCTGTCGACGGAATGGAAGTCGGCGAGAACAAGACGGTGCGTCTCGACGCCGACGACGCCTACGGCCAGCGCATGGACCAACTCGTCCAGGAAGTCCCGAAATCCGCGCTGCCCGACGACATCGAACCGAAGGTCGGCATGGGACTGCAAAGCCAGTCGCCGGACGGCCAGGTGATGCAACTCACCGTAACGGAAGTCGGCGACGACTCCATCACGGTTGACGCAAACCACCCGCTTGCAGGACAGGCTTTAAGCTTCGACATCGAGCTCGTCGCCATCGCGTCCTGATTTAAAGCCCTGATTCGACCTCGAACAGGGCTTCCAGCAAGCGATACCATTCGGCATTCTTGCTGTCGACAAACGTCTCGAGCTCCGCAACCCGGAGCTCGATTTGTTTGAGGATGGGACTCACTTCATTGTCGAACGCCAGCGCGAGCTGGTCCTGTTCCTGCACGGTCTGGCGATCCCATTTGTACAGGTTGTACAGCCGGCGAAAGCGCTCGAAGGACGCCTGCGGGTACTCTTCGTTGTCGAAGTCGGCGCGTCGCCGGTTCTCTGCCTGGTAGTCGACGTTCTGCCGCCGGTACTCTCGCCAGATACGGTAGACCGAACTCACCTCGCGATTAAGCTCGGCAAACTTTTCGTCGATCGTGTCGTCGACCACGAACTCGGTCTGTCGCACCCGCTCAATGCGTCCGAGCATGGGGTCATCTCTTGACGGCAGGCGCACGAGCTCGATGCGGCCGTCGTCTCCGGTTTCGAGATAGCCTCCGAACGCTGACGGCGCGAGCCGTTCTGCATAGCGCAGCATCGCCGTGTCGTGAATGCGCCGCACATCGGCGTCGGCAAGCGCAGACTGCGCCGAGGCGATGTCTCGGGCGGCCTGTGCAAACACCGGACGGAACGTGTTTTCTTCACCGTCGGTCGTTCCGCGATACTCCTGTTTGAGCACGCTTGCGCCGGTCGCGTCCGTCACATGAACGGAGAAGGCGAACGAATAGCCGTCCGACTCGAGAATGCGGCCTTGCACGATGAGATCGGCGATAGGCTCCGCGTCCGGAACCACCCGCACCGTCTCGAAATCGTCGAGCTTGTCCAACTGCTCGCGAAGGCCGAAAGCCCAAAGCACAGACTCGACCTCACGAATGGTCGGAAAAACGCCGAGGCTTCTGTAGGACGCCTCGTCAGTGGGAATTGCCGGATCAAAAGGCGGCACGGCCGCATTGAGGCTTGGCCGATCGGCGTGTGCCGCAAATGCTGCCGCGAGCAACAGTAACGCAGCGAGCGTTCTCACAACTCACCCGTTGTGCAGACGCGCTTCATCGACAGCGTTTCGATACAGGCGTAGTCCGACTCCGGCTCTTCAAACTTGCGGTAGAAGCGCCGGAGGGTGAACGGCATGCGCGATGTCGGTGACGAGACGGTCGTCGTCACGCGGAGGCGATCGCCGGTTTCGGAAACCGTAAAACGGCTGACCACAGTCAAACCTTCGCGCAGACGCAGCCGTGAAATCAGGTCGCCGTCTACCCACCCGCACTCCTCGATGCCGAACGGGCTCGACGTCGGCTGCATCTCGCCTCCGAAAAAGCGGCACTCGAGTGCAAAGTCGTCGCGGCGCGCAATCGAGACGCGATCGTCAGTCTGGACGATCTGTAGCACCTCGGACCGGGTAATCAGTTCGGCAAGTCGAGCAAGCGCGACGAGCGACGAGGCCTGTCGCGGTGTAATGCCGGTGGTGCGCGTGCCGTCCATGCGACGCTGGTCGGCGATCGACTGCGCGAGCAGGTTGTAAGCCCGCTGCAGGCTCTTGTTCACATCGTCGTCGCGTGAATAGTCACGTTCCCACGAGCCGCCGATCTCGCTCGTCTCCATCTCGCTGACGACGTCAGGAATGACCACGGTGGGCGGCGTTTGCGAGCACGCAGTCAGCAATACGAGCGAGAACAGGATGAGTCGATGCATTCGGGGTGATCTGAACAGACAGGAAATAACTCCGACTGGCGAAACGCCGGGCAGTTCCGCCGCCGGGATGCGTCACGATACCGGCTTGATCGCCTGCGATGCAACGCGCATCATGATGAAAAACAAGACATAAACCATGAACGACATATCACTGATCGAATGGCTGGGATACCTGGCCTCCGCACTCGTGCTCATCTCGCTGTCGATGAGTTCGATTGCACGCCTGCGCTGGTTCAACCTCGCCGGTGCGCTGTGTTTCGCTGTCTACGGTGCCGTCATCGAGGCCTGGCCCGTCGCCGTCGTCAACACGGCGATCGCGTTCATCAATGTCTACTACCTGCTGCAGCTCTACGCGAAAAAGGACTATTTCAAGCTCCTCGAGACGCGTTCCGATAACGCCTATCTCAGGGAATTCCTGCGCTTTCACGAAGCAGACATCAGCCGCTGGTACCCGCAATTCGACGGCAAGCTCGACGACCGTTCTCTCGTATTCCTCGCCCTTCGAAACATGGCGGTCGCCGGCGTTTTTGTTGGCGAAAAAACCGACAAGAAAACCTTGAAGATCGTCGTCGAACACGTCATCCGGGAATACGCCGATCGCAAGGTCGGCCGCTTCATCTACCGCGACTGCCGCGACGAGTTCCGCCAGCGCGGCATTCACCGCCTCGTCGTCGATACCGGGATCATCACGAACGAAAACTATTTCCGCGCGATGGGGTTCCGGGAGAGCCGGGTCTACGGAGCGGATCAGCTGGTGCTTGATCTGGATGAGCCGAGAGCCCAAAGCGCCGACTAGCTAGCGCCGTCGCGTCAGGCCAAGCGGCGATTCAGTAAGTACCGGTCAAGCGACAGCCGCCCTGCTCCGCTGAACCCGATGTGCAGCCCGATGAAGACGAGCACGAGCGCGGGCCACCAGCCTCGAAAGTCCTGGCTCCAGTGCACCATGACGACGGCGACAATGAAATGCACGGCAACGATCAGCGCGGTCCAGCGGGCGAACAATCCGAGGATCAATAACGCGCCGCACAGGAATTGCAGGTAAACGGACAGCGGCGCGAGCAGGCCTGGCACGGGAAAGCCGTTGGCGCCGAGAAAGCTGGCGAATTCCTGCATGCGTTCGCCGTCGGCGATGTTGTCGATGACCCCGTGCACGAGGAATGCGCCTGTCACCAGGCGAAGCAGCAGCAGTCCGACGTCGGCATAGCGTTCCAGCGGGTCGAGAAACAGGAAGTCCCGACGCACGTGCCTACTCCGCGTACCACTGCGTGTCGGACTGGGGCTTCATCCACAGGAAACTGAACCAGTGGAAACGCCCACGCTCGTCGGTGGACGGCAAGGTGCAGTTGTACTTGGTTCGGCCCGGCTTCAGGGGTTTCGTTGCCTGAATTCTCGCCAGCTGTCCGTCGAAACGGATCTCGGCTTTCGGCTGTCCTGCGACGAAGCAGGTCAGCGCCGATGCGTTCCTGAATCCCTCGTCGAACCGCAGGGTCAGTTCGGGTCGCTCGTCCTTCGCGCTCAGCACGCCGTCGGCCGGGCGCACGACGGTAACCGGCATCGGAACACTGCGAAGTTTGTCCCGCAGCGTGGTAAGCGATGCGTAGCGCGACGACACCGGGAAGCGCGGGATCACGCTGTCGCCAGCGGTCATCGCGCCGGAGTGCTGGCCGATCGGTTTTAGACCCAGTTCGGTCACGAGGCCAACGAGTTTCTCGTCGTATTCCCCGTACGGAAAAGCGAAAAGCGGTGCAATCTCGCCGATCTCGTCGTCCAATCGTCTTGCCGCGCGTTCAATATTCTCGCGCTGCGCGCGCAACCACGCTTTTTCCGACTGACCCTCGGAACGCCGGATCATGTGCCCGTGCGTCGCTGAATGATTCGCGAGCTCGGCACCAAAGGACTTCAATTTCCGCAATTCATCCCACGAGAGGTAAGGCTTCAGCCCCTGGTCGATCGCATCCGTTGCAACGAACACGGTGAACGGCCACCCGCGACGCTTCAGCGCCGGCGCTGCTGTCGTCAGGACGGATTCGTAAGCATCGTCAAAGGTAATTGCGACCGTCTTGTCCGGGACGCCGTCGCCGCGCTCGAGGCGCGCGAGGATGTCGCCGAGTGCCAGCACGGTGTAGCCCTCATCCGCGAGATAGTCGAGGTGCGTTTTGAATTCCTTCGGCGTGACCGATGTCGCCGCGGGCGTCTCGTCGGACACGTGATGGTAGACCAGTGCAACGGCCCGCTGCACGTCCGCATTTGCGGCGCCGGCGAGCGCCAATGCGAGTGCCATAACCAGCGCCAGTGCGTTCGTCGCAAAGAGAGTCTTCATTCCAGGTCGTTACTTGCGATGAGGTTTTGCACTTCGGTGACGTAGATGTCACCGCGTTCGGAGTAACGCGAAAGTCCTTCGGCGAGCTTTTCGCCCGAAACATCCGCGCCCTGCTCCCGCAGCGTCTGACGGATCCTGCGCAGCTCGCGATACGCGGGATGCGTGTTCAGATTCAGAAGATAGGCGTCAATCGCGTCACCGGGGCGCTTGAATGCACGTACCTCGTGCGTACGCCCGGGCGCGCGGCTCGCCGGCACGATGCCGCAGCCCTCGCTGAAACACCACTCGCCGAACAGGTTGTTGCCCTCACGCGCGAAGCGTGACGTTCCCCATCCCGATTCCTTCGCGGCCTGGGCAAGCGCAAGCGAAACAGGCACGACGTCAACGCGTCGCAGCAGCGTTTGAATCTGCTCCTGCGGCGAGTCAGCCACGACCTCGTAGTGATCGGAAAGTGCATCCAGCCAGCGACGATCGCCGCCGCTGAGATTCTCCGGATCGAGAGCCTTCAGGCGCTCGCGCTGCGC
>CAWUHY010000084.1:0-11152 GCA_963922215.1 uncultured Gammaproteobacteria bacterium | reverse complement strand
CGAGAAAGTTTTTCGCGGTGTCCGGCGACAGGCAATAGCACATCAGGCCATGCGGCGGCTTCGTAAAACGCTGAAGTTCAAACCGACCCAGCTTGGCGACGACGACCTCCTTCGATCTCAGGGTGTCCTGAAGACGCAGAAACCCGACACGCTCTGTAATTGATCGGCTGGTATTCAGTGCATCGCGAAAGTTCGGCCGGAGGCTGAAGTCGTCCTCCATGATCACGACCGGCTCGCCGAGCTCAACGCAACGTTGCCAGGCAAGCCGATGACTCGCGAAGCAGCCAACTTCGCCGGGCGTCACGTTGCGTCCCGTGTTCAGAAGAAAGGCCAGTGCATCAAGGTTTCTGATGCCGCCTTGCCGCATGCCGTCGAAACCGGGGGCGGCGTCCAGAAACTCGAAGTCGATACCGAGGGTAGCGAACTGTTCACAAACGCTGCGTCGTCGACTACTTGCGTCCGCCAGACTGATGACCAAAATTTTCAATGCGGTTCTCCCTCGGGTAGCGCCCGATTCCAGGGCGAACTCTCGCTTAGACGTAAACCGCAGAAAAAACGGTCGTGCAATTGCCCGGCCAGCGGTCAGTGCCGGTCCGGAGCGGGACAAACGACCGGAATCTTCCAGCCGCTCGTCTAAACAGGCAGACACACGCGAGAGGGAGACAAGTAATGAAAAGGCAAATTGCACGAGACATTGGCTTATTGATGGCGTTGTCTGTTACGGCCTACGCCGCTGGTGAGCATGATGAGGAAGATTCGGACGAAGATCTGCAGTTCGACGTCGCAGAGGTGTTTTTCGAGCTCAATAACACCGACGGCGATCTTGGAATACACGCGCTGATCGACGGCGAGCCCTGGAAACGACTGACGATCGAGAATGACGACGACAGGAAGCTCTTGAACGTCTTCGTACGTTCGCGCCTGCGTCGCCAGGGGCTGACCGAGTTCTTCTTCGAAAGCGCCGAGCCGACTTTCGATGAGCTGCCACCGGAGACCTTCTTTCGGCGCTTTCCCGAGGGCGAGTACGAAGTCGAAGGAGTCACGCTCGATGGTGAGGAAATGGAAAGCGAGGTGGAAATCACGCATCGCATGCCAGCCCCGCCGACGCCTTTCGTCAACGGCATTCCAATGGCAGCACAGTGCGATGACGAGGAGCCCGGCTACGATGCACCTGAAATCAGTGCGCCGATCGTCATTAGCTGGCCGGACGTCACCACGTCGCATCCGGATCTCGGTTCACCGCGGGGTGCGCCCGGCCTGGTCGTCAACAACTACGAAGTCGTCGTCGAGACGGATCTCGAGGGTCCGGACGGTGAAGAGTTTTCAACTGTCTTTAGCGTCGTACTGCCACCGGGCGTTACATCGATGACGATTCCCGACGAATTCATCAGCCAGTCCGACGAGTTCAAGTACGAGGTGCTTGTTCGGGAAGCAAGCTTTAACCAGACAGCGACAGAAAGCTGTTTCCTGATCGCCGGCGACTGACTGTCGTGCGCAAGGGGATTGCAGCGGCAATGCGCGGGGTCATCCTTGGCTTCGCGCTTCTTTGCCTTCCGGTCGTTGCGTTTGCGTGCGCGGCGGACGAGCCGATCACCATACATGCGGAAAACGAAAGGCTGTCGGCCGTTGTTAAACGTCTCGCCGAGCGCTGCGGAATCGAGGTCCGCGCTCGCCAGGCGCTCGACGCACTGGTCAGCGTGGCCTATGAACGCGAGCCCGCGGGTCGCTTGCTGCACCGCCTTCTACGTCAACACAGCCATATTCTCACAAGCGACGTCGATGGCCGTCCACGGCGTCTCTTTGTGTTCGGCAACGGACCAATATGGAGGACAGGGCCGGGGCGCGACACGTCATCGCTGCGCGCCGAGCTGACGGATGCAAATGCGGAGCGGCGCATGGATGCAGTCTTAAGTCTCGCCGACCTCACCGACCGCGACTACGCGCGACTGCTTTTAAAAAACATGGAAAACGACCCGGACCCCGGCGTGCGCGCCGCGGCTGAGGCCGCGCTCGACGCACTAACGGAATGATGCCAACAGAAAAAGGAGCGACGATGCGGATCGGTCACATTTACTTGCAGGGAAGAGACAACGGAGTGTCGGAGTACTTCGTGCGGCTCATCGAGGGCCTCGCGGCGCACGGCGTCCAGCAGCACGTCGTCGCCGACCGGCACGAAATCTCTGCACGCGTCAAAATCGCCCCCGGCGTCTCTGTCGGTCCCTGTACGTCCAGTGCCATCGTCGCAATGGCGTTGATGCCGCAGGTCAGCCTCGTGCATGCGCACGATGACGATGCGGGCCGCGCAGGACTGCTTCTGAAGCTGACGCGTTCAATGCGTTTTGTCATCACGCGGCGCAGCACCGAGCCACTCACGGGTTCACCCGTGCTGCGAGCCATGTATGAACGCGCCGAGTTCTGTATCGCGCGTAGCGACGAAGCGGCGAGGTCGCTCAGCGATGCCGGCATCAAAACTCGAACGGAAGTGCTTAAAGATCTGGATGCGGAGACGGCCGAACTCGGCGCCGCCGAGCACATCCGCGTATACCGCCGGGCACTCGACCGCTCCACCGTGCCCATGATGCTGCTGTGACACAGGTCGGCGGGAACTTGTCAGAACTCCCAGAGAATTCCGATGGCTGGCAGTCGCGGCAACCAGTAGTCGGCGGAGTGTTCCAGTACCGGGACTCCGCCATCGGTCTCGATGTCCCAGTCGATACAGCAGCGGTTCTGCCTGTTGGTCGCGTTCGACAGTTCGGCAAAGGCGGTCAGGCGACCCCGCTTCAGCGCGAAACGTTTGCTGACGCGCAGATCCAGCGACGCAAACCGCGGATAACGTTCGGCGTTGCGCCGTCCGGGTTCCGCGACGAACACCGGATCCCCGGCCGCGTCGACGCCGTCCTGCCGAAGCGTCAAATTCGTCGACGGCCACCCGCTGCGGGCGCTCAATGCAGCCGACACGGTCCAGTCATTGGCGGTCCAGCGCAGCCCGGTCTGCAACGCATGTCGCTGATCCCAGCTCCGGTCGACATATTCGCCGTCGATGCGGTCCTGGGCATTCGACCACGTGTAGGACGCCCACCAGTGCAAGGACTGCGTCGAGCGCTCGACGCTGAATTCGAGGCCGCGCGAACGCGCTGCGGACGGTGTCAGCAGGACGCGATCCGGGGAGAGCTCCGGAATAAGCGCCAGCGGATCGAACAGGTTTTCGTAACGCGGTCGTACCGTATCAATACGCTTGTAGAAACCCTCGATGCGCACCAGCAGATCGTCGCTCAGGACCGTTTGCAAACCGACAATCCAGTGATCCGCGCTTTGCGCCGGCCAGAAGCGCGTGACGCCGTCTTCAATCTGCAGTTCGTGCAGTCCCTGCGCCTGGTGGTAGCGCCCCCAGCTCAGGCGCAGGTCGGCTGACTCTCCGAGTCGATGCAGAACGTTCAGTCGCGGGCTGAGCTGTGCGTCCGATCCTTCACCCGTGTAGGACTGATCGTCCCAGCGCAGTCCCCACTCGAAGCTGGTCGCCTCCGACAGCTTCCAGCGGTCTTCGACGTAGGCTGCGTAGTTGCTGCCATCCGGCGCTACGTTCAAACGGCGAGACACCGTTGCGGGCTGATCGCGATACAGCGCGGGCAAGCCGAAATATTCCGCATCCGCCGCGTACTCGTAATCGGTGTTGCCGGTCGACATCTGGATTCCCCAGCGCAGCATGCGCCGGTCGGACGGCCGGAAGCGCCAGTCCTGTCGGAGACTGAACTGTTCGACCTTGCGCCGGTCGCGCATGTTGGCGAGCAGCTTTTCTGCGTCTCCGAGCTCGCCGGTGCGGAGGTTTTCGTACGATGAGAAGGACAGCATCGTGCTTGTCGACAGCGTCTCCGACCAGCTCGTCGAAAGTTCGAGCCAGGCCTGTGCGTTGCGGGTGTTGCTGCGGATTGCCTCGCGTTCCTCCGGGTCGGTTTCAAGGACGACGCTGACGCGGTCATTGGCATACAGACCATTAACAGATAGCCGGCTGCCGCTGCCGAGATCCATCTCGGCGTGCGCGAACAGGTCGTAGTAATTGGGCCTGCCGAATTTTTCGTCGATCACGAGATCGAGGTTGCCGCGTCGCGCTGACACGAGCCATTCGCGATCGTCGTCGCGACCGGCGGTCAGGAAGGACGTATTGAAAACGCTGATGCCAATCTCGCTGTGCCGCGGAGTTTCCGTGTCGCGCGACTCCATCAACACGTAGCCGCCAATTCTGTCGCCGTAGCGGGCAGGGAATCCTCCCGTATAGACCTCAACGCCTTCGATCGCCCGTGAATCGACCGCGCTGAAGATGCTCTGGTAGTCGCGCACGTGGAACGGATCGAACAATCGCTGTCCGTTTAGCACGATGCCGACTTCGTCCTCGTTGCCGCCACGAATGTGGGTTTTCGCTGACGCCCCGCTCGCGGCTGCGCCGGGCAATCGCTGCACCGCGCGAAGCGGATCGTCCCCGACGTCCGGCAGGGTTTCGACGCTGAGACGATCCATGCCGAATCGCGACGCACCGATCTCGCGGGAAATTTCGTAGCGGCTCGCCGAGACCTGGATCGTCTCGACAACAGTTTGCTCGACGGCTTCGCGCGGTGTCTCGTCGTCGTCCGCCGGAATCGTCTCAACCAGCGTCTCGCGCACGACGAGCCAGACGCCGGCTTTGCGCACGACGGACAGTCCGTAGGGTCGAAGCACCTGCCGCAGGCGGTCGGCTGGCGGACCGGGATCCGGTTCGTTCAGGACCAGCCATTCGTCTGACAGCAGGTTGCTGCTGTAGGCGATGTCGACCCCGCTTTCGCGCAGGTCATCAATCAGCGAGACGATAGGCCTGCCCGCATAGGGGTCCGCCCGGGCCAGGCCGGCGATGCACAGGATCAGAAGCGTCAGAAAGCGCGACATGGGCCTCGGTCAGCGGCGTCGAATGCGAATCTCGCCGCGTCGTTCGTCAAGCTCGTAAGCATAGTCGGCAGCAAGTACCCATGCAGCAAGCGCGTCTCTCGGCGCGACATCGATCGTCCCGGACAGCACGGTGGATGCGGCGTTGTCTGCCGTTGCTGAATCCGCGTAGGCAAGCGCGAAGCCTGTCTCGTGTGCTACCCAGCGCAAAAACGCATCAGCCGTCTGCTGGTCGACGTCGATGCCCGGCGACGCGCGCTCGGCCCACCGCCACGTGTCGCCGAACGGTGCGACGGAGCCGCGATCGATGTCGATCCCGTTCGTGCTGAGCCGTTCACCGGCGGTTGCGCGCGAGCGTTCGTTCAGAATGACCTCTCCGCTGCGAACGCTCACGACGACCTCGCGATTGCTCACGTTCACCATGTATTGCGTGCCGACATGCGTGACATCGCCGAACTCGGTGCGAATCACGAGCGAAGCTTCGCCTGCTCCCGGCGCACCGCTGAGTGGATTGGGGTCGGTGTCGACGTAGATGCTCCCCGCGCGCAGTTCGACGATTCCTTCCGACGCGAATCGCAAGCTTGCATCACCGGCGATACGCAGAGAGCCGCCAGACTCGAGAACCAGGCCTGCAACAGAATCGCGTCCGGTGCGCAGCGACTGGCCGACGCGCAGGACGGCAAGGTCGTTCACGCGCTCGAGCTCGCCCGCTTCCGATGCGACATAAATCGAACCGTCCAGCCGATCAATCGTTGCGACGCGCGCCGGATCCGGTTGCGGTGCGATAAATAAGACCAGCGCGGCAACGACGCTTGCCGCGAGTGCACTCGCGACCATTGCGCGCCGACGTCGCTTCCGGCCGACGACGGTGCGCCACTCGGAGCGTACTGCGTTGTATGCCGCCGCCGTGTCCTCGTCTGACGGCAGCGGGCGCGGCCCGGCAGCGCGCAGCATTCTCGCGAGTTCGTCGTCGTTTTTCGTGTCGTCGTTCAAGTCCGGCCCTCCACTGTCTCGCCAAGGCCCAGGAGCAGGCTTCGGTAGACGTCGTTGAATGCCCGTTTCGCACGCGCGATCATTGACTGCGCCGCTTCCTGGCCGACGGCGAGCCGCTCAGCGATTTCGTGTACCGAATAGCCTTCGATGTATTTCCATTCCAGCACATCGCCATAGCGCTTCGGCAGCTGATCGAGCGCAACCTGCACGAGCCGCAAAGACTCGCGACGCTGGTACGCGCGCTCCGGCGTCTCGTTCTCCGGGGCCGCAAAGGACTCGACGGCGGCGCGCACATCGGGCAAGTCTTCGGTGAGCACGATGTGCTCGTCGAAGCGCTGGCGTTTTCGGAGCCAGTCGGTTGTTTCGTTTCGACAGATCGCGCAAAGCCAGGTGTAGAGCTTTGCCTCGCCGCGGTAACTTTTCAGTCTGTTCATCGCTTTCATCAGCGTGACTTGTGCAATCTCGCGGGCACCCTCCGGGTCGTCTCCCAGGCGCGCGAGGGCGAAGCGGTAGAGCCTTGCGAAGTGCTCGGTAAAGAAATGCTCGAACGCCTGCTCGTCACCGCCGAGCATCCGTTTCACCAGCCGCCTGTCGTCCAGGTAGTCCAATTTATGCCCCCTTCACCCAGTGTAGACGATGGTGCCGTGCAAACCGGTCGCGAAACCCTGGAGTTTTTCCTCGATTGGCGTCCTGGAAACGCCGGCTCTCTTGGTACACTGGTGGTTGGACAGGGTGTTGACGAAGCATGGATCGAGCTGTGATGCGGGAGCATGAAACGACAAAGGACGGGTCGGAACGCGCATCCACGTTCGCGCCCGCTGCCTTGATCGGCTTTGTCTGCGCGTTTCTGCCCACCGCCGGATTTGCCAGCGGCGATGGCGCTGTCGACGAGATCGTCATCACGGCAGCGCCGTCTGAGGACCGCGTCAGCCCGACGTCGCGCGTGCTGAGCTTCGAGGATCTGAGCGAAATCCAGCCGGTTGCGACAGCGGATGTGTTCAGAAGCATCACCGGTGTTTCGCTGCGCACCAACTCGCGCGGCGACTCGGTGGTCCGAATCCGCGGTGCAGAAGAACGGCAGACGCTGATCTTTCTGGACGGCGCGCCCCTTGCGACGCCGTGGGATGGCCGCGCGGACCTGGCGCTGTTGCCGGCAGGTTTGATCAACAGCGTCGAGATTACACGCGGCGTCGTGCCGATCGAGTACGGCGCGAATGCGGTGGCTGGCGCGGTCGATCTGTACACGCGGGTACCGGGCGAAGGCAGCAGCTTGTCCGCACAGCTGCAGCACGGATCCAACGACCTCTCAAATCTCAGTGCGATCGCGAGCGCCGGTCTCGACAACGGCTGGTCGTTCGTTGGCGGTGTGGCGCGGGTGGCGAGAGACGCCGAGCGCATCGCAGATCGCTCGAGCATTCCGTTCGATCCGTCACCGTCGCGCGAACGGACGAATACGGACTTGGCCGGAACATCGGCGTATTTCGCGACGGCACTGGCGACTGACAGCGCATTTTTCCGCGCGGCTGTCTTGCACGCTGACGTCGAGCGGGGTGTCGCGGCTCAGGGCGACATCGATCCCGCCGTCACCAGTCCGCGCTTCTGGCGCACGCCGGAGTGGCAGCTGACGCAGGCGACGGTCAATGCAGGCCTCGACCTCGGGCCTCGCGTTGATTTGCGTTTCACTGGCTGGCAGCAGTGGTTCGCGCAGACGATCGATTCCTATACCGATTACTCGTACTCAAATCTGGACGAACGGGAGACGGGCGACGACGACACGATCGGCGGACGACTAGTGCTGTCGTTTACGCTTGATCCGCTGACGCTGCGGCTCGTGTCGACGGCGCAGGACAGCACGCACGACCAGCAGGAATTCACGACCTCGACCGGCGCTGCTCGGGACCTTGTCGGAGACCCGGTTCTGAACTACCGGCAGCGACTGACGACGCTGGGACTCGAAGCCGACATGCGTTTGAGCAACACGCTGACGACGACCGTCGGCGTCGCTCGCGACCGCGCGTCGACGCCCGATACCGGCGACAAGCCGGCGCAGGCCTCTCTGTCTGCAACCGGCTGGTCGGCAGGTCTCAACTGGACGCCGACCGACAACACGACAGCGTCCTTAACAATCGGTGAGCGCTCGCGCTTCCCGACAATGCGTGAGCTGTACGGCGCCGCGCTCGGGCGTTTCCTCTTGAATCCGGACCTCAAGCCCGAACGTTCCCTGCTGACAGATCTGACTGTCGAACACCGCGTCTCCGACGCGTTGACGTTTGACGTCGCGCTGTGGGTCAACGATAGCGATGACACGCTGTCACAGCGCTCAGTTGTTGTTGACGGCGAACGCAGGCGGCAGCGTTACAACACAAACGGGACGTTTACAGTCGGCGTCGAGGCTGCAGGCACCTACTATTTCACCGACGACCTGCGGCTCGAGCTGTCAGGGGCCTGGCAGGATGCCGAGGCCGAACGCGACGCGAACGGCGAGCGGCCGGAGCTGTTGCAGCGACCGGACCGGCAGCTCAACGCAGCACTGGACTGGCAGGCCACCCCGCGACTCGACATGAGGGCCGAGATCATCCACTCAGGTTCTGCATTCGATCTCGACGATGAAGGCCGCCTTACGCAACTCCCGAGCTCGACGAGCGCGAATCTGCGCGGCTTTTTCGACGTCGGCCGCTGGCGCGGTTTCGACATTCAACTGACAGCGTCGGTGGATAACCTTACCGACGAACTGGTCCTGCCGCAGCTTGGCCTGCCGGCGCCGGGACGGACGATCAGGGTCGGGGTCAGGATTCAGTAGGCTTCGCCGCGGCGCGCGCCGTTGACTGGCGAACAACAAGCTCGCTCGCGAGCGTTGTGTCTGCGACTTCCTGGCCGTTGATGCTCGCGAGCAGATTTTCAACCAGGATGCGACCTGCCTGCCGAATATTCTGGCGCACGGTCGTGAGCGAGGGGTTGCCGTACTTCGCAAGTCCAATGTCGTCGTAGCCAACGACGCATACATCGTCCGGAACGCGCAGCCCACTCTCGTTCATCGTCGCCATCGCGCTCAGCGCCACGACGTCACTGCCGCAGATGACCGCGTCGAACGACGTACCGCTCTCCAGGAATTGCAGGATTGCATCGCGTGCGTGCTGCATCTCGAATGGAACGTCTACCAGAAGCGCCGGATCGATCGAAATGCCACGTTCCTCAAGCGCCTTCTGGTAACCGTCGAAGCGAAGCGAGAGTTCCGGGAGTTGCCTGTCGCCGAAAAAGGCAATGCGCCGGCAGCCGACCTCGCACAGATGGCTGGCTGCGAGATAGCCGCCGGTCACATTGTCGCCGCCAACCAGCGGGTAGGCCTTGTCCGCCATCGGTGCACCCCAGACGACAATCGGCTTCTCGCCGGCGGCAATCGCATTCAGTTCGTCGTGCCGATCCGCCTGGCCAACGAAGATGACGCCATCCGAGTTCTGGAATACACGAGTATCCGGCAACTCGAGAACGTCGACGACGGGGGCATGCGCAAGAAAGAGGTCGAGATCGTGCTCGGCAAGACAGTCGGCAATTCCCCCGAGCATTTCGAGAAAGAAGGGGTCCGACATGTGCTGATCCGACTTGATGTCGAGCATAAAGACAACCGAGATCACGCCCGACCGCTTTAAACGAAAATTTCTCGCCTGCAGGTTCACCTTGTAATTATGTTTCTCGGCGAGTTCGCGAATCCGCGCCTTCGTTTTGTCATTCACCCGCGGGCTGTCGGCAAGCGCCCGCGAGACCGTCCCGCGCGTGACCCCGGCGAGATCGGCAAGCTCCTGCATGGTGATACGCGGTTTGCTGCTGTTCATGACTTCAAAAATGCGTTGGATGCGGCAATCGATTGCGCAATCTCGCCGGAATTTGCTCGTGAGTCAAGCTTTTCCTCGTGTGCAAAATCCAGAAAATACAATTAGTTAGCCGAAAAGACAATCGATTGTATCTCGAACAGTAGACAATCGATTGTATTTTGCCCTAGTCTGGTTTCATCACAGTCGCGTCCCAGCGTGGGACGTTCAAACACAGTGGGGGAAAATCCAATGAACCTAAGCATTTCACGCCGTGGACCAGCGCTCCTGCTTGCCGCGGCCATCGCGTGCTCCGGCACAGCCTTCGGACAGGAGTCCGACAGCGAGGAAACCATCGAAGAAGTGATCGTAACCGGTGTTCCGCGGCCGACGACGAAATTCGAGTCCTCGGCGTCTGTCACATCCTTGTCGAACGACGACATGGCGAACTACGCGCCGCGCTCAACGGCCGAGATCTTCCGTAACATTCCTGGCATCCAGTCCGAGTCCTCATCGGGCGATGCAAACGCAAACGTCAAGGTGCGCGGAATGCCGATCAGTTCAGGCGGCGCGCGCTACGTCTCCTTCCAGGAAGACGGTTTTCCCGTTCTCTTACAGGGTGACGTTGCTTTCGCGACAGCCGACACATGGCTGCGCGCCGACAACACGATCGCGACGGTTCAGTCGATTCGCGGTGGTACGGCAACGACCCAGGCCTTCAATTCGCCGGGCGGCATCATCAACTTCATTTCTAAAGATGGCTCACAGGAAGGCGGTTCACTCGGACTGACCGCCGGCATGAACTACGACGCCCTGCGTCTGGACGCAGAGTATGGCGGTGAGATCGCCGGCAGCGACTGGACCTATCACGTCGGCGGCTACATCCGTCAGGGCGAGGGTCCGCGTGATGCGCCGACCGATCTCGAAGACGGCTATCAGCTGAAAGCAACGGCCGCGCGCTCGTTCGACAACGGAACGCTAAAGCTGCATTTCAAGCGCCTGGACGACAATGTTCCGACCTATCTGCCGATTCCGGCCCGCGCGACGGGTGGATCCGGCATCGAAGCTTTCGGTGTCGATCTCGGTGACGGCACGCTGTTCGCGAACACGACGGACTGCGCTCCGCGCCGCGGCAACGCAATTGAATGCACCGACGATGGTGTGAGCGCAGAAATGACCTCGATCGCTATTGTGGGCGACTTCGACCTGACCGACATCATGACCGGCGGGTTCAAGCACCGCACAGCGAAGATCGAGGGCAACTTCGCGGCGCCGTTTCTGACGACGCCGTTTGTCGACGGCGCAAACGGACCGTCGAACGAACTCGTGTACTTCAACACGAAGATCAACGACATGGACAATAACTTCACCGAGGGTTTCCTCAATTTCGACTTCGGTGGATTCCAGGCGAAGTTGGGTATGTCTTTGGTCAGCCAGAACGT
>CAWUHY010000083.1:0-11301 GCA_963922215.1 uncultured Gammaproteobacteria bacterium | reverse complement strand
GTCTGGGTATGGGAATCAGTGTGTGCCATGTAAGGCGTGACGGCGGCGGCGGCATTGATGCCGCTCATGATCGTCTTACCGAGCCGGTCCACGGCGCCCGGCAACCAGTCGGGCCGCTCGCCGTCGACGTAGTCCTGCTCGCGCCAGTTGTCGACCACTTCGTCCAGAATTGGATCGAGCTCGATCGGCTCCGCAAAGTTCACATAGACCTTCCCGAAGTTTTCGCGAAGCGCACGAATGGACTTGATGAAGCCGAGCAGTGATTCCTTTTCTTTTTCGCCGCCGCCGAGCTCATTGATAAAGGCGGTCCCCTCGATCAGCCGTTCGTAGCCGAAATAGACCGGTACGAAAACGACGGGGCGCTTCGGCTGGCGCGCGTAGGAATTGACCGTCATCGCCAGCATCCCGCCCTTCGGCGCCAACAAGCGCCCGGTTCGACTGCGCCCACCCTCGACGAAATATTCGATTGAGTGTCCGCGCACGAGGATTTCGTTCAGGTACGCGTCAAAAACGGCAGCATAAAGCCGATTGCCCTTGAAGCTTCGCCGCAGGAAAAACGCCCCGCCGCGGCGCAGGATCGGACCGACGATCGGGATATTGAGGTTAATGCCGGCAGCAATATGCGGCGTGTGCAGACCTTGCTCGTAGAGAATGTAGCCGAGCAGAAGATAGTCGAAATGGCTGCGATGGCAGGGAACATAGATCACCTCCTTGTCTTCGGCGACCTGGTGCAGGCTCTCGACATGGTTCAGCTCAATGCCGTCGTAAATCCTGTTCCACACCCATTTCAGCAGTCGCTCGAGGATGCGAATCGTCGGATACGAAATGTCAGCGGCAATCTCCATCGCGTAGGAACGGGCTTTTTTGACAGCCGCCTCACGCGAGATGCCCCGCTTCTCCATGGAGTTTTCGATCGCGCGCTGGACGCTGGGCGAGCGCAGCACATGGGTTACGAGCGTGCGACGCGTGCTGAGATCAGGGCCGACCGTCGCAGCGCGCCTGCGTCGGAAGTGGACACGCAGTACGCGAGCCACCTTGCGGAATGCAAGTTCGTTGTCGATATCGTCCGAGACGATTGAACGCAGCGGCAGGCCTTCGTTGAAACGCAGCAGCGTGTTTCGCCCCAGCACGATTGTCGCGAAAAATTTTCGAAGTCGCCCGGCGATCTGCCAGTTCTCGGAAAAGAGCAGCTTGAAGATAGAACGCTCCTTGTCCGGCGAGCGCCCCCAGTAGATGGCGACCGGGATCAGCAGCAGCTCCTGGCCGTGCCGGTCGGCAGCCGCGACGAGGCGACGCAGTCGCGGCGAGGCGACGCCGGAGGCCGAGCGGAAAATGATGCCCTTCTGCTTACGCAGAACAACGACACGCGCTGACTCGCGTGCGCCGCAGCATTCGAATGGTGAAGTCGGCGACGGGAGTCCGTGAATTTTCGCAGCGCGTTCGAGCGCCAGCAGGTCGGCAAGCCCTCCCGTTTCCAGGACGTAGCAGACCGCCGCGTCAGTTTCCGTGATCAGAGATTTGGGATCGTCCGGCTGGATGACCGGTCGCGCCCAGAGCGAAAAAATGTGTCCGGCTAACCAGTAGAACGGTCGGACAATCAGTCGGGCGGGGTTCATGAAGGATAAGCGGCACCCCGAGCGGGGTGCCGCCAGGCAGGCTCAGTTGCGATTAGTTAGTCGCGTCGTCAACTGCTTTGTCGAGTTCGTCCTTCGCATCTTTCATGGACTCTTCGACTTCACCAGCTTTGTCCATCGCGTCGTTGTACGCGTCGCCCATTTTTTCCTTGGCGTCGTCGGCCATGTCAGCCGCTTCGTCAGCCATGTCGGACGCGCCATCGGCCATGTCGTCCATCGCATCGCCGGCTGCGTCTGCCGCGTCGTCCATGGCGTCGCCAGCTGCGTCAGCTGCTTCTTCCATTTTCTCTTCGACTGAACCGCCGTCGGTGCCTTCGCTGCTGCAGCCAAATGCGAGCAGTGCTGCGGCAAGTACGAAATAACGCATAGTAATCTCCCTCATTGTAGTTCCAGTGTGTTTATAAACAGGCCCAGATACGAATTAATTTCTTTTATGTTGCCTGTCAGCCGATGATCCCCATCGACGATATGCAGTGTCGCGTTAGCCTTTCGAGCATAACGAAAACTGTTATCCACCGGGACTATATCATCATGCCAGCCATGAACGATGCACAAAGGTATCTCCGGTGGAGGCGGCGTCAGGTGCTCGTATCCGGGCATGTCATACGCGGGCGCCAATACGAACAGGCCCTTTGCGCCGACCGACTGGGCCGCCGCCGTTGCCACATGCCCGCCCATGCTTGAGCCCACGAGCACAGTGTCGCCATTTAGCGACGCACAGGCGGCCAGGAGTTTGTCGACACGCTCGCCGGGTTCGCGCATGCCCTGGTAGTCGATGCTGTCGGCCTCGTGTCCGAGCGATCGGACGTGCTCCGCCATTGCGCGGATCTTGGTACCCCACGGACCGCTTTCGAGACCGTGCGAGAAAATCACGGTTGCCATTGATGCCCCCTCTGTCCAGATGGTTATTTTCAGTCAGGGCCGCTGTCCGGTCCCCAGAGCAGTTCGTCGAGACTCCCCTGCCAGCGATAGGTTTTCATGTCTACCCGCCCGTCGACAACCCGCACGCCCTCGCTGACAAGCCGGTCACGCTGGCGCTTGAAGGCAGCGGAATCTTTGTCGAACGCAAGCTTGCCAGACGCTGTGATAATGCGGAACCACGGCAGGTCATGCCCCGTCGGCAGGCAGCGTAACGCGTAGGCCACCTGGCGGGCGCCGCGCGGCAGGCCTGCGAGCTCTGCAATTTGTCCGTAGGACGCAACTCGGCCCGGTGGCACGTCTGCGATCACCGCGTAGATTTTCCGGTTGCGCTCCTCCGTCTCCATCTCAATCGATCTTGAGACGCGCGCGGATTTCACGGCGTGCGTCGTTCAGCACGGTTTCCCGATCGAGGCTGTCGATGATCTGCCGCACCACCTGCTTCGGCCCGCCCTCGCCCCAGGACTTGCCCTGGGCAAGATACTTTCCGGCGACCTGTCCGACGACATAGGTGCTGTAGTACGCGACTGCGCCCTGCGCCGTCGCGGTTACGATCGTCGAAAGACCGCCGCTCCCGGCCTTGAGCGCCGAAGAGATCACGTGAATCGCCCAGACCGTGCCCATCAGTGCCGCAGCTTCGGCCGCGATGACGCTCGTCAGTTTTCCGGCTTCCTTTCGGCTGAGCGGCAGGTCATAGACCTTCGACAAATGCACGACCATGCCGACATCGATTGCCGCGGCTGCGAAGAGGTCGGCGACCGGCAGCGGATTGAAAGCGACCGCGATCCCCTTGCCGACGCAATAGGTCCGCACCATGCGCTCGCCGAGATCCTTGCGGGCGGCGAGGATGCGTTCGCCGACCTGGTCGGACAGATCGGCCGCAAAGAGACTTGCGTTCAACGCGGCCAGGGTTTTGCCCTCGGCGTCGATGATGTCCCAGAGCCGTAATCTCAAGTGCTCGATATCCGGTTCCTGTTTCCGCTGGCTCGTCGACTCGCTGCCGTCTGCCTCCACGGTGACAACCGTTTTCGGCCGCGGGTCGGCCGCGACCGCAACAATGTTGGCCGGGTCGAGCACGCCGTCGGTGCGCGAGCGAAGGCTCTCAAGCAGGCGCTCGCGTTCGTCGCGGGTGAACAAGTCCGATTTGTTTAACGCGAGGAGGACCGGTCGCCCCATCCCGATGACCGTTGTCAGCGCCGAGAGCTCGCTGTCCGTCAGATCGCCGTCGACGACGAAGACGATCAGGTCGGCACGCCCGGCAACTTCACGCGCGAGCGTTTCGCGCTCCTCGCCGCCCGCCTCGTCGAGGCCCGGCGTATCGATCAGGTAAACGCCGCCGGCCTCCTGCTCGTTCCAGGAATGCATCGACGTGTTCTTGGTTTCGCCGTGCAACGGACTCGCGGCGAATCGCTCCTCGCCGATCAGCGCATTCAGCAGCGATGACTTGCCGGTACTGACGCGGCCGAACGCGGCGATGTGCAGATGCCCGTGCTCGAGCTTGTCGAGCATCGCCTGGACGGACTCGTAGTCGCTGGCGAGGCTTTCGCGAACACCGGCAGGCAGCCGGCTGTCGTCAACAAGGTCGCGCAGACTCTCGCGAGCGAGTTCGAGGTGGCCGGACGAGTCAGTCTTGTCGGCGGGTTCGCTCTTCGATTGCCATTTTGGCAACGCGCGTAACACCCGCTTGAATATGTTCACCGATGGACTCCTCGAAATCCTGGACGGCCACTTCCGGCTTCAGTTCGCCGTGGCGCTTCAGCGTGAGGACAAGGCTGCGACCCAGCGCATCGAATATCAGCCCGTAGGCTACCGCATGCACGAAGCCGCCGGCGACCGTTCCGATGCCAGGAAACGCCTTCAGGCCGTTACCTGCGACGGCAAGCGACAGCGGCAGTGCCTTGCCGACGCGACTCTGGCTCAGGTCCAGGAACTGCTCAATATCGAGGTCGCGTGGTGCAGCGCCATACAGCTTGCACAGCTCGCGGGTCATGCCTGTCCCGATGTAGCCCTGGATCAGGACGTCGGTTCCGGGACTAACGGCCGCAAGCGAACCGATGATCGCTTTGCGTGTCGAGTTGCGGATGATCTGTTCCGAGCGCTGCGATCGATACAGCGCTTCGGCCTCATCGAGGCGCTCACTTGCGAGACGGAAGATCGCCCGGTCACGGCGCTCGTCGAGTTCGGTTCCGCCAAGCAGGCGGTTGATCGCGACAACGAGGACGCCGATATCGGCATCGCGCTGTTGTTCGACCACACGTTCGTTGCCGTCCGCATCGCGCTTGACAACCTCGACAGCGCCGCCAGCCGAGACCGCGACCACGCGATCGCGTCCGAGATCCCCGCCGAGTCCCTCGACGCGCTCCATCAAGCGCTGCATCAACTCGGCCTGTTCCTCAACGGTGAAGCGGTCGGCCTTGTTCATAACAAGCACCATCGGCTTGGACAATCCAAGCAGCGTTTCCACCGCCTGCATCTCCGCGCGACTTAAGTCACCGTCGCAAACGAACAGAATGAGATGCGCGCGCCGCGCCTCCTCGAGCGCGAGGTCACTTAATCCATCATCGTGTCCGCTGATGCCGGGCACGTCCGTCAGTTCGATGTCGGCATCGTCCGCGCTCTTCCAGCGGTAGTGCCGGATGTCGCTCGTCGACCCGCCGACCACGTCCACCTCAACATCAGCGTCGGGCACGATCGCGCGAATGAGCGAACTTTTGCCCTTGCTGATCTGCCCGAAGAAACACAGGTGGACTGACTGCTGTCGTAAGGCAATCTGGTCGAGCTCTGCACGCGCTGCTGTGACGTCCATGCCGGCCGCCTCGGCGTCCTTGAGGCGCTGCTCAATGTCGGTCCGATCGATCTCGACATGCTCCGGCTCCGCCTGCTTCTTCGCCGGGCGCCTGACGACCAGGCGCCAGATGAGCCAGACCGCTGCAAGGAAGAATCCTGCGAGAACGGCCGCGTAGGTGTAGAGAATGAAACGCGGCCCCTCGAGCAGGCGCGCCCAGATGTTGAGCGCAGACTCGGTCACGAACAGCAGCGCCCCAACCGCGACCAGGAACACGGCAAAGATCAGTAGCGCAAAGACGGTGCGTAGAACGCGGTCGACTTTCATGCCGGCAGACTGCCGCAACGGTCGGCGAAAGAAAAGCCAGCCGGACGGATCGGATGCCCGACTCTGACCTTCTATTACCCGGGTGGATCGCCACGAAGGCAGCAATTGCGTCGGTTTCGAGGGCGGTACGGCTTTGAAATCGGAGTAGTATGGGCGTCGCGTTTACGCCGCAGAGAGCTTCGAGAAACTTATCCCTGCTAAATGGACCTGTTTGCAAGCGTGCGACGGCTATGGTCGTTCAAGTGATTGAAGAGGCGGTAATAATGAGATTGCTGGTTGCTTTTCTGTCGTTCTGTTCGGTCACCGCTTACGGTGACGAGTCTGCTGATCGGGCTGTCTCCGCTCCCTATCGTTTTGACGTCGTCTCGGACGACCCTGTCGAACACGGCGAACGCTTGTCAGCGGTCCTGGGATGCATTGGCTGTCACCTCCCCGACCTGACGGGGGAAGACTGGACGGAGCCGGAACTCGGTGTTTTGTGGACGGCGAATCTGACGCAAAGCGCTGCCACCTACACGGAAGCCGAACTCGCGGTCGTGATCACAGAAGGCAAGCGCCCCGACCGCGCACTGCTGGACATGCCCTCGTATCTGTTTTCGGAACTGCATCCGGCTGATCTTGCAGCGCTCGTCAGCTATCTGAAAACCTTACCGCCGAAAGGCGCCCGGCACCCCGATCCAACCATCGGCCCGAAGCTCGCTGACGAGATAAAGAGCGGTGAATTCAAAGACTCCGTCCAACAGGTCGAGGAGATGAAGGACAAGTCTCCACCGGACCTGGGACCTGAACATGCGTTCGCGAGATTCATTCTGCGCGCCACCTGCGCGGAGTGTCACGGCATGGACCTTCAGGGTAGCAACGAACAATTAATGGATGTCCCGCATCGACCGACCCTGCGGATCGTCGCCGCATATTCTTTCGAAGATTTCTCGACGTTGATGAAGACCGGCAAGCCGATTGGTGATCGTGAGCTGGAATTAATGGGCGGTGTCGCGCGCTGGCGATACTCGCGATTCACCGACAACGAGATACGCGCGGTTTACGACTATCTGGCAGCGATGGCTCGACGTGCCGATTGAGCAGGACGGAGCACGACCCTGGAAAAACGCCGCACGCTATTGAAGACCCTGGTTGCAGGACTCGTACTTCCCGGCTTCGCGGCTTGCAGGAACGAGTCGGAACCCGAACAAGTTCAAAAAGCGCTCGCTAATCTCGAGCACGAATCGGGCGGACGTCTCGGCGTTTGTATTCTGGATTCCCGATTTGACGAGCCAATCGGACACAGAATGAACGAAAAATTCGGCTTGTGCTCGACGTTCAAGCTGTTGCTCGTCGCGGTAATTCTCAGGGAGTCCCAGGAAGGTCGCCTCGACCTCGAATCACCTGTCCATTATTCGGAAGAAGACATGGTTCCCTATTCGCCGGTCACCTCGATTCACCTCGCAAGAGGTTATATGACGGTCGCCGAGTTGGCCGAAGCCACTCAAAAACCAGCGATAACCCGGCGGCCAATCTGTTGTTGAATCTGATCGGCGGTCCGCTGGGTTTTACCCAAAAGGTACGAGAGTTTGGCGACACTACAACCCGGCTCGACCGCTATGAACCTGGATTAAACTTCGTGCCGGCCGCGGAAGTGCGCGATACGACGAGTCCTCTGGCGATAGCGCAAGTTATTCGAGAGATCCTGACTGGTGCGCAGCTTTCGCACAAGAACAAACAGCGGATTCGCTCATGGATGGAAGACACGCGTACTGGATTATCGAGAATTCGCGCCGGTTTTCCGCCGGGGTGGAGCGCCGGGGACAAGACCGGAACGGGAATTGCGGAAGGAATGGCTAACAAGTACAACGACGTCGCGGTGGTGTGGCCCAACGATGAGGCATCGATCCTCATCGTCACGGCATTCTTCGAGGCGGACGGGTATTACGCTGAGATCAGGGAAAAAGACGTCGCTGTGTTGAAGTCCGTTGGAAAGGTAGCCGCGAAAGCGTGGGGCGCAAGGTCTTCGGGGTGAAAGGCCGGTCAGCTATTTCTGACGACTGTCGAAAAAGTGTTGGCCAGACCTGGCGTCGATTTCAACCTGCCATGAACCCAAGCGAGCGTTGCGCGAAGTTATCGATATTCGGCGCGACCAGGTCGAGGTCGACATCCTCAATGCCGAACCAGCGCGCGAGGGTTGCGGCGTACTGGTCTGCCGAGGTGGACGGGATCATGCGGCCGCCGCCGACGTCTTCGTCGCCGCCGATTTCGAGTACGGGATAGGAGCCGTAGACATCCTGTCCGTTGACTGCGCCGCCGATGACGAGCTGGTTGCCGCCCCAGGCGTGGTCGGTGCCATCGCCGTTTGAGGTCAGCGTCCGGCCGAAGTCCGACTGGGTGAAAGCAGTGACTGAATCCGCAATTCCGAGCTCGACGGTCGCGTTGTAGAACGCGGCCATGCTGTCGGAGACGTCGGACAGCAATCCCGGCTGGTCCTGGTTCTGGTTGTCGTGCGAGTCGAAACCGCCGGCTGCAACGAAGAAAATCTGCCGCTGCATGTCGAGTCGGTCGCGGGATGCGATCAATCGAGCAACGGTTTGCAGCTGCGTGGACAGCACCGAGTTCTGCGGGAATACCGTTGTCAGCGGCGGTGCCGCTGCGATCGCACTGCTGATCGTCTGCGCCGAGGCGATCGCGCGCTGCTGCACGTCGGCAAACGCGCGCGCAAAGATGGACTCGTAGTTCGCGCCGAGGATCCGTTCGAACAGCTGCCGCTGCGCGTAGCCCGGCGTGCCTTCGACGTCCGAAAAGCCTTCAAACTGCAGCGGGCCGCCCGGACCCATGACGTAGGCGATCGTGTCGTCCGCCGCCTGGAACAGGTTGTTGCCGAAGAGTGACGCGTTTGTCGCCATCTGCTGTTGGCTGACCGCCGTGCGAATGAGATCGGCCATGCGACCGCCCCAGCCTGTTTTCGAAACGTTCTGTCCCTTCAGCGACAGCCACTGATCCTGCTGGTCGTTATGCGAGAAGAGCTGCGGCGGAAGGACCGCGGAGCCCTGAAAGAATTCGTCTTTCGTTGTTGGCTGGATCAGCGGACCGACATTCGCGACAAATGCTGCAGCGCCCGAAGCGAACAACGTCTGCGAGCTCGCCATCGACGGGTGCAGACCGAAGTCCATGCCCGCGCTGGTGACCGGCTGGATCGGCAGCAGGTCTTGCTGCGCGATCGCGAGGTTCTGCCGCGAAGCCGCGTAGGCGTTGTACTCAGCGTCGCTGCGCGGCACGAGCATGTTGTAGGAATCGTTGCCGCCGAACAGGAAGACGCAGACCAGTGCACGGTAGTCGTTGAAATCCGCATTCCCGCCGGCCGCCTGGGCATATGCGAGACCCGGGGTCGCTGCGAGCAGCGCCGAAGCTCGTTGCAGGAATGCGCGTCGATTGAGTGTCGTCTTCATAGTCGTCTACCGTTGCGTCGCGAATTCGGGCGACGTGGCAATGATGTAAATCGCTTCGGCGGCGCGCAGCGCAGCGTCTTCGGTACCGATCGTTTCGATGGTTGCGATCAATTCGTTTCGAAGCGTGTCGCTGATGACGCCACCCAGCAGCTTGTCCGCGACAAGATCGACCAGGGCTGTCGCGTCCCCGGCAATCGCGATTTCCTCGCTGAAGTCGATGTAGACGTCGTCCTCACCAAGCTCCGACGTGTTCAGCTGATTCAGGAAAAACGCCTGGTAGAAGAAATAGTTCGTGATGAAGGTGTTTTGATACTCGGTCGCAATTTGCATTTCGGGTGCGACGAGATTCGAGTTTGCGATCTCACCCGGCGGCGCATAAAACGGGCTGAAGAAATTGAACACCGACGGCGACTGCAGCGGACCCTGCCCGAAGATGAAAGACGCGCCGTCCAGCCGGTACTTTCCGCTTGCAGACTGCGCCCCGTACGCGCGCCAAACCTGGACCAGTCGTAACAGCGGCTCCTTCAGTTTGCCGTCGAGGTCCATCGCAATGTCCGGCCGCGCTTCGGGATCGGTCAGGATCGCGCGAACGACTGCCGCAAGATCGCCGCGGACGCCGCTGCCGTTGTCGTTGAAGGTCTCGGCGACGCGCTGCACGTAGCCCGGCGAGGGATTGCTGGTCGTCAGTCGCTGAATGAGGCGGATCGCGACAAAGGGACCGACGTTCGGATGGCTGAAAATATTGTCGAGCGCGCCTTCGAGGTCCTGCTGGCCGGACTGACCAGCCGGCAGCGTCACACCGTTTAAGAGCAGCTTCTCGCCGGTGTCGTGAAATGCAGGGTAAAGCTGCATCGGAATTGTCTGGTTGAAGTCATTTTGCCTCGCGGTTTCGAACGACGGCGCGCCAGCCCAGTTCCAGCCGGTGAAGACGTGCGCGAAGCCTTCGATTACAGCCTGGTCGTAGGTGGGGACGGGCTGGTTGTTCGTGTCGAGTACCGGCGTGCCGTCAATGTTGAGTTCAATCAGCCCGATCGAGAAAAGCTGCATCAACTCACGCGCGTAGTTTTCGTCCGGACGAATATTCAAGGCCGGGTTCGGACGCTCGTTGCCAAGCATGCTGAGATACACACCCATGGCCGGATGCAGCGTGACCCGCTCGAGGAGATCGCGATAGTTGCCGAAGGCGTTTTGGGCGAGCATGTCGTAGTAGTCGGCGAGCGCGTACGGCGCTTGCTGCAGTGCGCCCTGCTGCGACACAACGAGAATTTCGGACAGCGCAAACGCGACACGCTGGCGAAGCTGGTCGGGCGCAGTGACCGCATGCTCGAACCAGATGTCGGAGCGGTCGCGATTCAACAGACCGACGGGCATCGGGCGCGGCAGCGATTGCAGATAGGGAAGCTGCAGCGATGCGGGCGTTGCGATTTGCTGATCGATCCACGCGTCGATACCGAGGTTGATCACTTCCGTAGACGATGCCGGCGTCGCACCGAAGCTGGTCTGGTTCAGGAACTGGTAGGACTCGGCGACGGACAGACTCGGTGGGGGTGGCGGCGGCGGTGGCGTGCCCCCGCCCGGTGATCCGTCGGATCCTCCTGACCCGCCGCAGGCGGCCAGTACGAGGCTGGTTGTCAGAAGAATCAGATTTCGCATCGCATCGCTTCGCTGTCTCGCCTTCTTGTACCAACGTTATAGACGCCAATATGTTGACGCGGTTACAGATTTCGCGAAATTTCGCAAAAGATGGCCGCATTATTGTCAAAATCGCGCGGTCGGACGTCGATCGGCGTCGCGATTCAGGCAAGTCAGGCGAGTCAGGCTGTTTTGCCGAATGCCGTTCCCGCCACTTTCAGTCCGCCGACGGACTGGTGCAGCGTCAGCGACAGCGGTTCGCTCATGCCGTGCGGGATGAAGCGCAAATCGACAGACACACCCGTTCCATGCATCGGCGCGCAGTCGACGTGCAGCGCGTCTTCGGAGAGCGCCTCGAGATCGGCGAGGCAGGCAAGATAAGTTTCGATCTGTCCGCAAAGCCGCGTCGCATGCGCCTCGCTCAGGTGTTCGAACACGGCCCAGCGCGTGGCGTGGTCGACAGCGTTCAGGATATTGAGCACGGTGCGTCGAACAGACAGCGAGTTAAATGCGATATGCGCCTCGCTTCCGCGGGACAACATGCGATCCCCAAACAGCACGGTGCGACGTC
>CAWUHY010000082.1:0-11493 GCA_963922215.1 uncultured Gammaproteobacteria bacterium | reverse complement strand
CGGACGACGCGCGACGCGTGGCGGGCTGGGGCTATTCGATGGCGCTCGTCGGCACGGCGCTGATGCGGTCCGACGATCCCGCGGCGCTGATCGACGAGATGCAATCAGCGGGTGCGGAAGGCTTAGCGACATGCTGATCAAGATTTGCGGTCTGAAGACGCGCGCGGATGTTGCGGCGGCGGTTGGTGCCGGCGCAGATGCGGTTGGGTTTGTCTTCGTCGAGTCGCCGCGCAAGGTATCGATCGAAGAGGCGCTGGCCGCGTGTGCCGAACTGCCGGAACACATTCAGCGCGTCGCGGTCATGAAGCAGCCGGACCAGGCGCTCGTCGACGCGGTCATTGCCGGCTTCAAACCGGACGTGCTGCAGACCGATGCCGAAGATTTCGCGAGCCTCAAGGTGTCGCCGAGCGTGCGCCGCTGGCCGGTTTTTCGGCAGGGGGTCTCGGAGCCTGAGCCGGTGCCGGGAAATCCGCTGTCCGCACGCGGCGCACCGGAAACGAAAGACGAGCCCGTCTTCCTGTACGAAGGTCGAGCGAGCGGCGCCGGGCAGACGATCAACTGGCGACTGGCTCGAGAGCACGCGGCCACCGGCCAGATGATTCTCGCCGGGGGGCTGACGCCGGAGAACGTTGCCGACGCAATTCGCGAAGCGGCGCCGTGGGGTGTCGACGTCTCCAGCGGCGTCGAGAGCGAGCGCGGCAAAAAGGATCACGCAAAAATTCACGCATTTACAGAAGCGGCACGCGCCGCCACGAGGAACTCATGACTTCACTGATCAGCCCGGAGGAAGGCAAGCGACTTCTGAAGGCAGCGATTGCGGGCGAACTCCCTGACGCGCGGGGGCGCTTCGGACCGTTTGGCGGGCGCTACGTGCCTGAAACTCTCGTCCCGGCTTTCGAGCGTCTCGAGGAAGGTATCAAGGAGCATCTGCACACGGACGCGTTCCGGAAAGAATTCGCGAACGAGCTCAAGACCTGGGTCGGCCGCCCGACCGCGCTGACCTACGCGCCGCGCCTGTCGAAACGCTGGGGCGCCGAGGTCTGGCTGAAGCGCGAAGACCTCGCGCACACGGGCGCACACAAGATCAACAATGCAATCGGGCAGGCGATTCTTGCGAAGAAGCTCGGCGCGAAGCGAGTGATCGCCGAAACGGGTGCGGGCCAGCACGGCGTCGCATCGGCCGCCGCCTGCGCGCGGGTTGGCCTGCCCTGCACCGTATACATGGGCGCGGTCGACACCGAGCGCCAGGCGCCGAACGTGGATCGCATGCGCAGGCTCGGTGCGGCGGTTGTGGCCGTCGAGTCCGGCGACAAGACGCTGCGCGCGGCGATTGACGAAGCGCTGCGCGAATGGGTTTCCGACCCGTCCGGTATCTACTACCTGCTCGGTTCGGCCGTCGGCGCACATCCCTATCCCTACCTCGTGCGCGAGTTGCACAAGTGCATCGGCACCGAGGCAAGAACACAGATGCAGGAACTCGCGGGCGGTTTGCCGGACGCGGTGTTTGCCTGCGTCGGCGGTGGCTCGAACGCGATCGGCCTCTTTTACCCGATGCTCGGCGACGACTGCGAAATTATCGGCGTCGAGGCCGGCGGCACCGGAACGGGCCTCGGTGAGAATGCTGCAACGCTCGCAACCGGAACACCGGGTGTCCTGCAGGGCGCGTACACGATGATCCTGCAGAACGCGGACGGCCAGGTGCAGGAGACGCACTCGATCTCTGCCGGCCTCGACTATTCGGGCGTCGGTCCCGAGCATGCGATGCTGCAGGCGACCGGCCGGGTCAAATACGTGTCGGCTGGCGACGAGGCTGCACTCGCCGCACTTGAAGAGCTGTGCGAAACAGAAGGCATCCTGACAGCGCTCGAGACCTCGCACGCGTTCGTCGCTGCGAAAGCCTGGGCGAAAGACAACCCGGGCAAACGAATCCTGATCGGTAACTCAGGGCGCGGCGACAAGGACATGCCGACACTGACCCAATACCCGGCAAAGGTGCACAACCATGCAGCCGCATGAACGAATCACAGCCGCGATTCGCGCGGCAAACGACAAGGGCCGCCCCGGCCTCGTGCCGTTCTTCACGGCAGGCTACCCGGACGCAAAGCGCTTCAAAGAGACGCTGACGCAGGTTGCGAGCGCGGGCGACGTCGTTGAACTCGGCATTCCGTTTTCAGATCCAATGGCGGACGGCATGACGATCCAGCGTTCGAGTTTCGAAGCCCTGAAGCAGGGTGTCAGTCTCGAATGGATTTTCACGGAGCTCGAGTCGGTCGACATCGACACGCCGCTGGTGATGATGTCCTACCTCAATCCACTGCTGGCCTACGGTTACGAGAAGCTCGCGAAGCGGGCGGCCGCGACCGGGGTTTGCGCGTTTATCGTTCCGGACCTGCCGTTTGAAGAAAGCGACGATCTGCGCGCCGCGCTCGAGGCCGAAGGGCTCGGCCTGATCCAGCTCGTCACGCCGGCGACACCCGAGGCACGCCTCGAAAAACTCTGCGCGGCGTCACGCGGTTTCGTTTACGCCGTGACGATCACAGGAATCACCGGCGGCGATACAAGCCTGCCGGACGATCTCGCCGACTATCTCGACCTGGTCAGCCGCGTGTCCGGGCTGCCGGTGTGTGCCGGTTTCGGAATCCGGCGTCCGGACGATGTCGCCGCAGTCGGCAAGCACGCCCACGGCGCGATCGTCGGCTCCGCCCTGGTCGAAGTGCTCGAGCGAAACGAGGACGCCGCTGAGTTTTTGAATTCGCTGCGGGCTACGTAGAGTCTCAGACGACGCATGCGCAAACTCACGACAGCCGATTCGCTGATCCTGATCAACCACTACCGCAATGTACTGGCGAGTGAGGGAATCGCGACGCGCGTCAAAAATGAGCATCTCAGCTCAATACTCGGCGAGATGCCGTTCGCCGAAACCTGGCCGGAACTCTGGGTCGTGAACGACATGGACTACGACCGCGCGAAGCAGCTCATCGACGCGAGCATCCTCGACGAAAGCCCGCCGGACGGCTGGCGCTGCGAGAATTGCGGCGAGGAAAATGAACGCCAGTTCGCGGCGTGCTGGAACTGCGGCGTGGCTTTGTCGATCGATGTTTAGGTTGGAAGGCGCCACCGCCGTCGGCGATATCAGTAAGGTTTAAAGTCAACGCCTCTATCAATTCAGACGCCAATAGATGTGGTCGCCGTCCACTTCAAACTTGGCTCTCAACATTTCTTCCGTCTCCGGCGAGTCAGGGCCGAGGTTTTCACCGTCGTAATTCCAGACGTTGTTTCGACCGTACCAAGTGTCTTCGTCCCAGCTCCTGCAGCGGAATACACCGTCGGGCAGTAGATTCCCTTCGATGTTGTCTGGCCCGAAGTCTTCGCATTCGACATAGCTGCGGTACCAATAGAGATCAGGCAGCAGATATGTCTCGCCTTTCATCGGCACGTAGAAGACACGAAACGCGCCTTGCGGATCTCGGACGATGAACGCGGCACCGTCTCGGTTTCGGTCTCGTACCTCGAGGTAGCTGTCCCGTCCGAGTGTCGAGACGTCGAAACTCTCGACAGACAGCATAGCGGCCCTTGAAGGAAAGAGAGATGAGACAGCAACGTATGCTCCAGCCAGTGCAACGACCAGAGCCATCAACCCACAGCAGATTGTCAGGAGTCGTTTTCGGGAAAGTCGTGGTGTGGCCACCGTCCCTAAATTAGAGCTGCAGTAGAGCAGCCCCGGACAGCTCGCCGCGTAACATCGCTGCTGCCTGCGTTGCGTCGACCGGCTGGCTGATCAGGAAGCCCTGTGCGAGGTCGCAATTGCAGCTTTTTAAAAACTCGAGCTGCGCGAGGTTCTCCACGCCGCCTGCGGCGACTTCGATATCGAGGCCCTGGGCCATCGCAATCGCGGCGCGAACGATGCGCTGGTGGCGGCTGTTCTGGTCGATGTCCGAGATCAGGGACTGGTCGAGCACGCAGCTGTCGATGAAGCTGTTCTCCAGCGACTCGAAGGACATCTCCGACACGCCGAAGTGATCCAGCGACAGGCGAATGCCGAGCTCGCGCAGCGCCTTCAAAGTCTCGCGCTGCTCTTCACGGTCGGCGACGATCTTGCTGTTCGTGATTTCGAGCTCGAGACAGCCCGGATCGATTGCCGTGTCGGTCAGCGTCTTTTTGACGACGTCGGCCAGGCGGTCGTGCTTGAGCTGATCCGCTGACAGGTTGACCGAAATCGTCAGGTCCGGCATCTCGAACTGCCGCTGCCAGGATGCAAGCTGGCGTGTTGCGGTTTCGATCGTCCAGATACCGGCGGAGTGAATGAGCCCGCTGCCCTTCAGGATGTTCAGGAAGCGCTCGGGCGCGAGCAGGCCGTAGCGTGGGTGCTGCCAGCGCAGCAGCGCTTCGAAGCCGATGAGCTTGCTGGTCGCGATATCCACCCGCGGCTGGTAATGCATGACGAACTCGCGCCGGACCAGCGCGTGGCGCAAGCCGACCTCGAGCTCCTCGCGCTGCTCGAGTTTGACGTTCAGGCTCTCGGAGTAGTACTGGAAGCGCCCGCCTCCGCGCTTCTTCGCTTCGTACATCGCGATGTCCGCAGCCTTGATCAGGCGCTCGGCGTCGACGCCGGCTTCTGCGAACATCGCGATGCCAATACTCGGCGTGACAAACACTTCGGTTTCACCGACGTGATACTTGTCACTTAGCACGAGCAAGATTTTCTGTGCGGCGGCTGCGGCGTTCGAGGTCGAGCCGAAGTCTTCGAGGCAAGCAACGAACTCGTCGCCGCCCCAGCGACCGCAGAAGTCACCGATGCGCAGGTTGCGTTGCAGCCGCGCGCCGACCTGGCACAGCAGCGCGTCGCCGACGTCGTGACCGAGCGTGTCGTTGACGGACTTGAAGCGGTCGAGATCGATGAACAGAACCGCAAGCGGCGAATCCTTGCGTTCAGCACGGCCGATTGCGCGGCTCAAGTTCTCGCTGAACAGTCCGCGATTGGGCAGGCCGGTTAGCTCGTCGTACTGGGCGCGTTTCTGCAGTGCAAGCCGCTGACGCCTCGCGTCCGTGATGTCGCGGAAGGTAATGACGCCACCAACGAGCCGGTTGTCGCCGTCGTAGAGCCCCTGCCCGTTGATCGACAGCAGCGTGTCCGGCTGGTCTGGCGCCCGGTAGATGCAAACCTGGTTCGAGAACTTCTCGCCGCTGCGTGCGCGATACAACGGCAGCTCGTGGGAGTTGCGGTAGGTTGTCCCGTACTCGTCGAGGCAGCCGAACATCTCGCCCCACTGCGCGCCGGGCATCTCCCTCGCATTCAGGCCCAGGATCGTCCGGGCCGCTGGATTGATGTCGAGCACGTGACCGTCCGAGTCGACGACGATCGCTCCGTCGTTGATGTTCGACAGGATGGAGAGCACGTCCGCATCGCTGCGTGACAGCGTCGTCTTCATCCGGAACCGATGAACGGCATGGTCGAAGCGCTGCATGATCCGGTCCGGTGATGTAGCGTCGATGCAGATGTAGCCCTGCGCGCCGGCCTTCATCGCGGCGATGCCATGTTGCTCGTGGGCCTTGTCCGTCAGGGCGACGACCGGGTAGGAGTCCAGCGTCTGCACGATTTGTGCGATCGGATGCTCGGGGATCGCGTTGTCGCGCCCAACGTCGAGCAGCACAAGCTCGATCCCGGTCTGGGACTCGTGCGCAATATTGAGATCGTGAGCGCGATTCAGGAGTGTGCAGCAGCGGGACGACTCAAGCTCAGTCAGAAAACTGCTGTTTTCGGCGCCGCGCCCGATATAGAGGATGGCGTGGCCGGACATTACGACTTGGTCACTCGCATCAGAGGCGAGTCATCGGTTTGAAGATCATTAAGAATGAGCCATTGACGGTCGTCGTCGATGGGCGTGCATGTTACCAGAATTCTTGGCGTTGGAGACCTCAAGAACATAATGGGGGGCCCTAATCTCCGTGTGGCATCCGGGGTGTATTCGACACCGTCACAGAAGCCGGAATTAATCCAAAACAAATTCAAACGCTAGACGCCTTTCGGTCATCAAATAAGCTAAGAAACACGGAGAAAAGGCGAATGGCGTCGGTGTCGGCAGCAGCCAGCACAGTCTATAGTCAGGCAATGGTGGCGGCAGAACCCAAGTTCGACGAGCACAGCCTCGTCAGGCGGGCAAAGAAAGGCGACTCGCGGGCATTCGAGGCGCTTTACCGCAGCAGCGTCGACAAAGTTTACGCGCTGTGCATCCGCATGACGGGTAATGCCAGCGAGGCCGAGGACTGCGTCCAGGAAGCATTTATCCAGGCCTGGAAGCAGCTCGCGAAATTTCGAGGCGACAGCGCGTTTGCGACCTGGATGCACCGGATCGCAGTCAACGCTGTTCTTGGACGGATGCGCAAGTCCAAGCGCGAGAAAAACCGTCTGGAAGTTGTTGCCGACAGCGTCGATACAGCGCCGCTGACCGGCGACGAAGGATCGCTTCGCGACTTGTCGCGAGCGATCGAAAAACTGCCGGAAGGCGCGAGGCATGTCTTTGTACTGCACGCGGTTTACGGATACAGCCACGACGAAGCGGCCGACATGCTCGGCATTGCGTCGGGCACGAGCAAAGCTCAGGTCCATCGCGCGAGACGATTACTCGCGCAGCAGCTTGAGCGGGATGGGTTTACAGAATGAACGATCAAGACAGAATTTTTGATGACGCGGCGAAGCTCGCGAAAGAGATCAGGCCGGAGCGTGACTTGTGGCCTGGTATCGAGGCGGAGATATCCGGCCGCACACAGAGGAAGACATATCCGATGTTTGCGCAGGCTGCCGCAGTGGTTTTGCTGGTCGCAGCGTCATCCGGAATCACCTACTTCGCCGTCAAGGGCGATGGGGCAGCGACGGTAGCCGTGCAGCCGAACTACGTGTTCGACGAAGCGGCATTCGGCGAGAGCTACTCGCTTGGCCCGGGCTTTACCGATGCACGCAGCGGGCTCGCATCGAAACTCGATGCCCAGCTCGCCAAGCTGCCTCCCGAGGAGCGCGCGACCATCGAGGAAAACCTCGCGCTGGTTCGCGGCGCGATCGACGAGATCAACGCCGAGCTGTCCGAGGACCCGGACAACGCGCAGCTGCAATCCATGCTGCTGAAGGCTTATCGCGAAGAACTGATGTTGATGCGGCAGATCGGAAACCTGACGCAGAACGTGACATCGCGGAACGACATTTAGTGAGGCTTCAAAAGTCTCGCGCATTGAGGACGAAGGAATGAAGACACGAGGACTTATTTTCATCGCAACGCTGCTGGCCACGCCGGCGCTTGCCGAAGACATTGACCAGCGCATGGACGCAGATCCCGAGGGCGAGGTTCAGATTTCGAACATTGCCGGTTCGGTCGACGTTCGCGGCTGGTCGCGCAACCAGGTCGAAGTGACGGGTACGCTCGGCGACGACGTCGAGGAACTGATCTTCGAACGGGACGGCGATGAAATTCTGATCAAGGTCAAATCACCGAAACGCATGTTCGGTCGCAGCGACATCACCAGCGACCTGACGATTCGCGTACCGGAGATGAGCTCGCTGGATATCGGAACCGTCAGCGCGGATATCGACGTGCGCGGCGTGCAGGGCGAACTGGAACTGCAGAGCGTGAGTGGCGACATCAGCGGCGAGGTTTTTGGCGAAGATGCAGAGTTCGGTACTGTCAGCGGCGAGATCAGCGCACGCGGCAACGGAGACATGATCGACAGTGAGTTCTCGAGTGTGTCGGGTGACATCAGCGTCACAGAGGTCAGCGGCGAGCTTGCAGCCGAGTCCGTCAGCGGCAGCATCCAGATCACGAACGGGACGTTCGAGAGTCTCGACCTCGAGACGGTCAACGGACGCATCGTTGTTCGCGGCAATCTCCACGACAGCGGCGATGTCGGTGCCGAGTCCGTCAACGGTTCGATCAATATCGACATCCAGAACGCAGTCGGCGCGCACTACGACATCGAGTCTTTCAACGGTCGGATCAGCTCCTGCTTCGAAGCGAAACCGGAGCGCACCAGCAAGTACGCCCCGGGTTCGAGGCTCGAATACACGGCCGGCTCCGGACGCGCCCGCGTCTCGGTCGAAACCCTGAACGGATCGATCAAGGTCTGCGAGAAAGACTGACCCTGCCGACAGCAGTTTCGTGAGAAGCCCCATTGCGAAGGCATGGGGCTTTTTGCTGTCAAGGTAGGTTCTGCTCCATCTGTATCGTTTACGTTACGGTTAATTCGTCAGTCGCTGACCCGTTTTGAAGCAGTGTCTCACTTAATTTGACGGCATGATTTGATACCCTTGGCGGCCCTCTTCACTACGGAAATACACAATGGGCCGCTTGCTCAAAATCATCCTGGCCGGCATCGCCGGTGTTCTTGTGCTCGCCATCATCGCCGGCGTCATCGCCGCGCTGACATTCGATCCGAACGAGTACAAGGACGAGCTGATCACGACGATCGAGGAGGAAACCGGTCGCAGCGTCGAGATCGACGGCGATCTGAGTTTGAGCATTTTCCCTGTCCTGTCGGTCGAGATTGGCAGCGTGCGAATTGGCAATGCCGAAGGATTCGATCAGGACGTCAAATTCTTAAGCCTCGACCGCGCGGCGGTCAGTATCCGGGTCCTGCCCCTGCTCCTTCGGCGCGAGATCAAGATGGGGACCGTTGTCGTCGACTCGCTGCAGCTCAACCTCGCGATAGATGCTTCCGGAAAGTCGAACTGGGAAGATTTCGCTCAGGCGGACGCCGATGTGGAAGAGGAGATCGCTTCGGCAGAAGCTGACGGTGTTCGGATCGAGAGTTTCGAAGTCGCCGGGATCGAAATCACGAACGCAGCACTGTCTTACGACGACCGCCAGGCTGGCACGCGCGCATCCTTGAGCAATGTGTCGCTGACGTCAGGCAGTGTGAGAGAGGGTGAACCCCTCGCTCTCGACGGCGGTTTCGAATTCGAGCTGCAGCCCGACGCAATCAGCGGCGAGCTTGAGCTTTCCGTGGTGATCAAGGCTGCGGATGAAGTTATCAGCGTCACGGACCTCGACGTGGATGCCTCGATAGCCGGCGTCACCGACGCGCCGCTAGCCCTGACTCTCGACGCGCCGGAGATAATCGCGAAACTTTCGGAGCAGCGCCTGCATCCCGGTGCGATCCAGTTTCGTGCGGCCGGCGTCGACGTCGAGGCGGACATTCGCGAGTTTAGCTACGCGGATTCCGTCGAGCCGCAGCTGACACTGTCAGTCGCTCCGTTTTCTGCGAAGCGCGTGATGCGCGAACTTGGGATGGACGCGATTCCGACGGCAGACGAATCCGCGCTGGAACGCCTGTCGGCCGAGACGATCATCCAGGTGCGCGACGATGTGATCGCGATGCAGGATCTCGTCCTTCAGCTTGACGACACGACCTTCCGGGGACTGATTCGCGTTCCGCGTACAGAGAACGGCGTCTACCGCATCGCGCTTTCCGGCGACTCGATTGACCTGACGCGCTACATGGCTCCGCCAAGCGACGAAGAGGCTGCTGCCGACGAGTCAGGCGGAAACGTCGAGCTGCCGGTCGAGCTGATTCGCGCGTTCAACGTCGACGGTACGTTCCGCCTCGACGAGGCGCGCCTTGGAAACATGGTCTTTACGGACGCGGAGCTGACCGCGAATGCGATGAACGGCAAGCTCAGGCTCTACCCGATCAGCGCGGACTTCTTCGACGGTGGTTATCGCGGTGACGTGACGGTTGACGCGACAGCCGCTGTCACGCGCCTGTCCGTCAATGAGACGATCCAGAATGTAAGCCTCGGCCCGCTGGTGGAGGCGCTGTTCGAGACACGCAACGTGACCGGCAAGATCAACGGCAACTTCAAGCTGGCGGGTAATGGCAACGACCTCGACACGATTCGCCGCGACCTCGACGGCAACCTGTCGTTTACCTTGTTGAACGGCGCTTACGAAGGTGTGGACCTCTGGTACCAGCTGCGTCGTGCGCGTGCGCTCTTCAAGAAGCAACCGGCACCCGAGGCGCCGTCGACACGCCGCACGCCGTTCAGTAACGTGCGCGCTACCGGCGTCGTGACCGACGGCGTTCTGAAGAACAACGACTTCATGGCGGAGCTGCCGTTCATGCAGCTCTCCGGTCAAGGTACGGTCAATCTCGTGGAGGCAACGGTCGACTACGGCTTGAAAGCCGTCGTCTACGAGCGCCCGGAGTTTGCATCCGGTGCGACCCCTGAGGAGATCGCGGAATTTACGGAAGCGGTCATCCCCTTGCGAATTTCCGGCCCGCTGTCCGCGCCGTCGGTTCGGCCCGACATCGAGGACATGCTGAAGGAGCGGCTGAAGGAAGAAGTCGGCAAGAAGGCACTGAAAAAACTCCTCGGCGACGACGCGCCGGCTGAAGGCGAGAACGTCGAAGACGCCGTGAAGAAAAAACTGAAGGACCTGTTCGACCGATGAAGCGGCTCGCGCCTCTGTTGCTTGTATGCTGCTCTCCGGCCGGGGCGGCAGAGCTTTTGAGCGTGACAGTGGACCGCGTCGACGGCCGCTACATCATGAGCTCCGAGGTCTGGTTCGACGCGAGCATTGAGCAAATGTACGAAACGATGCTCGACTGGGATCTGTCGACGGAATTTTCGAGCGTCATCGTCGAGTCGCGCAATCTCGACCCCGACGACGAAGGCCGTCGGCAGTACTACAGCCGCAACGAGGCCTGCGTGCTGTTTTACTGCATGTCCTTCGAACGCTACGGCGTCGTCGAGCACGAGCCCTACAGCTTCATACGCTCCAGCATTTACCCGGAGAAAAGCGATTTTCACTTCAGCAACGAGGAGTGGCGTTTTCGCGAAGAGGATTCGGGAACGATCGTCGAGTACGACCTGGAGTTCAAACCGAAATTTTTCGTGCCCCCGGTCATCGGCCCCTACGTGATCAAGCGCAAGCTCAAGAGCGGGAGCGGCGATGCGATCGATCGCATCGAGGCGATCGCGCAGCAACTGTCTGTCAACGGTGAGTGATTTAAGTTTCGCAGACCGCGTCCTCGCCTGGTTCGATCGCCACGGCCGCAAAAACTTGCCGTGGCAGCAGCCGAAGGATCCGTATCGCATCTGGGTCTCGGAAATCATGCTGCAGCAGACCCAGGTGCAGGTTGTCATTCCCTACTTCGAACGCTTCATGGCGAGCTTTCCGGATGTCGTCCGGCTTGCAGGCGCGGACGCGGACCACGTACTCGAGCACTGGTCCGGACTCGGCTACTACGCGCGCGCTCGCAATCTGCACAAGGCAGCGAAGCTTATTCGCGACAAACACGACGGGCAGTTCCCGCGTGACTTCGATGCCGTCACGGCCCTGCCCGGCATCGGGCGTTCGACCGCCGGCGCCATCCTGTCGCTGGCCTTCGGGGACAGGCACGCGATTCTCGACGGCAATGTGAAGCGCGTGCTCGCACGGCATGCCGCCATACCCGGCTGGCCCGGGCGGTCGTCGGTGCTGAAAGAACTCTGGTCGGTCGCCGAGG
>CAWUHY010000081.1:0-11533 GCA_963922215.1 uncultured Gammaproteobacteria bacterium | reverse complement strand
TCGCGACGGGCGGCGCAGTCAGCATCGAGGCGACCGCGGGCGGCGGCATCACGCCGTGGGCCGTTCTGGCAGGCTATGGGACAGGCACACAAACCGGCTGCACGGCGGCAGCGACCGGACTCGATACGGACGACTACGGATTTTACTCGCTGAACGCCGCGTGCACGTTCAAAAACCGCGTCGAAATCTCCTTTGGCCGCCAGGCCCTCGACCTCGATGGCCTGATTCCCTTGCTCGGACTTCCCGAGGGACAGCAGCTCCGCCAGCGCTACGCCGGCGTTAAGGTCCGCCTGACGGGTGACATTGTTTACAGCCGTTACGGCCAGTGGTCGGCGGGTGCAATCTATAAAGACTCGGAGGACGCCTGGCTCGCGCGCATCGCCGGTGCTGAGAAGACGAGCGGGGTCGATTGGTATGTCAGCGGCGGCAAACTGTTTCTCGATGGGCTGTTTCACCGCTACACGTACGTGAACGCCACGCTGCGCTCGACGTCTGCGCACCAGACGGGGCTGCTCGGCTTTGGCGGGTCGCGCTCCGTCAATCTGGAGGTCGCGGCAGCGGTATTCCCCCGCCGTGATCTTGCCGTCGGCTTCGAATACCGCCAGAAACCGGACAAACTCGCGTTCGCAGCGGAAGACGACTGGATGGATATCTTTGTCGCGTGGTTTCCGTCGAAGCGCATGAGCGTCGTCGGCGCGTGGGCCGATCTTGGCAGCGTTGGCACGCTCGAGGATCAGTCCGGACCGTATCTTTCGATTGCGGGGACATTCTGATGGTCCGCTCACTGATTCTGTGTTTCTTGCTTGCCGGATGTGCGAGCACGCCGGACGAGCCGCTATACGATGCGTTGGGCGGCGACGCCGGTATCGAGCGCATCGTTGACGGTCTGATTCGCAACGTCGCCGCGGATCCGCGAACGCGCCCGCATTTTCGCGGGATTCACATCGCCGGCTTCCGCGAACGGCTCGAGGTGCATTTCTGCGACGTTGCCGGCGGGCCCTGCAAATGGGAAGGTCGTTCGATGAAAGAGTCGCACCGCAATCTCGGTATTGAATCCGCCGCGTTCAACGGCCTCGTCGAAGCCCTGATCGATGCGATGGATGCGGAGGGCGTCCCGGTCTCTGCCCAGAATCGTTTTCTTGCGCGTCTTGCCACGATGCAGAACGACATCGTCGTGGGACAGGCAGGCGGTCGATGAAGCTGTTCTCCCGTGTTTGGCTTGGTCTGCCGCTACTCGTGCTGGTCGGCTGTGCCGAGAAAGAGTCCGTACCGATGGGCGAGCCTGGCGCGCCAATGTATGTGGTCGATGCCGACGCAACCGGCCCGCTCACCTTCGCCGAGCTTCAGGTCAACTTCGCCGCACTCGACTATCCGGTTACCGAAGCGCAGCGCCGCTGCGTCAAAAAGGCAATCGAACGCCGCGCGGAAGAGCTCGGCGACCCCGCCGCCTACAAACCGGAAAACTACGACTACCACGGCGGGCAAACCTCCAATGCCCAGTGGCAGGCATTTGACAACCGCATACAACGAGCGCTGCTCGCGCAGGTGGTTGTGACGTACGCGTTTTTTGATTGCGATTGACAGACACGACCCCGGAATGACTGGCTTCCACCGAACTGCTCAACAGCCCGCACTGACTAGCCGCATTCAGGATGCAAAAAATCCGGCCGTTCGATCCGACTTCCTTCTCCGCCGGTAAAGTGAATTTCACCGGCGACGTTTTTTTCGAGGAAACAGACAAGATCCGCAGCGGTCGGTCGCCAGTCACCATCCGAGTCGTGCGGGTAGACGAACAGGAAGTGTGGTTGGCCTTCCCTCGTTCCACCTCCCGGCTGATAGGCAGCATCCTCGTTGCAAATCGTTGTGACGGGCCTGGTCGGAAAGCGCGACGGTCGATCCGCGCTCATCCCGTTTTCAGTCGCGAATTTCCGGTAGAGCTCACGCAGGTACTCACCGCGGTCCGCAGAAGTGATGATTTCTACACGCAAGCCGGCGCGGGCGGAGTATCGACCTCCACTGAATACGTTGTGGCAGGACGGATCGGTCGGATTCGAGGACAAGACGATCGGAACGGGCAGGAGAAAAAAACCGATGAGCAGTGTGATGAACCCAACACCGCCAAGTGTAGTCGAGTTGCGATGAAGTCTTCGGGACCGGAGAAAAACAAATAGCCATGCCGCAACGGAAGCGACGGATGCCACGAGCGCACTGCTGCTGACAAGAAAGTCGTACCACTCGAAGGCGAAGGGATTCTGACTGACAAAAAGAGCTCCGATCACCAAACCAAGCACGATATGCGCGAGAAAATAGCGGAGGTCATTCAGTCTTTTATGTAGTTCAAAAAAAGCAACAGAAAGCACCAGCGACGCTACGAAAGTGACCAGGAAAGCGATCGCCGCTGCAATCTCTGCGACGCCCATCGAACCTAGCCCGCCCGACGCAACGTAAATGGCCAGCGCATTGACACCTGCGGCGTAAACCGCTGCCAGAACAAACACGCGAAACTTCAGCGAGCGCGGTTCGTCAATCTGCGTTTCGGATTCTCGTGAGTTGCGCATTTTCCAGACTAGTCAATCAAGTCGCTAACATCAGGGGCCGTCACCAACGGGAGCAAATTTGGCTGCGCAATTCTTTGTCGAAAGACTATTCAGGAGCGGAAACGCCGGTTGCCTGCCATTTCTGTTCGAACATTTCACGGCTTATCACATCGCCCTCGAAATCACCTCGTTTCATGTGGGTGTCGAGCCAGAATCCGTAGTCTCGCTCAGTCGGGCCCGCAACAACAGGAGCCCCGTGCTCATCGAGTCCTATCTCACGCCAAGGGTTGCCGTCGTTGTCGAATTCAACGTACCACTCTCGAATCAGGTGCATCTTCTTGTCGTAGCCCGGGTTTGCCTTCGGGATGAACGCCAACAGCATTTTGGCTGCGCTCACTACCTTCGCATCGTTTTTGGCCCAGTCCGTAGCCAGTTTTGTTCGAATGTAATCCATTCCGAATGGCCGCATTGAGAATCACGAATGCCTAGTTGATAGAGTGCCTGCGAATCCGATCAATGCGAATTGCGTGCACCTTCGAGAGTACGATTCGCCGCACAGTGTGGAGACACATCGTTACATGGAGCCTAACCCGAGCATCAGCAACAATACGTTTGCCGCCATCTTTGCTGTCACCGCAATTGCGAGTCCTAGTAGAACGTTGGCAAGGGTTCCAATTAGAAAGCGCTGGGAGAGCAGTGCTGCAAGTTTCCGTCGCGCCGAAAACCATTCTTCGTCCGACATACCCTCGTACGAGTCAGGCGTGCTGGAAATTCCCGCCCAAGTCTGCCACTTCGAACCCAGCTTCAATGCTAGCCAGCCGGCCACAAGGAAAGCTCCTTGCATTAGAAATGCTAGAGCGAAGACGATCCGCTCCAGAAACCCAAGCCATGCCCCGCTTTTTCTTCCGAGAGGCGAAACGAGCGACGACCAACTTTCTTCCGAAAAACCTTTCGGCGGCGCGGTGTCACCAGTGCTTGCTCGTAAAATCCACCTGACTACGAAGCCGCCCACCCACGACAAGACGGCCACGATCAATGCGACGAACAGATGGCTGGTTGCGGGAATTGATCCGTATAAGCTCATGATAATAATCCTAACTTAGATAATACCTGCATCCGAATTCGGCACTGTGATCGTCGATTTAAGGCTGCGAACGCGAGCCGGGGCGACCTGCCGCGTTCTTAGCCTATTCCTGAATGTCGAATCACCGAGTCGCTTTCAGGTACACCAACCCGAGAAGGGAGACGCTAACAGGAACAGGCCGATACCCAAAGACCAAGCATCGAACCTTTCCCCCCAAACCGACTCTGATCAACTATCGTTCCGTTTCATACGGGACAGACTGGGGGAGACAAATCATGCGGAAACTTTCGGCAATCCTGCTGCTTGTCGCGGTGGGTGCGATCGCGGGGCCTGAACACGATCACGACGGAACGAATGCGTGCATGCAAGGTGCGATGGCGCAGTTTGGTCGTTATGTCGGTGACTGGAAGATCACGGACGAATCGCTGTCGCGTGACGATGGCACCACCTGGACGCCGGGTCAGGGAGCGCGTTGGACGTTCGAGTGCATCGGTGACGGACTGGCGGTGCAGGACTACTGGATGCCGGCGAACGGCGGCTTTGGTACGAATCTGCGCACCTACAATCCTTCGACCGATAAATGGGAGATCGTCTGGGCCGCGAAGGCTCAGCAGGGCCTGATGCATATCAGTGCGCGGCAGGACAAAGAAGGAAAGATCGTGATGCGGATCGAAAGACCGAAGCAACCGCAGCTGCGACGCATCATCTTCTATCCGCCGACGGACGACGGCTGGAACTGGGCGATGCAGTGGTCAATGGACGAAGGCAAAACCTGGTTCGACGTCTATCGGATAACGGCAACGCCCTGGGAGGCTTGAGTCTTTAGACGGGCTGCGTGAATTTTTCTCACGCGGCCCGTGAAAAAATGTCGCCCTCTGCGCCATTGATCCGACACGCAACATCCTTAACGTAGTGCACAGTACATCGGCGGACGTGTGTCCGACCGATCCACTGTGACAACAAAGGATGTAACGCAATGCCGAACAAGACCGAAACCCGCCGGGGTGTCGTCGACAACCGGCAAGACAACCCCAAACCGCGCGCGGACTTCGAATCCGCGGTTGAAAGCTATCTCGCGACGGCGATGCCGTGGACGGGAATTCCGATCGTTCCGATGGGCGCGCTTCCGCGCCTGCGCATGCCGGTCGTGCTGCGTCGCCGGCGTCAGCCGACAGGCGATCCCGCCGAGGCCTAGCAGACCTAACGCCGAACGGCGTCGATCTCGACGATCACGTCGAACTCATCGGCGACCGCGAGTAGCCCACCGAGGGCCGTAAACGGCTCCAGACCGAATTCACTGTGACTCAATCGCGTCCGGCCGCTGACCCGCAGCCGGTCGGGCGCGATCGTCCGGTCGACGGGCACGGTGCGCGTGATGCTTCGACCGTTCAGTTGAATTGTCGTCTGCACCGCGTCCGCTGAGGCGGGCGCGACCGCGATTTGCACCCACGGGTTCGCCGCGGGTTGCAGGACTTTCAGCATGTTCGTGTAGGTGTCCGAAACGTCCTGCTCAGACGGCGACGTGTCCAGCGCGAAGCGTGCGCGGTACTCCGGCTTGTCGACGATGAGATCAGCAGTTGCGAATGCGAGATCGGCTCGCACGAGCTCCAGCGCGTCGTCGAGTTCGACAAAGCCCGAGACGGATTCGCTGGCGACGATGTGGTCGTGGCCGAAGCGGGCCATCGCGCCGCTGCGTCCGACGCGAACGAAAATGCGACTGCTGGTTGAATCGACTTCGTAGACGGGCGCTACGTCCGTGCGCTGAAGGTAGGACGCGGCGTCGATGGGCGCGTCGAGCGGGACGCTCGTCGTGACGGGCGCGCGTGGCGTGCCGCAGGCCGCAAGCCCGAGCACCAGAATCAGCGCGAGCGAGCGCCTACTGTGCTTTCTTGATTGCAATATTGAACTCGACGTCGACCTCCAGCGGGAAGAAGGCGTCGCTGCTCCAGTCGCCTTCGCCAACATTGAAGCGCGTCCGGTCGATCTTCAGCGAGCCGGACAGGCGTCCGTCGTCGCCGTTGCTGGTTACCATCAGCGGCACGTCGACGCCCGCGGTCACGCCTTTCAGCGTCAGCTCGCCCTTGGCCACGACGGTGCCGTTGTCGAGCGTCTCGAACGTCGAGGCAGTGTAGGTTGCGTCGCCGAACTGCGAGACGTTGAACCACTCGGAACCTTTCAGAACATCGTTCATGTCATCGTCGCCCATGTCTGCACCCTCGAGATCGACCGAGACTTCGAGCGACTCGCCGGGGACGTAGTCGACGGTGAAGGCTGTGAATTCGCCCTGCAGCCGATCGCCTTCGTAGGCGGTAATAAAGACGAAGTCACCCTGGCTTTCGCTGCGCCAGGTCTCAGCAGCGGCGGTTTGAAAAGCAAAGAGCGAAACAATGAGAAGGATCGCGATGTGAAGTCGGGTCATGTTGTTACCTGTCTGGAGACACGAACGGCAGCATGCGCTTCAGCGTTGCATTGCCGAGCAGGAAGTGATGTCGGAGTGCGGCGAGCACGTGCACGGCAAGTAATACGAGCAGCGCGACGATCAGGCCGAGGTGCACGTCCGCCGCGAGTTCGCTTAGAGCTTTGTCTGTTTCGAGAAAATCGGGCATCGGGATTTCGCCGAACAGTTTGAACGGGATACGCGACGTGTCGCTGATCCACCAGCCGCTCAGGGGGATCGCGACCATCAGGATGTAGAGCAGCGCATGCCCGATCGCCGCCAGCCGGTGTTCGAGCGCAGAGCCCTCGTCGGCGGGCTCGGGCACGCCCGCGTATCGGCGCCAGCCGAGGCGAATTAGTACGAGCAGCAGGAGGACCAGGCCAATTGACTTGTGCGAGATGAACAGCTCGAGCTTCCGCGGGGAGAAGGGCAGCTCCTCCGCCGTCCAGCCGAGCCAGAGCTGCCAGCCGATCAGGCCGGCCACAAGCCAGTGCAGGAACTTGGAAACAGGATGCCAGCGTGCTTTTGCCATGTTCGCATTATCTGGGAAGGTGTCGGAGCGATGGTAACTTTGCGTAACGCGAGGGGCGAAAGGCTTTTTTCGGCCAATTGATCGTTGGATGCTGCGTACGTTTCCAGACTTGGAGAAGCGCAAGGATGTGGCAAAACACCGGCAAATCACGCCCGGAATTCGCGGTCGAGCCCGGCCCCGGGCAGGAGTCCGTCTGGGATTACCCGCGACCGCCCGACCTGCGCCCCGACGGCCGGCTGGTGGAAGTGCGCCACGACGATGGTGTGATTGCCGAAACACGACGGAGCTTTCGCCTGTGTGAAACGGCGAGCCCACCGACGTTCTACCTGAATCCGAAGGACGTGGAGATCGGGCTGCTGGTCCCGACCGCCGGCGCATCGATTTGCGAATGGAAAGGTGCCGCGAGCTATTTCGCGCTCAAGTCGGACCCGGATACGGCCATTGCGTGGTCCTATGCGAGGCCACGATCACGCTACGAGAAGCTGAAAGATCACATCGCCTTCTATCCGGGTCTCGTGCAATGCTTCGTCGACGGCGAGGCCGTCCAGCCGCAGCCCGGTCGCTTCTACGGCGGCTGGATCACATCCGACGTCGTTGGCCCGTTCAAAGGCAATCCCGGCACAGGCCACTGGTAGAGAACTACGCGCTTTCCTTTTGTTCGATCCACGCAAGGATCACCTGCTCCAGCATCGGCAGCGTAATACCGCCGTTCTCCAGCACGCGATCGTGGAACTCGCGGATGTCGAAGGCGTCGCCGAGACGTTCTTCGGCAAGCGCGCGCAGGCGCTGGATCTCTAGCATGCCGAGCATGTAAGAGTTCGCCTGGGCCGGCCACGAGATGTAGCGGTTCACATCATTCTGGATGTCCGACTCGGCCCACCCCGTATTCGCGAGCATGTAGTCGACGGCCTGCTGTCGCGTCCACCCCTTGGTGTGCAGCCCGGTGTCCACGACCAGTCGCGCCGCCCGCGCACCCTGATCCGACAGAAGTCCAAGCCTGTCGATCGGTTCCGGATACAGACCCAGCTCTTCGGCGACGCGCTCGGCGTAGAGTGCCCAGCCCTCACTGAATCCTGAGTTCGACGTATAGCGCACGAAGGTGTGCACCTTGTCACCGAGCTCCTGCGCGATCACGCCCTGCAGGTGATGGCCGGGATAGGTCTCGTGGTACAGCGTCGACTTCTGGGTTGCCTTTGTTCGCGTCTCGGGGTCAATGACCGCAATCCAGAAGATGCCGGGTCGCGATCCGTCCTCCGCCGCTATCTGGTAGGAACCGACACCGCTCGCCGCAAAGTCCGGATAGGGTTTGATGATGACGTCGGCTTTCGGCAGGCGACCGAATGCTTGCGGCATGGCTTCTTTCGCATCATCGAGCGCGTCAACCGAGTACTGGAGTACAGCGTCGCGCGACGCAAACGTGAACTCCGGGTCGGTGTTGATCCGGCGCAGCAGTTCCGAAGTCGGCTCACCGTCGTAATGCTCGTCGATGACGTCCCGGAACTCGGCCTGGATGTCCTGCATTTGCGCGAGCCCCAGTCTGTGAATCTCGGCGGGCGTCGGGCTAACGGTTGCAAAGGCGCCGATCAGTGCCTGGTAACAGGGTTCGCCGTTCGGCTGCTCCGTGACGGCGAGGGTCGTCCGCGCCGCCGGAATGTATTCGTCGCGAATGAAGGCCACGTAACGCTCGATCGCTGGCGTCACTTCCTCGTTGTAGATTGCGGTGACGGCCGCGGCGAATTCGGCATCGCCGCTACGCTCGCCCATGCCGAGGAAGGGGTTGTCGTCCTCAAGGAGCGCGCTCGCCTGCTCCGGCACCTTTTCGACCGTGACGCGTGGCGCACTTAAGCCCAACTCAAGACCGCGTTTCAGGTTCGCAATATCGGTCGCAATGTAATCGTCGAGAGCTGAAAGCCGAGCGAGGGCATCCTCCCGCTCCGCGTCCGTCTCGACCGGCTGGACACCGAAGACGAACGGCAGGCCGGTGTACCACGCCGTGGTCGTGCTGGCGGACCAGAGGTGCTGTTTGCAGAGCGAGGTTTCCATCGCGCTTTTCAGGCTCGCGTGCATGACGCCCCAGGTGATCCAGTCGCGCGAGCCAATCTCATCCGGCTCTCCGATCGCCTCGAGTTCGTTCAGGTACTCGCGCTGCGTCATGTACCACTCGCCGACCGCCGCCGTCGACCAGTCGGTCAGCTTGTCGTGCCGCTGGTCACGAAAGCCGTAGTAAGTCGGGCGCTCCGGGAAGCGTTCGAGCGTTGCTGCGAAATAGGCGTCGGCGATCTCGTCGATGGAGCGCTGGCTTTCAGCTGGCCTGTCGACCTCAGGTGATTTCGGCTCGTCTGCGCAGGCGGCCAGGAGAACGAGGGCAGAAATCGCAATCAGTCGCATCGACAAACCTTAAGATTCTTCAGCAAACGAGACCCTGAAGAGTAGCGAATAAAGTACCGGTACGACCAGCAGCGTAAGCATGGTTGCGAACGCAAGGCCGAAAATAATCGTGATTGCCATCGGCACGAACATGGCTGTTCCGCCCCACAGCAGGGGCGTAAGACCAAGCACCGTCGTCGCAGTCGTCAGGAGAATCGGGCGCAGTCGCTGCTGGCATGCGTGCACGATTGCTTCCTTGTGTTCGCGATCGAATTCGTTGCGTTCGATCGCGATCCGGTCCAGGAGAACGATCGCGTTGTTGATGATGATGCCTGAAAGTGAAATCAATCCGAGGATCGTGAAAAACCCGAACGAGGAATTTGCGACGAGTAGTCCAAAGGTGACGCCGATGAGCCCCAGAGGAATCGTTGCGAGAATGATCGCCGGCTTGCGTAACGAATTGAACTGCGCGACCAGCAGCAGCAGGATGATCATACCGGCAGTCGGCAGCTCGGCCGCGATGGACGAGTTCGCATCGCCGGACTCTTCCTGCTCACCACCAATTTCGTAGTAGAAACCCGCGGGCCAGTTGGCCGCCTGTTCGTCGAGCCACGGCACAATCTCGGCCACGGTTTCTGCGGCGGTCCTGCCTGGCTGCAGCTGCATCTTTAGCGACAGCGTGCGGTCGCGATCGCGGCGCTCGATGATGCCCGGCTCGAAGGCAAGCTCGACGTTGGCGACTTGTTTCAGCGGCACGGATTCCCCCGTGCGCGACGAATACACAGACAGGCCGTCGAGCTTGCTGAAGTCACGCCGGTCCGATTCGATCGTGCGCAGCGTGATCGGGATGATCTCGTCTTCCTCACGGAACTGCGTGAGGTCGATACCGGTCAGGCTCGCCTGCAGCGAGTAGGCGACATCCTCGTTTGTCACACCGGAGCGACGCGCTAGCTCCTGGTCGACATCGACGAGCAGCTTCTTCGTCTTCAGTCCCCAGGAGTTCTTGACGTCGAAGGTTTGCGGCTGCGAGTAGAGGTACTCCGTCACCGTGTCGGCGAGCGAGTACAGCGTGTCGAACTCCGGCCCGCTGATGCGCACGATCACCGGATAGCCGGTCGGCGGTCCGTTCTCCAGGCGACGGATCTGACCGGACAGGTCCGGATATTCGGTGCGAATGTAGTCCTCGATTCCCGCGATTACTTCGTCGACCTGGTCGCCGCGGTGCGTGTTGACGATCAGGAAACTGTTGGCCGGGTTCGGGCTCGGCGGATCGAGGTTCAGACGAAAGCGCGGGCCGCCGTCACCGATGAACGTCAACCAGTTCTCGACCATGCCCTGCGAGGGGTCTTCGGCGTAATAGTTGTCGCGGATAAAGGTATCGATGTCGGTCAGGATGTCCTGCGTTGTTTCGATGGACGTGCCGAGCGGCATTTCCAGCTTCGCGGTAAACACCGGGTCTTCCGACTTCGCGATGAACTCCTGCCGGACGAGGCCCAGCCCGTTGATCGCGAGGAAGAACGCGCCGCCGATGATCGCGAGGAAAATCGCGCGGTGCTTCAGCGCCGTGACGAGAACGGTTTTGTAGAGCGAGTACCAGCGGCCAGCGAATGTTTCCACGCCGAGTTTGCGGATCTTGAGCGCGATCGTCGTGACCATCGGGACGAAGGTCATCGCGAGCGCCCAGGAGCTCAGCAGTGCGATTGCCACGACGTAGAAGATGTCTGCCGTGTATTCACCGACGGCGCTTTTAGCCATCGCAATCGGCATAAAGGCGGCAGCCGTGGTCAGCGAGGAGACTAGCAGCGGCATCTTCAATTCGCGCCCTGACTCGATGGCCGCGTCGACTGGCGACTGCCCTTCTTCCCGCTTCACGATAATCGATTCGACGATCACGATCGCGTTGTCGACGAGCAGTCCGAGCGCAATGATCAGCGCGGTTAATGAAATCTGGTTGATCGTGATGTCGAAGACCTGCATCGCGAAGAACGAGATCAGCATCGTCGCGGGAATCAGCGATCCGACTACGAGCCCGGTGCGTAGCCCGAGGAAGCCAACCATGACCAGGATGACGATGAGGATGGCCTGGATGAGGCTGGACGTGAAAGCACTGACGACATCGTCAACGAGATCGGCCTGGAACCAGACCTGCTCGATGTGCACACCCCACGGATATCGGGCAACAAGCTCCGGCATGATTTCTTCGAGCCGCTGACCGAGTTTCAGGATGTCGCCGCCTTCACGCATCGAGATCGCGAGTGCCAGCGTCGGTTCGCCGTTCGAGCGTGCGACATCGCGCGGCGGATCCTTGTAGGCGCGGTAGACGTCGATGATGTCTTCGAGGTAGACGATCGCGCCGGTTGGCAGGTTGATGACCGTGCGCTTCAGCTCCTCGACCGACTCGAAGTTGCCGGTGGGTTCGAGGGTGATGCGCTCACGACCGCTCAGGATGTCGCCGCCGGAGGAGACAATATTGACGCTGCCCAGTGCCGCGGACAGCTGCTGAGGCGAGAGCCCGAGTTCGGACAGCCGTGCGTTGCTGTATTCGAGGAATATGACTTCCTGCTGCGCACCGTGGA
>CAWUHY010000080.1:0-11575 GCA_963922215.1 uncultured Gammaproteobacteria bacterium | reverse complement strand
CGAACCGCAGTCTCGACCGGGCGCGCGGGCTCGCACACCAGTTCGACGGCTTTGCTCTGCCCCTGTCCGAGCTTGCCGGCACGCTGCCGCAGGCCGACATCGTGATCAGCTCGACCGCAAGTGGCGAGCCGATCATCCTGCGTGAACATATGGAAAAAGCGATCAAGGCGCGCAAGCGGCGACCGATTCTCGCCGTCGATATCGCTGTGCCCAGAGACATCGACCCCGACGTCGGCAACATGGACGACGTCTATCTCTACACCGTCGACGACCTCGAGAAGGTCATTCACGACGGCATGGGCAATCGTGAGGCGGCGGCTATCGACGCAAACCGGATTCTCGACGACGAGATTTCGCGCTACCTGTCGATGCAGCGCGCGAAGCAGGTCGCCCCCGTGATTACGAGCCTGCGCGACCACGCCGAGACGATTCGCTCGCAGGTGCTCGCGCAGGCAGAAAAGCGCATTCGCCAGGGCAGTGACGCAAGCGATGCTGTCGACTACGCGACCGCCGCGCTGATGAAGAAACTGATGCACACACCCAGCGTGCGCCTGCGCGAAGCCAGCGAAGCCTCGGATGAAGAACTGATCGCTGCCGCCCGCGCCCTGTTCGGACTCGACGACGGAAAATCCCGATGAAAGAGTCGATACGTTTCCGACTCGAATCGGTCCGCGACCGCTTCGAGGAACTCGAAGGCCTGCTCGCCGATCCGGACGTCATTGGTGACCAGAACAAGTTCCGCGACCTGTCGCAGGAGTACGCACGCCTGGAGTCGATCGTCGGACTGTTCCGGGACTACGAGGCACTCGAGGAGGACCTCTCAGCGGCCCGCTCGATGGCCGAGGACGACGATGCCGAGCTCGCGGAGATGGGCGCCGACGAGGTCGAAACGCTGGAGCCGAAGCGCGAGGCGCTGCTTCAGGACTTACAAAAAGCCCTGATTCCGCCTGACCCCTACGACAACAGCAACGTCTACCTCGAGGTACGCGCGGGAACCGGCGGCGACGAGGCAGCCATTTTTGCAGGCGACCTTTTCCGCATGTATTCGAAGTATGCAGAGTCCATGCGCTGGCAGGTCGAAATCCTGAACGAACGCGAGGGTGAACACGGCGGCTACAAGGAAATCATTACGCGCATCACCGGCAGCGGCATCTACGCACGCCTGAAATTTGAGTCCGGTGCCCACCGCGTCCAGCGCGTGCCCGCCACCGAGTCGCAGGGCCGCATTCACACCTCGGCCTGTACCGTGGCTGTCCTGCCGGAACCGGACGAACTCGAAGAGATCGAGATCAACTCGGCGGACCTGCGCGTCGATACCTACCGGGCGTCAGGCGCCGGTGGGCAGCACGTCAACAAGACAGATTCGGCGGTGCGCCTGACGCACCTTCCCACCGGCATCGTCGTCGAGTGCCAGGACGAGCGTTCGCAGCACAAGAACCGTGCACGCGCGATGTCGCTTCTACAGGCACGACTCCTCGACGCGCAGCAAAGCGCACAGCAAACGGAGCAGGCAGAAAAGCGGCGTTCACTGGTCGGTTCGGGCGACCGCTCGGAACGCATCCGGACCTACAACTTTCCGCAGGGGCGCGTCACCGACCACCGGATCAACCTGACCCTGTACAAGCTCGATGAAATCCTCGAGGGCGGGCTCGACCAGGTTATTCAGCCACTGCAGAGCGAATACCAGGCTGACCGGCTGGCGGAACTCGAAGACGCGAACTAGCGAGGCGCCATTCAGGCGCTGTCGACGATACGCTTCGCCTTCGCGCACTCCTCGCCGTCGGGATTCGCCTCGCAGGCTTTGCGCATCGAGTCGCACATTGCCTGTCCCAACTCGACCGGCCCGCCCTTCTCTTCGAACACGGCGATGCAGGATTCGTACAGTTCTTCGGGTGTCTCGGCATCCTCGCTTGAGCTGCCGCAGGCAGTCAGAAGCAGGATTCCCGTCAGTCCGGTCACGAGCGTCGTCGTCTTGTACATCGGTATGAAACTCCGGTTGTTGATGGCGATGTGTGTGGCTTATTCGTCCGCGCCGCTTTCGTAAAAGCCGGGCATCGTGCGCGGCTGCTCGCCCTTGGCGATGCGCATTTCGTTGTCGTAAATATCGAGCAGCTCTTCTCGCGAAATTCCGCTTTCGAGATCGACGTTTAATCCGGCGATTTCCTCGATGAGCTTCGCAATCGTCAGGCGTGACTCCATTGTCTCGCCGGGCACGAGGTAGTGATCTTTTGGTGTCTCGGCAAACAGCGCATGTTCAACGGCCAGCGCCACGGGCACGGGCTTCGGTCCGAGTTCCAGTTCTTCGCCGGACTGGCGTTTGTTACACAGATCAATGTAGACCTGCATGCTCTCGGCAAAATAGCGGTACTTCTTTTCCGCCTGGTTTTTCAGCATGCGCCTGCAGCGCGAGTTGCCGATCTCGGACTCGAAACCGCCCGGCAGGACTGAGCTCACGCGCACGCCAAACTTCGCCATCTCCCAGGCGAGCTGGTCGGTAAACGCCTCGACGGCATGCTTGCTCATCACGTAGAAACCGTAACCGTCTAGGCCGCCGGCGAGCACACCAGCGATTGAACTGATGTTTACGATGCGGCCCCGCGACTCGATGATCATCGGCGCAAACGCTTTCGTGACCCGAACGACGCCGTAGACGTTGACGTCGAACAGAAACTCAAGATCGGACATGTCCGACTCGATTAACGGATCAATGACGTTGACGCCGGCATTGTTCACGAGCCCCCAGAGCCCTCGGCCTTCTTTTTCGATCAGCGCGACCGCCGCGTCAATGTCTTCCTGGACTGTGACGTCCAGTCGAACAGCCATGATGTTGTCGATGGCGTTCAGCTCGTCCATGTCCTCCTGCTTTCGCGCACCGGCGTAGACGAAGTAGCCGGACTCCGCGAGCGTCTCAGCCGTCAGACGACCGATACCGCTCGTCGCGCCGGTGATGAGGACCGCTTTCTGATCGGTCGAGTCGTCGGCGTTGGCGGCGCCGAAGGGGAGCAGCAAACATGCTGCGAGGTGGACAAGGATGATTCTCATTATTTTTAGGCTCCTTACCGAATTCCGTAGAGGTGAATCGCGAGCGCGGACAGTCTAGCGCAAATCCTGCTCGTACCGCTTTCGTTGTCCGCTACAGGATGAACGTGTGCACGTAACCGCAGCGATCACAGACGGCGACGTCGCTGGAGTCATTCAACCATCCCAGTCTCAGCAACGAGCGTAGCGGTGATTTCAGCGCGATGCGTTTGTGAATGAAATCGTCGCTACCGCAAACGAGGCAATTCAGCGGACGCCCGCGGATGACAACCTTTGCGGGTTGAGCGCGTGCGGAATTCATCGTGCGACCTCCGCCGAACGGCAGTCGATACGGCCGGGCAAGCGACGAAGATCGGCGCGCGCCGGCAGGTCCTCTGGCAGGACAAAGTCACTGGCCAGACCGCAGCACTCGAGCAGCTTCAGGACGACCCAGCCCGGATCCCACTGGCCGGGCTCCAGACCAAGCTTTGCAGAACCGGGAAACGCATGGTGGTTGTTGTGCCAGCTCTCGCCCATCGTGAGTAAGGCAGCGAACGGCACGTTATGCCCTTGCACGGCGGCGCCGTCGACGTGCCAATCCTTGTCGCCCTCGTTGTGAGCGAAGTGTCCGATCAGCCAGTGGCCGACAATCGACACACTCACACGACTCGCGATGCCCCAGCACACCCAGGACCAGCCGCCAATCGCGAAGAACAGAATCGCCCACGGCAGTTGCTGCAACATCCACGTCTTTTCCATGATGCAGTGGACAGGGTCTTCGGCGACGTGCGCCTCGATGTCGATAGTCGGGGGCCGCTCCAGGCGAATTGAACAGAAGAGCTGCCAGAAAAAATCCTTGAGCCAGTGTTCGCCGTGCGAAAAGTAGCTGTGGCAGTCCGTCTGGCGTTGCGCCCAGTCCCGCAGGTCGTGCGTTCGCATCATGCCCAGCGGACCGGCGAGGCCGACCAGCACACCAAGATGCACGAAAAAATACTCAAGCAGTTTCGGCGCGCGGTAGCTCCGGTGGATGAAGAGCCGGTGCATGCCGAGGGAGTGGCCGAGACACAGCGTGACGCCGGTCGTTATCAGGAACAGAAATACGGCGGAGGCGGTGAAGGTCAAAGCACTCCCAATCGTGCCGGCGACGAACATCCCACCAATCCACAAAACCTTGACCGGATCGACGCGGACGTCTCCCGACGCAGCGTCGGCAATCTCATCAGGACGGTCGATTCTCGAATTGGTGTAGCGATCCCTGGACATGGCGGGTCTCCCTTGTGAATGGAAACGCGAGCCTGCCGCCCGACTGCGGTCAGGACTTCCTGATTGCCGGCATCAGGAACAGATTGTCTTTTTTTATCTGCAGATCAACTATTTAAGGATTTCCTGATTGATCATCCGGGAAGTCGGAATGCACGCTGACATCCCGAGCCACGTTGAACCGCTGACGGATGTAGTGCCCTCGGTCCAGTTCTTCAAAGACACCGAAGGCGAAATCCTCGTAGGAAATTTCCGACGGTCGACCGTCCGGGTCGCGCAGGAGCTCGTCGCCGCCGAAGCGGATACGACCGGTGAAGCCCTCGAGCCGAAGTCCGTTCGGCGGCGTCGCGATCGTCCAGTTCACGCCGCGGCTCGCGCGGAATTTCTGGAGCGCGATCTCGTGGCCGTAGAACATCGTGTAGTAACGGTGAGACTCATCCACGCGCCCGAGATCGAGCAATGACTTGCCGTCCTCGTAAATCAGCGTGAACAGGTTGCCAACGAAAATGAGGCGCGGTCCGTCCTCGCCGAATTCCTGCATGACTTCGATCAGGCTCTCAGCGGCGAGCGCGGCGATGTAGGTTTCGGGATTCTTGTCGCGCGGCATTCCGCCGATCGAAACGATGACCGCATCGTGGGCGGCGATCAGCTCGCGTGTTCGCTCGCGATCCAGAATATCGCCGGCCTCAATCCTGATTCGTTCCGACCAGTCCGAAAGTCGCGACGGGACGCGGCTGACGCCGGTGATCGCATAGCCACGCTTCAACCCTTCCTCGACGATGTGCTGACCGATGCGACCGCTCGCGCCGAACACGAGAACATCCCGAACGGTGTCGTCGGCGCTCGCGGCTTGCGGAAAAAACATCAGGCCGGCGATGAGCGGCAACGCGACGTTAAGCAGGCTTCGAAAGCGCATCAATCCCCCGGTGTTCGACAGTGAGTCGGCTTCGGGCGAGGTGAGCACGCTATTCAGAATCAGTGTCGCGGCCGGACCCGCCTCGCTGCTCCTGTTCGACCGTCAGGAATCGCGAAGTTCACGGCGAGCGCGACGCGTCAGCGCTCGTAGACGATCTCGCCGTCGACGATTGTCATCAGGATGCGGCCGTTCAGGAGATCGGACGGGCTATCTTCAGCGAGCACGAAAGGATCGATATCCATGACCGTCAGGTCCGCCCAGCGGCCGGCTTCGATAATCCCGGTGTCGTCCTCGCGGAAGCTCGCGTAAGCCGACCAGCTCGTGTAGGCGCGCACGGATTCTTCCGACGTCAGCGTCTGCTCCGCGTACCAGCCGCCCTCCGGCTCGAGGTTTTTGTCCTGACGGGTGATCGCCGAGTGCAGTCCGTAGAAAATGCTGTGGTCGGAACCCGGGTTGTCCGAATTGAACGTGATGTCTGCGCCGGTCTCGCGCAGCGAACGCCACGCATAGGCGCCGAGTATGCGCTCGGGGCCAAGCCGGTCCTCCGCCCAGGTCTTGTCTTCCATCGCGTGGGGCGGCTCCATCGAGGCGATGATGTCGAGCTGACCCAGCCGCTTGATGTCATCGGGGTGCATGACCTGCGCGTGTTCAATGCGGTGACGGTTGTCGCGGGTCGACGGGGCTTCCTGAAACACACACTCCAGGATATCCAGTGCTTCGCGATTGCCCGCGTCGCCGATCGCATGGATCGCAATCTGGAAACCGGCCTTCATCGCCTCCGCGTTCAGTTCCTGGTTGAAACCGTAGCCGTCGCCGCTGATGCCGCGATGACCGGGCATGTCGTGGTAGTCGTAGAGCAGTCGTGCGCCGCGCGAGCCCAGCGAGCCGTCGTAGTAGGCCTTGACGGTTCGCGTCACAAGCATGCTGTCGTTGTCGGTATCCGGACCGCGTTCAATCCACTCCCGAGTCAACGGCTCGTCGCGCAGCGACAGCATCGCGTAAACGCGGATCGGCAGCCGGGCTTCTTCCTCCAATTGCTCGAGCACGCTCATCCGCCGCGAGTCGAGCCCCGCATCGTGGACGGCGACGTAACCGTCTTCTGCCATCTCGTTCAGCGCGAGCAGCACCTGCTTGATCAGGGTTTCGCGCGGCGGCGGCGGAACGATGGCGTCGAGCATCGTCGTCGCACGGTTCATGAAGAGTCCGTTCGGCTCCCCGTCGTCACCGAGCAGCATCTCGCCGCCGACCGGAACGTCGCTGTCGGCAGTGATTCCGCCCACGTCGAGTGCCGCCTGGTTCGCCCACGCCGCGAAACCGTGCAAGCTGTCGAGGAACACCGGATGGTCGGGCACCATCTCACTCAGGAGAACCTTGTCGGGATAGCGGTTCGCCCAGGCACCTTCGTCCCAGCCGCCGCCGATAATCCACTCCCCTTTCGGTACTGATTTAGCGCGCTCCGCGACCATCGCGACCGCTTCCTCCTCGGTTGCGACGCCGCGCAGATCGACGGTGTCGAGCTTGGCTCCAAGATCGAAGATGTGCGTATGTGAGTCGACGAGACCCGGGATGACGGTTGCGCCAGCCAGGTCAACGATCCGCGTCGCATCGCCGGCAAACTTCAGCGCTTCAGCCGTGTCGCCGACGAAAACAATGTCACCGTCCCGCGTCGCAACGGCCTCGGCGTCGGGTCGCCACTTGCCGTCGACTCGCGGCGCATCGGACGCGACCGTGCCATCCGGGTCGGGTTCACTCCAGTTCAGGGTGTAGACGCGCGCGTTCGTCAGGATGAGGTCAGCGCCGTCCGACTGATTGACGGCTGCGTCCTCGGACCCGCAGGCCGCAAGCAGAATGGAAAGCGCTGAAACGGAAAGCAGTTTGCGGTCGATCATTGTTGTTCTCGTAACCCGGCGAGGTCGCCAAGTTAACGCAGCGCAATCGACTTGTCAGCGGAAATCAATCAGCGCAGCGCGCCGTCGGTAATCCACTGGCGAATGACATCGATCTCCGACTGCGGCAGCGGCGTGCCCGGCGGCATGCGGTTCCCGGTGATGCCGGCGGCACCTTCGAGTTTGCGAATCAGGTAGCTCGCATCCGGATTACCGGGATCGACAAGCTTCACATTGCTCTGCCCGTTCTGGCCGCTGAATTCGTCGACCAGTTCCGCAAAGCTTGTGTCGGCGTCGGCCAGCGACAGGCCGGCGGCTTGCGTCGTTGCGTTGTGACAGCCCGCGGTTGCGCAGTCCGGCGTGAAGATCGCACCCTGGATCTGGTCGAGCGTCGGGCCCAGCACAACAGGTGTTGCCAGCGTGAACTGCGCGGAAAAGTCTCCGCCAGCCGTGCCGTTGCCGGACGGGAAGGTGCCGGAGAATTCGCCGTCGAGGGCATTCGCGTCGAGATCGAGGACGACCGATGCGCCATCGCCCAGCAGACGGACACGGTACACATCGTCGGCGAGAGAGACGCCGTTCAGTTCGAAGACGGCGCTCTGTGGATTCGCCATCGGCACCGTGATTGCGCTTGCCGCGATGTTCACATCGTCGCCGTTGTCGAACGTGCCGTCGGTGCTTGCCTGCAACAGGTAGGTCACGGTGTTGACGGTGGACGCATCCACTTCGCGATCGAAACCCGCCGTGATTGCCGACGGAGCCGTGTCGATCGTTGAATTCGGTGTGACAGACAGCGACGTCACGCGGATTGGCGTTGCGGACTGCACGCGATCGTCGATTGCGCCGTCGCTGATCCACTGCTTGACCGTGTCGATGTCGGACTGGTCGAGGGCACCGGACGGAGGCATCTGTTGTCCTGTCGCTGCCGTGCCTTCGAGTTTCTGGATGAGATAGCTGGTCGCCGGATCGCCCGGATTGACGCGGAGAATTCCAGAATCCTGTGTGCTCGCGACACTAACCAGCGCCGTGTAGCTGTTTGCAGATTCGAGATTCAGGCCAGCCGCGGGAGAGCCGCCGGCATGGCAACCGGAGGTCGCACAGTCGGGGGTGAAGACGGCCGTCTGGATTTCGGAGAAATTCGGACCGAAGCTACCGGTCGTCGGCGGCGGTGTGCCGGGCGTCGGGACAGGCGCGCGATTCGCGAAAAACTCTTCCGCGGCCTCGTCGTAGCTGGATTTGCAGGCAGCGAGCACGAAAATCGCGAGCCCGAAACTCGCAATCTGCAGTCCTCGACGGCGCGTCGTATTGAGATCCCTGTGCATGCCCGTCCCCGGCATTTTCCAATAATCCCGATCCTACGCCGCAGGATGTCCGATGTTGTGACCGCAGTCACAGTCCGGCCCGAACGGGCTAAATGATTGGAATTGCGTCGGTTTTTGGCGACAGGTATCGGCCGCCTCGTCAGCCCTTCGAAGCCTCGAGCGCGCGATCGAGATCCGCGATCAGATCGTCGACATCCTCGATACCGACCGACAGGCGGATAAGCTGGTCTGAAATGCCGAGTTCTGCGCGCCGCTCTTCCGGTACCGACGCATGCGTCATGATCGCCGGGTGATCGACGAGACTCTCGACGCCGCCCAGGCTTTCGGCAAGCGCAAACACCTCGCAGTTTTCCAGGAAACGACGTGCGTTTTCGAGATCGCCCTTGATGAAGAAAGTGACGATGCCGCCCCCCGAGGCCATCTGCCGCCCGGCAAGTTCCGCCTGCGGGTGTGACGCCAGACCCGGATAAAGCACACGATCAACGAGGTCGTGCTGCTCCAGCCATTCGGCGATGACTTGCGAACTCTTGCAGTGCCGCTCCATGCGTACGTCAAGCGTTTTGACGCCGCGCAGTGCCAGAAAGCTGTCAAATGGGCCGCTGATGCCGCCGGCGGAGTTCTGCAGATACGCGAGACGCTCGGCGATGTCCGAATCGGCCGTCACGGCAACGCCGCCGATCATGTCGGAGTGTCCGTTCAGGAATTTCGTCGCCGAGTGCATAACGATGTCGAAACCGAATTCCAGCGGTCGCTGCAGGTACGGCGTGGCAAAGGTGTTGTCGGCGACGAGAAGGATGTCGCGTTCCTTCGCGAGATCGGCAACCGCCTGAAGATCGACGATTTTCAGCAGCGGGTTGCTCGGGGACTCGACCCAGATCATCCGGGTCTCGTCAGTCAGGGCCGCTTCGATCTTGCTGATATCGGTCATGTCCACGAACGAAAACGACAAACCCGCGGACCGACGACGTACGCCGTCGAACAAACGTCGCGTGCCGCCGTAAAGATCGTCGAGCGCAATGACGTGGCTGCCGGTATCGATCAATTCGAGGATCGTCGCAGTCGCCGCCATACCAGATGCGAAGGCGAAACCGTGCGAGCCGGACTCAAGATCGGCAATGCAGCGCTCCCAGGCCATGCGCGTCGGATTCTGTGTCCGCGAGTATTCGTAGCCCTGGTGTTTGCCCGGGCTCGATTGCACGTATGTCGACGTCGCATAGATCGGCGGCATGATCGCGCCGGTGGACGGATCCGGCGACTGGCCGGCGTGAATCGTTCGCGTCGCGAACGCGTTCTTCTTTTTCATACGGTTCCCATCTCGCGGCGCAGGTAGTTCAACACGTCGGACCGGGTGATTAGCCCGAGGAACGTGTCTTCGTCCATGATTGCCGCATACGGTTGCACACTCAGCATCGCAACGAGATTGTTGATGCTGGTGTCTTTTTCAAGCTTGATGAAAGCACTTTCCATCGCATCTTCGACGTTCGCGTTCATCCGGCCCGGCTTTTCGAAGACGTGCTGAATGATCGCATCCTCGGTCACAACGCCGATCAGGCGACCGTCGTCCATGACCGGGAGCTGCGAAAACCCGGCGTTGCGCAGCCGGTTGTGCGCGGTCGTCAAAATGTCTTTCGGTCCGACCGTGACGGTCGCCCGCTGGTCGTGCAGTCGCCCGATCAGGTCGCGAAGGTCACCAAACTTTTCGCGCTCGATGAAGCCCTGGTCTTCCATCCAGAAGTCGTTGTAGAGCTTTGACAAATACTTGTTGCCGGTATCGCAGGCGAATGCGACGACGGTTTTTTCTTCGGTCTGTTCGCGGCAGTACTTCAATGCCGCGGCGAGCAGCGTGCCGGACGACGAGCCGGCGAGCAGGCCTTCCTTGCGCAACAGCTCGCGCGCGATCTGGAAGGACTCCGCGTCCGAGATCGAATAGGCCTTGTCCACCTGACTGAAGTCAGCGATGTCCGGCAGGAAGTCCTCGCCGATACCCTCGACGAGCCAGCTTCCGCCCTCGCCCAGTTCGCCCTTGTTGATGTAGTCCGCGAGGATCGAACCTTCAGGATCGGCAAGCACCAGCTTCACATCCGGCGCATTCTCGGCGAGGTACTTGCTCAGACCGGATACCGTCCCGCTCGAGCCAACGCCGAGCACGATGGCATCGAGATCGTCGCCAGCCTGCTCCAGGATTTCAGGGCCCGTGGTTTTTTCATGCGCCAGCGGGTTGTCCGGATTGCCGAATTGGTTAATGAAGTACGCACCCTTCTCTTTCGCAATGCTGCGGCCGAGATCCTGGTAGTACTCGGGGTGGCCTTTGCCGACGTCGGAGCGTGTCAGAACGACTTCGGCGCCCATCGCGCGCAGGTTGAAGATTTTCTCCTGGCTCATTTTGTCCGGCAGCACGAGGATCAGGTGGTAGCCCTTGCGCGCCGCGACCAGCGCCAGGCCGAGGCCGGTGTTGCCGGCCGTCGCTTCGACGATTGTGTCGCCGGGTTTCAGGTCACCGCGCTTCTCGGCTTCCTCGATCATCGAGATTCCGATGCGGTCCTTGATCGACCCGCCGGGGTTCATTAATTCGAGTTTCAGGAAGAGGCGGCACTTGCCGGTGTCGAACTGCGTGACTTCGAGCATGGGCGTTCGACCCACCATCTCGAGTATGTTGGAGTAGACTTGCATGGAACGTTGCCAGTCGGGAAAGCCTGCGAGTGTACGCGAAGCGCCCGACCCCCCACCACCCCGGAGACTTTCTCGCATGCGGATCAGCACGCGCTTGTCGGAAGCCGCTCTTCGACTGGAGTCAGTGAGCGACAGCCCGCGACTCGACGCGGAACTGCTGCTCGCGCATACGCTGGGCCAGTCGCGTACGTGGCTGTTCGTGCATGCGGGCGATGATCTCGAAGGTCGCGAAGTCGACGCCTTCGAGTCGATGATTGAGCGGCGACTCGACGGCGAACCGGTTGCCTACCTGCTCGGCACGCGCGAATTCTGGTCGGTGCCGCTGCGCGTCACGCCGGACACGCTCGTTCCGCGGCCGGAAACAGAGCGCCTTGTTGAGGTCGCACTCGAACTGATTCCAGCCAGGTCCTCGATGCGCATCGCCGATCTCGGAACCGGAACCGGTGCAATCGCGATTGCGATCGCGCTGGAGCGCCCGGCGGTCACTCTCGTCGCCTGCGACC
>CAWUHY010000079.1:0-11579 GCA_963922215.1 uncultured Gammaproteobacteria bacterium | reverse complement strand
GAGTCCCCTCGCGCGCGGCGCGGATCAGGATGTTGCGGACCGGATCGACGTCAGTCGGTGCGCGCAGGACGTGGATCCCGCTGTCGGTTGCCCGCTCGATATCCTTGCGTGTCGCAAAGCGATAGACCAGTACCCCGGCGCGCGCATTCGCTTCGCGTTCCAGTTCTTTCAGGGTTTCCAGAGCAGCGTCGTCCAGAACGGGAACTTCCAGCGCGACGACGTCAATCGTCCTGCCGCTGACGGCCGCAACGAAGTGCTCCTTGTTACTGTCCGCAACGACAACGTCGATGGGCGCGATTTCGGCGGGATGTTCCTTGAGCAGCAGCGGGACGAGTTCCCCGAGCACCGCAATCTGCACGGTCTCCGGCGTCGGTGCGCCCGACGAGATCTGCCGCATATTGAGCGCTCGTTCGCGCAGTTCGTCGACGCTGTGGTTCGCGATCCGGCTGATCGCGATGCCGTCATCGGTCAATCGCTTGAGCAGGCTCAGCTTTTCGACATCGGCTTCGGAGTATTCGCGCCTGCCGTTCTTGGCGCGGTCGGCAACCACCGCTTCGTAGCGGCGTTCCCAGACCCGGATCGTGTGATCCGTGAGCCCGGTCATGCGGGCGACTGCCCCGATGCCGTAGCGCAGCGATTTTCCATTCGATTTCGCACTCAAAGCCTTCAGTCTCCGTCCGTGTGTCGAGGCAGTGTGCCACAAAACATTAGACAGATTATAGACAAGTGCGGAGGTGTCGCTTCTGCAACGACAAGAGATGCCTGGTTTCGAATCAGTGCCGCGCGGCGGCCCTCGGTGACTCAGGCAGACACGTAGCGGTAGTACTCGATGCCGAGGTCCTGGAAGTGCCGGTTGTCTGCCTGTCCCACGGAGTCGATGACGAACTCGTTCGACCCGACGGGCTCAAGATCGCGCGCGATTCGCCCGTCATGCATGTCCGCATACTGGGCCGCCGTCACGTCCACGGCGGTCTCCATGGCCTCCGAGAAGCGGATTCGTGCGCTCGCTTCCCGCCAGCCCGGCTCGACAAAGAACGGGATCACTTCCGCCGCGTCACCGCTTCCGTAGCCGAGAGTGAGCAGTTCCTGGCCGGTGAGATCGAGATCGTCCTCCAGCGCGCTTTCCAGGCCCGCGGCAAGCCATGCCGGCATCGCGGCCGTGTAGAGATTGCCGAGATCGCGAATCTTGTCGCCGCCTAAAGAAAGCTTGGCGAGGACCTCGTCCTGGTAGCGCTCGGACTGGCGGAAGGCTTTCAGGGCCTGCATCGTCATCGGGTAGGCCTCATCGTGCAGGCGTTCTTCGGTCGCAAACGCCGACACTTCCGGTTGTTCCTGCATTTCACTGAGCAGAGCGTCGCCGTCGACACCTGCAGTCGTCGCATAGCCTGAGAGTTCATCCCGGTCCGTCGCCGTGCCGCGCGAGAGCGCGAACAGATAGGCGAGGCCGAGTCCCGTCTCCGGCATGCGCCGGTACGGCCGGTGCATGAAGATCGTGTCCAGCGAGCGCAGGTAGTCGATCGCATCCAGTGAACGCTTTCTGTACATGTCATCCAGCGCGTGCAGGGTCTCGTCTACGTAGCAGGTTGTCGAGTACTTGCCGTTAAACAACGGGAAATCCTGGACCTGGTGGGTCTCGCTGCGGTCCTGGCCGCAGAAGCGCACCATTGGCTTGCGGAAATCGATGCCACGGTAGTCGGACGCCGAACCGGAGATCGCCAGATCGATACTCGCAATCGTCGGGTCTTCATCGATCAACATCGCAACCGCGCCCGCACCCTGTGTCGGTTCGCCGCTGCTGCCGCGTGCATATTCCGCGATATCGGCGCAGACAACGATCGCCTTGCTGCCGCGTCCGTCCGTTGCGAGATAGCGGATTGCACCCTTCATTGCGTAGACGCCGCCGAGGCAGGCGTGCTTGTATTCCGGCACTTCGCAGGCCCGCGAAATCGGGGGCTTGCCCTGGCTCTTCAGCGCCTCGTCGATCATCCCTTTCAGAATCACGGCACCGGCGGAGTTGTCGGTACTCGATTCCGTCCCGAAGCCAAGGAAGCGAATTTGCGTTGGGTCGATGTCGTATTGCTGGATCAGCCGCATGACAGCAGTCGCTGCCATCGTGTAGACGCTGTGGTTCGGTCCGCGCAGTCGGAAGCTTCTTCCGACGACATCGCGAATTTTCGGCCAGTGGTTGCCGGTCCAGTCACACCAGTCCTCGAGTTGAACGCGATAGGGCGGCACATAGGCTGCCAATCCGCTGATGCCGATTTTTATTTTTTCAGAAGACACGTTTACTTCCCCCTGATGACTCGCGGCCAGGTCATGCGCAGCGCGCATGCCACTCTTACGATGGATTCATCCCGACCAGGTGTGCCAGATCCTTAAAGAAAATCCGGATGTGCGCGCCCGGTTTCGCCCGGACAAGCTTCTTGTTCATATAGGCGTCCCACGTCAGCTTCTGGACGTCCGGGTCGCGGCAAATGTCGACAAATTTTTCGCGGCGCTTGTCGTTGCGGTACCAGTAGTGCTGCATGACGCCAAGAATGAAGAACACGATGCGATGCGCGCTCATGAAGTTGCGGCGCACGCGTTTGAGAACCCGCGCATTATCGGTCGCGAGGAACTCAGCAGCGGCAACAGCGGCGAAACGTCCGGAGCTCATCGCGTAGTAGATGCCTTCGCCGGAAGACGGAGCGACACAGCCGGCGGCGTCGCCGATCAGCAGGACGTTGCGACCATTGTCCCAGCGCCTTAAGGGTTTCAGGGGCAGCGGCGCGCCCTCCCGTCGGACGATCTGCGAGTCGTCCAGTCCCGTCTCGTCACGCATCTGTTTGACGGCGTTGCGCAGGGAGAAGCCCTTCACCGCCGAGCCCACGCCGACGCTCGTGCACTTGCCATGCGGAAAGACCCAGCCGTAGAAATCGGGGGACACTTTGCCCTGGTAGTAGACATCGCAGCGCAGCGGATCGTAGGACGCCGTTTTCCCAGGCGGAGACTTCACAATCTCGTGATACGCGAAGACGTGCTTCATCGTTTCCTGGTTTTTGAACGCCTGCCGGCGCACCGGAGAGGCGGCGCCGTCTGCGCCGATCAGTAAACGCGTTGCGACACTGCACTGGTGACCCACATCGTCTTTGAACGAGACATGCAGAGACCTGTCTGCCTGCTCTTCGAGCGTCAGAAACTTCGCGTCGAGGACCCGTACGCCTGCCGCTGCGGCGCGACCGCGCAACCACGGGTCGAAGGATTCCCTGTCGACCATGCCGACGAATCCGCCGATCTCCATGTCGACGCCGGTGTCGGAGGGCGCAATCATTCTCGCGGACGTCACCCGCGTTTCCAGGACGGAGTCCGGTACGTCAAACTCGCGCATCAGGATCGGCGGAATCGCTCCGCCGCAGGGTTTGATCCGGCCGCCGCGATCAAGAAGCAGGACAGACTTTCCGGCCTCGGCAATTTCCTTCGCAGCGGTTGCGCCTGCGGGTCCGCCGCCGACGACGACAACATCAAAATTTTCCATCAGGCATTCACTCCGGCCGTGTCCGGCATGGTGATTGATCGGCGAGAAACCTCGGCCGCCAGCAGTGCAGCGACCGCGAACAAAAGCGCCTGCAAGACAAACACGCCCGCATAGGCGTGAACCGCGGATCCGCTTGCGGCGCGAACAATGTCGACGGCGAGCGTGCCGGCGATACCGCCTGCGCCGAACGCAATGGCCTGGGCTGCGCCCCAGACGCCCATCCGCAGTCCATCGCGATTCTTCTCGCCGCTCGTGACGAGCTGCATCATGCAGGCGATCGCTGCGACTGCGAACGTGCCGTTCGCGAGTCCGAGCGCGAAAACCGTTGCCGACAGCGGCCATTGAAAGGCGGCGTAGCCCGATGCGGCGAGCAGCACGAGGATGCTTGCCGATGCAATGCAGCCGGCCATCATGCAGCGTCGCATCAATGCCTGGCGGTTGCCGGAGGCAAGGTAGCCGAGCAGGGCCACGAGCAACATGCCGACGAGCACGCCAGCGTGCTGGGTTCCCCCAAGCTGCGTCGACTCGCCGGGCGTCAGTCCGAACACGGCGCCGGCGAATGGCTCCAGCACGAGGTCCTGCGCGCTGTAGGCCAGCATTGAAATAAAAACGAACAGCGCAAAGCGTCGAGTGTGGCGTTCGCCGAGAACGACTTTCAGCGCATCGCCAAATGCTGTGGTGTCGTGATGCTCGAGTTCCCTGATCGCGGACGAATAGCGCGACTCGATTCCGATCAACGCAATTGCGGTTACTGCGACGGCGATCACCCCGACTCCCGATGCGATGACCAGCAGTCGTGCGAAAGAGAAGGGATCAAGCAGCTGCCCCACGACCGATGCCGTAATCGCGAAGCCAGCGATCATCATGATGAAGGTGATGCTCGCGGCAGCCGGCTTGCGCCGGCCGTCGACGCAGGACGACAGCAGAACGAGCAGGCAGGTGCCGCTTGCTCCGACGCCTGCACCTATCATCAGGAAGGCCACGACCGCGAGGCCGATGCCGGCAATTAACGAGCTTAGCATGAGCGCCGTCGCGGCGGTCGCAAGAATCGCTCCCAATGCGAGCACCGACATGCCGCCAATAATCCACGGCGTGCGACGCTGTCCGCGGTCGGAACCGTGACCGAAGCGCGGACGCGAAATCTGGATAAAGTAATGAGCGGCCACGAGTGCGCCGGGCAGGACAGCGGCGAGCGCAAGCTCGACAACCATGATGCGATTCAGCGTGGAGGTCGTCAGTACGACGATAGAACCCAGCGACGTCTGCACGAGTCCGAGCCGGACGATGGCAGACCAGGGCGTCGTGGAGCGGCTCATGCGACGAGCAGCCCGCGGACGGCGAACGCGCTCGCCAGCATCCCGAGTACATAGAGCAGGACGCCGAAGCCGCTGAACCAGGTCGCGCGTTCAACGGGTTTCGCGACGAAACGCAGCATCAAAAGAATCTGGACGAAGAGCAGGGCGGCGACGATTGCGGCCGCTGCTTCCTGCTGCCACCGGATCAACAGCAGGACAACGACGACCTGCGGGACGGCCATGACGATCGCGGCGACCCGTGCGGCCGGCTTCTCGCCAAGCTGCACCGGAATCGTCCTGATGTTCATGATCCGGTCGCCTTCGATCGCTTTGAAGTCGTTCAGGGTCATGATGCCGTGTGCGCCGATGCTGTACAGCAGCGCCAGCGCGAGGATCTCAACCGGCGGCAAGCCGCCGAGCATGACCGCCGATGCCGTGAACCACGGCAAGCCTTCGTAGCAGAGGCCGACGGCTGCATTACCGAGCCAGCCGTTCTGTTTCAGGCGCAGCGGTGGCGCGCTGTAGGCCCAGGCGAGGGCGAGGCCAACGAGGGCCGCGATCAGGACCCAGCTGCCGAGCGCTGCTGCTACAAGCGCAGACACGCACGTCCAGATGACAGCGAAATAGAGTGCGGACTGTCCCGGCGCACGGCCCGACGGGATCGGGCGTTTCGGTTCGTTGATGGCGTCGACGTGGCGGTCGAACCAGTCATTGACGACCTGGCTGGTTCCGCAGACCAGGGGGCCAGCCAGCAGCATGCCGGCGACGGCGAAGGGCCAGCGGTCGGCGAGTGAGGCGCCGGCTGCAATCACCCCGCAGCCGAAAGCCCACATGGGCGGAAACCATGTAATGGGTTTGAGCAGCTCGACGAAGGCAATCCAGGAAGGACGGTCGGCTGCTAGCGCATTGGCCGTCGCACGCACCATAGTAGAGTGACAATAAACCTTGACACCCTCAAACGTCAATTAAATATTACACTTGACGCCTTTCGTGACAGGGTAGTCTGACAGAGGTCGGATTCAGCCGGGTGGTCGGGAGGCTCGCGGGCCATCCGCCGACCCGATTCGGCATCAAAAAACGCGCAAAACGGATGTTTCGGCGCAGATCAATCGGACTGCTGGTCGTCGCTGTCCTGGTCGCCGATTCCGTAGCGACGCAGTTTCACATAGAGGCTCTGCCGGCTGAGTCCGAGGATCTCCGCGGCTGACGCGCGCGAGTCGTCCGTCATCTTCAGCGCGGCCTCAATGCACATGCGTTCGATGATGTCCGTCGTCTCGCGGACAAGGTCCTTCAGCGGCACGCGGCCGACCAGCTCGGTCATTTCTTCCAGCGACTTCGGCAGTGTCTCGCCGTTCGTCCCCGGCGAACGCGTCGGCGAGATGCGACGCCGCATCACGAAGCCGAAACAGGGCTCGTCGCTTTCCAATGCCGAGACTGCGGAGAGTTCAACGTCGATCGGTTCGCCGTATTCAGGGAACAGTGTCGTGGAAAAATGGCGAACTTCGGGGCGGTTTTTCAGATTCCGGATCAACAGGTTTGCATCGACGCCGGGTCTGCCGAGCCAGTTATCAATCGGCTGGTTCAAAACCTGCAGTTCCGTCGCAATGGAGCAAAAATCGAGAAACGCCTTGTTCGCCGCGGTGATGCGTCCGTCGGGATCGGTAATGACAAACGCGTCCGGCGCGCGATTGATGACGTCGATGATTTTCTGCGAGCTGTCGTCCTTGCCGTTCTCTTCAGGCGCATGCAGCCGGATTAGGAAAAACGGACCGTCTTCCTTGCGCACGAGTGACGCGTTCAGCCGGAATGTCCGACGGTCGGCTGCAGACCTCACGATGATGGCCTCGGCACGACCCGCTGCCCGGACGCGGACGAGCAAATCCTCGATCGCGTCGTTGCTGTTGTCGCTGAATCCGCGCGGAAATGCGCGATTGATAATCTTGTTCGTCGGCTTTTCCAGCAGCCGCCCGGCAGCCGGGTTGGCTTCGACGATCTTGCGGCTATCGGCATCGACAAAAAGGATCGCCTCCGACGTCATCGAGAACAACATGCGATAGCGAATCTCTGCCTGGTGCAGACGGGAGTAGTCACTCTCGAGAGATTGCTGGACGTCGAGCAGCCGTTGTTGCAGCGTCGAAATCTGGCTCAAGTCACGGCCGACGGCGAGTATTGTCCCGTCTTCGGCCTTGACCGTTTTGTACATGATCGGGAGGTCGAGCTCGTCGCCGGTCGGATGGTTGACCTGCCGCCAGAGGGAACCTTTTCCATTCACGTCAGGAGACAGCAAGTCTTTGATTTTATTTTTGCTTTCGACCGTTACTGTGTCGATCCACGGCGTGCCGACCCAGCCTAAGGCGACGTCGAGTCGTGCTTCATTGCCGCCGAGGGCGACATCCTGGATGACACCGTTGTCGTCGATCAGGAGACTGATATCGGACGCCTCAGCAATCAACGTCGAAGTCAGTTCAGACGACAGCTTTTCCATTAGCAACTGCGGTGTTTGAAAAGGTGACACTCAGTCATCCCGGTATTGTAACTGACCCGTAACGTTTGCGCTTGCCACAGGCCACTCAATCGTCAATCGATGTGGCGCTGCTTGCTCTTCATGAGTCGCTTGAGTTCACGGGCCGCAATTTCGCCATCGCTCGCCGTCGCATCGGCACCCATTTCGATCGCAAGTTGCGGCTGCTCCACGAACGCGCGGCCGCCAGTCAGCAATATCAGGTCGTCATAGCGAGAGTCACTGCGCACTTCACGGATCATGTCTCGCGCGGTATCGAGATGCCGATCCGCGCTGACGGAGATCCCGACAGCATCGAAGTTCTGCGTCGGAAGAAGTCTCTGAAACTCCGCGAGATTTGCCGGATTGCCACCGAAGCAATTCCAGCCGTCCTTGCGCAAAAACTCCATCACCATGAAGATGCCGAACGTGTGCTGTTCTCCAGGCACAGTGACGATCAGGACATTCTTCCCGGACGCCCGCGACGACGTTGGTGCGTCGAAGCAGCGGCTGAATTCGAGGACGACCTGGTGCATGCGGCAGACGCCGATTGTCACATCGGTAAACGAGCATTCGTCTGCTTCCCACATCGCGCCAAGGCGTCGTGCGGCTGGCGCGAGCAGGTCAAGGTAAAGCGCCTGTAAGGGGATACCGTCCGAGCGCAGAGTGCTGATGTAGCCACTCGCGATGGACGCATCGTGCGCCAAAAGAAGCTGAACAAACTCGTCGACTGAGTCACGCAGGCGTTCCGCAGCCTGCGCGCTACCGCTCTCTTTCCGTGGTGAATCTACTGCCAGCATCAGTCGTGGTATCAGGTCGCCTTCGATGATCTCGCGCAACCCCGAGAGCATGGACATTCCGAGTTCATCGATCTGCTCGCTGGGCAAGGGGATCGAGTCGCTGTGATGACCGTTGCGATCGGAAAAGCGTTTCTGCGCGGATTCGTCTGGCTGACCGGTCGAACCTTTTTTCTGCATTATTTTTCTGGCGGATTCACCTTGAGGGTCGCCGTTACTATAACGAAACCGCCCGAAAATGCTGGAAAGCCGTCGCCGAACGACAGGCGAACCACTGCGCATCGTGAATCAGTCTTGCGCGTCGACCGATCATCTGTCAAGTGATATTTACGTCTACGTAAATTGACACTATACTGTCCGTCGGGGAGATAACCGCCCGGCTCCTGCCGCACAAAGCGGCCGCCGAAGCGGCAAGGACTAGAAGAAGCGGATGGCAAAAAACGCTCGCGATCGGAACACGCAGGCACGCCTGTACACGGATGCGGAGAGACAGCGTCGCGACCGCACGGTCTGGACGCTCGTGCAGGGCATCCTCGCGCCGCTGCAGTTCCTGGTCTTCATCGTTTCGACCGTTCTCGTCTGGCGCTACCTCTCTTTCGGCGTCGGTGAGGACGCCGCCGTGCTGTCCGTGCTGATCAAGACGCTGATCCTCTACACGATCATGGTGACCGGTTCGATCTGGGAACACGCGGTCTTTGGCAAATATCTTTTTGCGCCGTCGTTTTTCTGGGAGGACGTCGTCAGCATGCTCGTCATGGCGTTGCACACGGCCTACGTTGTCTGCGTCTTTGCCGGCTGGCTGACCGTCACCGAGCAGCTCTACCTCGCGCTTTTTGCCTACGCCGCCTACGTCATCAACGCGGCGCAGTTCCTCGTCAAATTTCGAATGGCGCGACGCGACGCCAGCGGAGTCTCTGCATGAGTTCACAAACGGCCGAAGCCGTCGTCCTGCGTGACAAGCGCGACATCCTGCGCGAGCGCGGCCAACGTGAAGTATTTTGCGGGCTGACGGGAATCGTCTGGATGCACCGCAAGATCCAGGACGCGTTTTTCCTGGTCGTCGGCTCACGCACCTGCGCACACCTTATACAGTCTGCTGCGGGCGTCATGATTTTCGCGGAGCCGCGCTTCGCGACTGCGATTATCGATGAGCGCGATCTCGCCGGGCTCGCCGACATGAACGACGAGCTGGATCGCGAGGTCGAAAAGCTGCTCTCGCGACGCTCCGATATCAAAACCCTGTTCCTCGTCGGCTCCTGTCCGTCCGAGGTCATCAAGCTCGATCTGTCCCGCGCCGCCGAACGCCTGAGCTCACGCTTCATGCCAAACGTCCGGGTCCTGAACTACTCCGGCAGCGGCATCGAGACCACGTTCACGCAGGGCGAGGACGCCTGTCTCGCCTCGCTCGTTCCGCTGATGCCGAAGGCAGACGACGAAAAATCGTTGCTCGTCGTTGGCGCTCTTGCCGACGTCGTCGAGGACCAGTTTCTCGATCTGTTCGGACAACTCGGTATCGATCGCGTCGATTTTCTCCCGTCGCGTGAATCACGCGACCTCCCCGAAGTCGGGCCCGGCACGCGCTACCTGCTGGCGCAGCCGTTCCTGACCGAGACAGCGATGGCGCTCGACGAGCGCGGAGCGGTACATCTGCCGGCGCCGTTCCCAATTGGTGAACGCGGGACGACGGACTGGTTGCGCGCGGCAGCGAATGAATTCTCGGTTGCGGAGAGCCGCTTCGACGAAGTCACGAAGCCACGTCGCGAGCGCGCCCGCTATGCGCTCAAGAAATACCGCGAAGCCCTCGACGGAAAGAAAATCTTTTTCTTCCCGGATTCCCAGCTTGAAATTCCGCTGGCGCGTTTTCTCGCCGAGGAAGCGGGCATGCAGCTGACCGAGGTCGGTACGCCTTACCTGCATCGCGAGCACCTGGCGGACGAACTCGAACGACTGCCGAATGAGATCGTGATCAGCGAGGGGCAGGACGTCGAAAAACAGGTTGACCGCTGCTGGGCTGCGGAGCCGGACATCGTCGTCTGCGGACTCGGTCTCGCGAACCCGTTCGAGGCCGAAGGCATGACGACGAAATGGTCGATTGAGCTTCTGTTCTCCCCGATTCACGGCTATGAGCAGGCGGCCGATTGCGCCGAACTGTTCGCGCGCCCGCTGCGCCGACGCGAGGCACTGGCAGTCTGATGAAACTGACGCTCTGGACATACGAAGGACCGCCGCACGTCGGCGCGATGCGTATCGCAACGGCGATGCGTGACGTGCACTACGTGCTGCACGCACCGCAGGGCGACACCTATGCGGATCTCCTGTTTACGATGATCGAACGCCGCGACCGCCGGCCGCCGGTCACCTACACGACCTTCCAGGCTCGTGATCTCGGCGGCGATACCGCGCAGCTGTTTCAGGATGCCGTGTCGGACGCCTACGCGCGCTTCGAGCCGAAGGCGATGATCGTCGGCGCGTCCTGCACGGCGGAACTGATCCAGGATGATCCGGGTGGTCTGTCGGAAGCGCTGAATCTGCCGATCCCTGTTATCCCGCTCGAACTGCCGTCTTACCAGCGCAAGGAAAACTGGGGCGCGTCCGAGACCTTCTACTACATCACCAAGACGCTCGCCGTGCCGCCCGCCGAGGACGCACCCGCGAAGCTTCGCCCGAGCTGCAATTTGCTTGGTGCGACGGCCCTAGGATTCCGGCATCGCGACGACGTTCGCGAACTGACGACGCTGCTCAACAGCATGGGCATCGACATCAACGGCGTCGCGCCCTGGGAAGCAGGGCCCGACGATATCGCGCGGATTCCCGAGGCGGATTTCAACGTCGTCATGTATCCGGAGATCGCCGACACGGCTGCGCGCTGGTTGCAGCGCACGTACAAGCAGCCGTTTACAAAGACGGTGCCGATCGGTGTTTCGGCAACGAAAGAATTCATTCGCGAAGTTGCAGAGATCACGGGTCTCGATCCCGAAGCGACTCTTGCGAGCGCCGAGTCACGACTGCCGTGGTACTCACGGTCCATCGACTCGACCTATCTGACCGGCAAGCGCGTTTTTATTTTCGGCGATGCGACCCACGTGCTGGCAGCGGCGCGAATTGCGCACGAAGAGATGGCCTTCGATGTCGTCGGTCTCGGAACCTACAGCCGCGAATTCGCCCGCGATGTCCGCGAACTCGCGTCGGAGCTCGGCGTCGACGCGCTCATCACCGACGACTATCTCGACGTCGAGGAGCGCGTCCAGGCGCTGCAACCTGAACTCGTGCTTGGCACGCAGATGGAGCGGCATATTGCGAAGCGGCTGGGTATCGGATGCGCCGTGATCTCGGCGCCCGTGCACGTCCAGGATCATCCTGCGGCGTATTCCCCGCAGATGGGTTTCGAAGGCGCAAACGTCATTTTCGACACCTGGGTTCACCCGCTGATGATGGGCCTCGAAGAACACCTCCTCACCATGTTCCGCGAGGAC
>CAWUHY010000078.1:0-11602 GCA_963922215.1 uncultured Gammaproteobacteria bacterium | reverse complement strand
AGTGTTAACCATGTGTCCGGAATAAGGTGTAAACCATGTGACCGGTTTACACCTTGTTTTGGTGGTGGCCAGGGGCGGAATCGAACCACCGACACGCGGATTTTCAATCCGCTGCTCTACCAACTGAGCTACCTGGCCACATCGGGCATTTTTTGCCTCCGGCGGAGGGCTTGCCCGCTGCCCGTGATCGGGCAGGCCGCGTATTACACCCACCCTCCTTGAGAAAATCAACCGGTTTCGTTACGTAACAAGGAGAACCACGCCGCTGTGCGACAGGGTTTGCGCTGGCATACTAAAGAACATCATGGACAAGCTGATCACCACACACGACCGCGGCACCGCGGTCGCCGGCGTTCCCAAAGGAAATCCGGATGGCAAGGCCTCGAACGGCTTCATGCTGGACTGGGTCCGGACGGAGCCGCGCGGGCTGGCGGTCAAGCCGCAGAAACAGGTGTTGGCCGAGTTCTTCACGTCCATGCTTGTGCTGTCGGCCGAGTTCAAATACGAGCCGACGAAGGGCGATCCGAACCATCTCTACTTTATTGACGGCGAATGGCGCTTGAGCCTGATCGCGCCGGAGCAGTGGACGGACAAGCACCGCGCGGGTCACGTCGGAACCTGCGTGCTGCAGAACGACATGACCTGGACGATCGATCCGTCCGAGAACCTGATGCAAGACGGGCCGATCGCCGAAGCGATTGCGAGATTCTTCGATGCGTTTGCCGAGACGCTCGACACTGATCTGACGCTCGAGGAAATCCTGCCTTTTTACGTGCGCCGGATGCCCTACTGGCAGCGGCTCTACGCCAGCGCGCTCAGCCGCTCGATACGTGGCGTCGTCACACTGAGCGACCTGAGCTCGATCCGCGCCCGCGACTGGCAGCAGGCCCTGCCCGCACCGGACAGGACGCTGCTGCTCAGCTACTAGCGAGACCGACTACATATCAATGATCGGCGCAAGCTCGACCGAGCCGTTGGCCTCGAGAATCGGACAACCCTTGGCCTTCGCAATCGCATCCTCGTCGTCCGAGGCCTCGAAGATCCCGTAGCCGCTCGCCGGGTTGGAGCCGCCGTTGTCGACCACCGATCCGTCCGGCTGGACCGTCTTTGACATGCCCACCGGGTTGCCGCCGTCGATCACCGCGGCGCCCATGCCGCCCATCCACTTGCCCCAGTCGTCGTAGACCTTCGCCATCTCTTCTTCCGAGTCCGGCTCTTCGCCGCCGTGGTACACGAACAGATACTTCGGCATGTCGTTCTCCTTATTGTTGGTGAGACTGCAGACTAGATTGGTAGAAAAACACAGTCATCGGCGTATTTTTACCAGATTTCGCTCCGTATATTGTGTATTTTGCACAATATGCAGAAAGATCCTCTCCAATCCTCGATCGACCGTCTTCGCGGCCTTGGCCTCGTCCCCGCAATGGGACAGGCACTCGCCGAGACGGCGGATTCGGCGCTCCCGGCGCTTCATGCAGCCGTCCTCGCCGACGTTTCCGAGTTCGCGGCGACCCGCAATCCTGATGTCGGCCCGGAGCTCGAGGCGCAGCTTCGCGAGCTCTTTGCATCGATGGTTTCGCTGCTCAGCGGCCGCCCAACCGATTCCGGGTTCGCAGAGGCCTATGCCCGGCGCTGTGCCGAACAGCGTTTCCCGCTCGACGCCGTCCTCCGTTCGCTGAACAGCGTGGCGCGCGCCGCGGCCGATCGTCTTCGCGATGTGGCGATCCGCGTCGCGGACGAGGATGCGGAGCTGCGCCAGGTCGTGGCAGCATCGGCCGGCTTTGCGTTGGCCCATGCAGGCTGGATCAGCGGAGCCACAACCGAGAGCTACGTCGCTGCGACCCGAGCCCTGTCCGAGGCTGCCGCCGACCGGCGTTCGGAACTCTTTAACCTGTTACTCGACGGTTTTGACGAGTCCGATCGGCGCGCTGCATCCCTGCTCCGCAGCTCCGGCTACCTCGAACAGCGCCAGACCTACGCGGTCGTCGCCGTCCGTGCCGCCAATCCGGTCGAAATGGCGGACGCGAAACGCGTCGGCCGCATTCAGGACACACTAAAAGAGGTACTACACAATGTTCCGGCGCGCGTGTTGACCGGCATCCGCGACGACCTCGTGATCGCGATCGTATCCGCGACCGCCCGCCTCTCCGGCTGGACGCGCCCGCACACCGTCGTCTCGGAGATTGTGTTCGACCCGCTACGCCTGATGGGCAATGCGGTCTTCGTCGGCGTCAGCACCGATGCGCCGTCCACCGGCCACATTCCGCGCGCGCTGTCGGAAGCCGAGCAGGCACTGCGACATGCCAGTCGTGCCGAGCGTGTCGTGCGCTTCGACGGTATCGGCTTTGTCGATCTCGTGATCGAGCAGCTCAAGCGAAACGTACGAACGAATGACCCCGAGTGGCTTGCGGGTTTTCGGCAGAAGGACCGCCGCGGCCAGTTTGCAAAGACGCTTTCCGCCTACGCCGACTGTGACATGAACGTGTTAAAGACGGCGGAGGCACTCGGCATGCACCCGAACTCGGTCTACGCGAGGTTTGACAGAATCCGTACACTCACCGGCCTCGATCCCCGCCGTTACCATGCGCTCACAGAACTCCTGCTTGCGCTCAGGCTCGCGGAGAGCTGACTGCGCTTCAGCGCCCACCGGCATTCCGCTATGATCGACGGCCCTTTTTAGACGAAGGCAACGGCATGCTGTCACGAACCTGGCTCTGTGCGATTCCCCTGCTTGCGACCGGCGTATTCGCCGACGACGAAGAACCGGCATGGGATGTCTCGAACCCTCCGGGCGAATTCATCGACATCCCGATCGATACCGACAACGGAACCTGGATGAGCCTCGACGTCAGCCCCGATGGCCGACTCATTGCCTTCGATCTTTTGGGCGACATCTACACGCTGCCGATTGAAGGCGGCGACGCAACGCCAATTCACGAAGGCGTGTCCTGGTCGATGCAGCCGCGCTTCTCGCCGGACGGCTCGCGCATCGCGTTCACGTCGGATGCCGGCGGCGGTGACAATATTTGGACGATGAGCGTGGACGGCTCGGACGTCGCACAGCTAACCGACGAAAGCTTTCGACTGATGAACAATCCGGCGTGGACGCCGGACGGGCGCTACGTCGCTGCGCGCAAGCATTTCACGACGTCGCGTTCGCTCGGCACGGGTGAGATCTGGATGTATCACGTCAAGGGCGGCAGCGGCGTGCAGCTCGTCGAGCGCCCGTCCGAGCAACATCAGAAAGAGCTTGGCGAGCCGGTTTTCTCACCGGACGGCAAGCACCTTTATTACTCCTTCGACGCGACGCCGGGTAGCACCTTCCAGTATGCACAGGACTCGAACGGCGAGGTCTACGTCATTCGTCGCTACAACATGGAAACCGGCGAGACCGATACGATCGTTGACGGCGCGGGCGGCGCGGTGCGGCCGCAGCCGTCGCCCGACGGTCGTTACCTGGCCTTCGTGCGTCGCATCGGCCCGGACAGCGCACTCTTTATCAAGGACCTCGAGAACGGTGCGGTGCGCCCTGTGTACACGGAACTCGATGAGGACCTGCAGGAAGTCTGGGGCGTGCACGGCCTCTACCCGGGCTTCGACTGGATGCCGGACTCATCGGCGATCGTGTTCTGGGCCGGCGGCAAGATTCACAGCGTCGACATCGTCTCGGGCGACGTACTCGAGATTCCATTCCGCGTCAGTCACGACCGGCGCATCTTCGAAGCGCCCTTCCCGTCCGTTGAGGTCGCACCGGATACCTTCCGGACAAACATGGTCCGCAACGCCGAAGTCTCGCCCGACGGGTCCGCAGTGGTCTACGAGTCGGCCGGCAAGCTGTACGTCAGGGCTCTTCCGGACGGCGCCCCGCGTCGACTGACGCGTGACAGCGAGGGTTTCGAGTACGACCCGACCTGGTCACGCGACGGCCGCACGGTCGCCTTCGTCAACTGGACAGACGCCGGCCTCGGCCACGTGCACACGGTCCGCGCGACCGGCGCTCGCAGCAAACGCATCAGCAATCAGCCCGGCCACTATCACGGCCCGCGCTTTGCGCCGGACGGCGAGCACATTGTCGTTCGCGTGACCGGCGGCGGCTGGATCACGTCGCCGGACTGGTCGATTGAGACCGGCGTCTTCCTGATCCCGACAAAAGGCGGCGATCGGGTGCTCGTCACCGAAGACGGTGCGAACCCGCACTTCGGTGCAAGCAACGATCGCCTCTACGTCACCCGCTCCGCAGATGGCGCAAGACAGCTTGTCAGCATCGACCTTTCGGGTGACAAGCCGAAGGTGCACGCGTCGGGCGAACTCGTCGCGCAATACGAGGTGTCGCCGGATGACCTGCATCTCGCGGTGCGCGAAAACTATCACGTCTACGTGATGGCGCTGCCGCCCGGCGGTGCTCCGGTCACGGTATCGACGAGCGTCGATGCAGTGCCGTTCGAACGCGCGAGCGGCAACGGCGGCAACTACCCGAGCTGGAGCAACAACGGGACACAGATCAACTGGACGCTCGGCGCGACGCTTTACAGCACGACGCTCGGCGACCTGAAGCCTGCCGACCCCGAGAACAATCCGTACACAGCGCCGCTGACCGGCGCGGATCTCTCTATCGAACTCGAAGCCGACAAGCCGGAAGGGACAGTCGCGCTGACCAACGCGCGGATCGTGACGATGGCAGGCCCGCGCGGCGGCATCATCGAAAGCGGCACGGTACTGATCGAAGCAAACCGCATTACAGCGGTCGGTGCGGACGTTGAGATTCCGCGTGGCGCGGAAGTCGTCGACCTTACGGGCAAGACAATCATCCCGGGTCTCATCGACGCTCACGCACACGGGCCGCAGGGCATCGGTTTCATTCCGGAACAGAACTGGAAGAACTACGCGACGCTGGCCCTTGGTGTGACGACGGTTTTCGATCCGTCGAATGACGCGACGGAGATCTTCGCGGCGGCAGAGCTGCAGAAAACCGGGCAGATTCTCGCGCCGCGCATCTACTCCACAGGCGACATTATCTATGGCGCGAAAGCACCGGGCTATTACGCCGAGATCGATTCCTTAGACGATGCGCGTGAACACGTTCGCCGCCTGAAGGCGCAGGGCGCAATCTCGGTGAAGAACTACAACCAGCCGCGACGCGAACAGCGACAGATGGTTGCCGTTGCCGCACGCGAAGAGAACATGCTCGTCGTCGCCGAGGGCGGTTCGCTTTACCACATGGATCTTTCGATGGTCGCGGACGGCAACAGTGCGATTGAGCACAATCTTCCGCAGTCGCGGCTCTACGACGACGTCCTGCAGTTCTGGGGGCAGAGCAATGTCGCGTACACGCCGACCCTTGTCGTCACCTACGGCGGCTTGACCGCTTCGCACTACTGGACGATGGAAGAAGAAGTCTGGAAGCATCCGATCCTGCAAAACTTCGCGCCGCCCGACTCGCTCGCGGCGGCATCGAAGCGGCGCACGATGGCGCCAATCGAGGACTTCCACCACATCACCGCCGCTGAGACGTCAAAGCAGCTCGCAGATGTCGGCGTTGGGGTGAGCATCGGCGCACACGGCGAACGCGAAGGCCTCGCGAGTCACTGGGAAATCTGGGGCTTCGCGCAGGGCGGCATGTCGCCGCTGGAAGCGCTGAAGACAGCAACCGTCGCGCCGGCCCTGAAGATCGGCATGATGGACGACATCGGAACGATCGAGGCAGGCAAGCTTGCCGACCTGGTCATCCTGGATGCGAATCCGCTGGAGTCGATCTACGCGACAGATGAGATCAGCCACGTGATGTTGAATGGCAGGCTCTACGATGCGGCGACGCTGAACGAGGAAGTGACGGGAAGCAGGACGACGTTGCCGTTTTTCTGGCAATAGAGATTTTCGGGGCTGAAGCCCCTCCCACAGGGGAGTTACTACGACTGTGGGAGGGGCTTCAGCCCCGATAAGTTTTCTCGTCTCTTAAGCAGACTTCAGCGCATCTTCCGCGGACTGATACTCGTAACCAAGATCATGAGCAACCGCCTCGTGATTGACCTGACCCTTGTGAACATTCAATCCGTTCGCAAGATGCGGGTCGCGCTTCAGCGCGTCCACCCAGCCTAAGTTTGCGAGTGCTTTCACAAACGGCAGCGTCGCATTGGTCAGTGCGAATGTGCTGGTGCGCGGCACGGCGCCCGGCATGTTCGTGACACAGTAGTGAACAGTCTCATCCACGGTGTAGGTTGGCTCCGCGTGCGTCGTCGGCCGGCTGGTTTCGAAGCAGCCGCCCTGGTCGATTGAAATATCGACCAGCACTGCGCCGGAATGCATATCCGTCACGTTCTGGCGGGACACCAGTTTCGGCGCAGCAGCACCGGCGATCAGTACGGCACCGACCACGAGGTCTGCGTTCGGGATGAGATCGTCGATCGCCTGCTTCGTGGAGTACAGCGTTTTGATGCGGCCGCCCCAGTTTGCTTCGATCTGACGCAGACGCGGCAGCGAACGATCGAGGATCGTGACGTCGGCACCGAGACCCACCGCCATGTCCGCCGCATTGATGCCGGCGACACCGCCGCCGATCACGACGACCTTGCCGGGTGAAACACCGGGAACACCGCCGAGCAGAACGCCGCGACCTCCGTTCGCTTTCTGCAGCGCGAATGCACCGGCCTGGATTGACAGCCGTCCGGCTACTTCGGACATCGGCGTCAGCAGGGGCAGTGAACGATCGTTCGCGGTGACAGTTTCGTAAGCGATCGCCGTCGTTCCGGACTCGATCAGCGCCGCGGCCTGCTTCGGATCCGCTGCGAGGTGCAGGTAGGTAAACAGCACCTGGCCTTCGCGAAGCATCTTGCACTCGTTGAGCTGAGGCTCTTTGACCTTGACGATCATGTCGGCTTCCGCGAACACCGCTTCAGCCGTCGATGCGATTGTTGCGCCCGCCGCCTCGTAGTCGGCGTCGGTCATGCCGATGCCGGCACCGGCGTCGGTCTCGACGACAACGTCGTGCCCGTCATGCACTAGCTCGCGGACACCCGCCGGCGTCATGCCAACACGGAATTCGAGGGTTTTAATTTCTTTTGGTACACCGATCTTCACGACAACTCTCCCGGGTCATGATGTTAATCCGCAAAAGATAACGGCAAATCGCTGGCGCTTCTTTGCAAATTCACCGGACGAATTGGCTCTTAGTCGCATTTTCTTGTGATCTAGTTCGTTTTCTCGCAATATTCCACGATGAAACTCGACCGCTTCGACAGGAAGATACTCGACGCCCTGCAGCGTGACGGCCGCATCAGCAACGTGCAGCTCGCCGCGGAGGTCAATCTCTCGGAATCTGCATGCCTGCGCCGGGTGCGTGTCCTCGAAGACAGCGGGCTGATCAGCCGCTACGCCGGCATCATCGACCAGGCCGCAGCCGGCCTGCCGGGCAATGTCTTCGTCCACATCGGCCTGCATCGCGAGGAAGACAGCGAACTCGCCGCATTCGAGGCGGCCGTGCGCGACATCCCGGAAGTCATGGAGTGCTACCTCATGACCGGTGAGTTCGACTACCTGCTGCGCATCGTCGTCTCCGACATGGCGGACTTCGAACGCATCCACAAGGAATCGCTGACACGCCTGCCTGGCGTGGCCCGGGTCAATTCGAGCGTTGCGATCCGGACGGTGCAGAAGAAAACGGCTCTTCCGCTAAGATAGGCGGGAATGTGCGGTTAAAAGCTTCTATCTTCGTCGAAAGCACGATAAGGCATTTCTGAGCCGGATTTCGGTCTTTGATGAGGCTTGGAGTACGCGTTGAAAGCGGAATTCTGCGAGAATTTTTCCGGAAATTGAGCGAAATAGCGGGACTTTGTCGCGATCGTCGATTTATTGGTGAGAAAGCTTAAAAAGCACCCCCTCGGTCGAAAAGGCTGGCAAACAGCTTAGTTTTCGCAGGAAAGATCGTGGGGTTTGGTTTGAAATTGCGCCTATCTGTCGCGAAATTGTCTGCTTTGGCCTCGATCGCGACCGAAGTCGCTCCCACAGGCGCTTTGGCACACTGTGGATGGGTCTTAGCCCCGATCTACCTCCCCCGCCCAAAAGCACTTGTCGCGATTGAAATCGCTCCCACAGGTTCAATTCGCCTCCTGTGGGAGGGGCTTCAGCCCCGATCTACCAACAAGCACGAAGCGCGCACACGCGCACAAAGTAAGGTGGTGACCGCAAGCACTCTCCGGTAGGGTTACCCCAACGCATTCGCGAACCTTCTCTTAACCGACGATGGCGACATCCGCTGACAATCTCGAGCGACCAACGGATCGCCTCGCTGCTCGCTTTGCTGCTGTTCGAGCGCAGTCTGTAGCGCTGTGCGCGACGCTGCATCCTGAAGACACGGTCGTGCAGAGCATGCCGGACGTCAGTCCGACGAAGTGGCATCTCGCGCATACCACCTGGTTCTTCGAGACCTTCGTGCTGAAGGCTTACGCGCAGCGCTTCGCCGCGTTCGACGAGCGCTATCACTTTCTTTTTAACTCCTACTACTACACGGCAGGCAGCATGCACGCGCGGCCGAAGCGCGGGCTGCTCTCGCGGCCGACGTGGGATGAGGTCTTAAGCTACCGCGAGCACGTCAACGAAGCCGTGCTCGACCTGCTCGGAACCACGGACGATGCTGACGCACTGTTCCGCATCGAGCTCGGTCTGCATCACGAGCGCCAGCATCAGGAGCTGTTGCTGACCGACATCAAGCATGTGCTGTCCTGCAATCCCTTAAGGCCTGCGATGAATCCATACCTTCCCACGCCACCGTCTGCAGAGCTGGCCGAGCTGCGATTCAATGAACATCCGGGCGGCACTGTTCGTACAGGCGCGCGCGACGCGGACTTCTGCTTCGACAACGAAACGCCCGAGCACGATTCCCTGCTGCAGCCGCACGCGATCGCGAACCGTCTCGTCACCAACGCGGAGTTTCTCGCGTTTGTCGAGGACGGCGGCTACTCAAACAGCGAATTCTGGCTCTCCGACGGATGGGCCTCTGTCAACGACAACGGCTGGCAGCGTCCGCTGTACTGGAGCGAAGACAATCAGGCGGAGTTCACCCTCGGCGGGATGCGCGATCTCGACCTCGCAGCGCCTGTCAGCCATGTGAGCTACTACGAGGCCGACGCCTATGCGCGCTGGTGCGATGCGCGTCTGCCGACCGAATTCGAATGGGAGTGCCACGCACGGGATCTGCCGCTCAATGGCAACATGCTTGAGAACAAACTCTGGCATCCCGCCGCGAGCGACGGCCCGCAGTTTTTTGGCGACGTCTGGGAATGGACGTCCAGCGCCTACGGACCGTACCCGGGCTTCAAACCGCTGGCCGGATCGCTGGGCGAGTACAACGGCAAGTTCATGTGCAACCAGATGACCGTCCGCGGCGGCTCCTGCGTCAGCGCGGCCGATCACCTGCGGGCCAGTTATCGCAGCTTTTTCTACCCGGATGCGCGCTGGCAGTTCCTGGGCATCCGACTCGCAAAGGACATGCAATCTTCATGAACTCCGAAAAGGCAGTGATTCCGGACAACCGAATCGAGGACCGGGACCTGCAGGGCATCATCGAGGGCCTGAAAAAACCGGAAAAGGAAATTTCGCCGAAGTTCTTCTATGACGAGAAGGGCTCGCAGCTTTTCGACAGCATCACCGAGCAGCCGGAGTATTACCCGACGCAGACCGAGATCGCGATCATGCGCGAGAACGTCGGCGACATGGCGCAGCGCATCGGAAAACAGGCAAGCCTGATCGAGTTCGGCAGCGGCTCGAGCCTCAAGACCCCGATCCTTCTCGAGAATCTCGACGAGCTCGCTGCCTACGTGCCGGTCGACATTTCAAAGGAGCATCTGCTTGCGTCGTCGGAAGCTCTGAGCCGCGACTATCCGCACATTGAAATTCTGCCGGTCGTTGCAGACTTCACGCATCCTTTTGACCTGCCGACGCCGAAGGTCATGCCGAAAAAGAACATCGTGTATTTCCCGGGATCGACGATCGGCAATTTCCCGCCGGAAGCAGCGCTCGATCTTTTACGCACGATGCACACGGAAGCCGGCGAGGGCGGCGCACTTTTGATCGGTGTCGACCTGCAAAAAGACATCCACACGCTCGAAGCCGCCTACAACGACGCGGCCGGCGTAACGGCCGAGTTCAATCTCAACATGCTCGAGCATCTCAATCGCGAGTTCGGAACAGACTTCGACGTAACGGCCTTTTCGCATCTTGCGACCTACAACCCGGTGCTCGGTCGCATCGAGATGCGGCTCGTCAGTCACGCGCGGCAGGAAGTTCACGTCGGTGGTGAAACGATCACGATCGAGAAGGGCGAGGCGATCCTGACGGAGACATCGCAAAAGTACACGCTGGAGGGTTTTGCGAAGCTCGCGGAGCCTGCAGGCTTTCGCGTGGAGAAAGTGTGGACGGATAAGGACTCGCTGTTCAGCGTTCAATATCTGGTCAGGGATTAAATCGAGTCGGCTTCGACAAGCTGCATCGGCGTCCACCGCGATAACCGTCGCGCGTTCCGTTCCTCCACACTCTCACCGTCGAGGCTTGCGAGCGTAGCCGGTTCGTCTTTCAGCAGATCAATCGCAAGCCCGACTACGTTAAGCACCCCGACAGGGCCGTTCGGACCTTCCATCATCGCTGCGACATAGGTTCCGCAGCTCGGGCACAGCAGAAAGTCTGCAGTCCGATGGCCGAAGCGATAGCGCGTTAGCGACGCGCTCGATTGGATGACAAGACTCCCGTGCGGATCGCTTGCAGACTTCACACCGCGACTCGAACAGAAGCCGCAGCCGTCCTGGCGAAGGACGACGGGCGCGTCGGTTTCGTAGGTCGCCGTGACAGCTCCACAGTGACAGGCGCCCGTGTAGATCATCGCGAGTCAGTCTGACGGCGGCACATATTCTTTCGGTGCCTCCGAGCCCTCGCCGAAGAAGAACTTCTCCATCTCCGTCTCTAAAAACTTGCGGGCTTCGGGCTCAATGGGCGTCAGGCGATATTCGTTGATCAGGATGGTCTGGTGCGCAAGCCACTTCTGCCAAGCCTGCTTCGAGACTTTTTCGTAGATTCGCTGGCCGAGATCGCCGGGGTAGGGCGCGTAGTCCAGTCCCTCGGCGCCGGGGCCGAGCATGACGCAGTCAATGACTCGAGACATGTTCTTTCAAACCTTCCATGAGCTTGTTAACAGGGGCGGCGATACCGCCGGGCAGGGCATCGTTCAGGGAAAACCAGGCGGCGGCTGATTCTTTTACTGTACGCGACGGGCGCGATGCGCGCACGAGCACTGGCTGAATGTCGAGGTCGAAATGGCTGAAGCTGTGCCGCAGCGGCTGCCAGGCCTCGCGCGCGACTTCCTCATCGTCGAGCTTGTCCGCGCACCAGGCGTCGACATCATCCACCTCCGGAAAACTCCAGAGCCCACCCCAGATTCCTGCATCCGGACGCCGCTCGAGAAACACATGGCCGTCGGCCACAGCCATCACCATCGTCGTCGATTTCTGCTTGCGCACGGCTGCAGGCTTCTTGCCCGGGTAGTCGGAAATCGTCCCGTCGGCAAACGCGCGGCAGTCGACTTTAACCGGGCACAGGCGGCAGGCGGGGCTGCTGCGCG
>CAWUHY010000077.1:0-11634 GCA_963922215.1 uncultured Gammaproteobacteria bacterium | reverse complement strand
CGAGGAAATTTTTGTCAGCGCCGTGAAAGGCAGTCGACCGGGAGAATCTGCATGATCTGGCAACTCGTACGTAAAGACTGGATGCTCGCGCGCTGGCCGTTCGCCGGCTATCTCGGACTCGGCCTGGTGTCGGTCGCAGCGATTGCGTCAACGACACCGATCGTCCACTACGCAGGCTTTGTCATCGTGCTCTCAACGGTCGTTGTGATTGGTGCGCATGTTGTATTCGGCTTCGTCCTGCCGGAACGCAACAGGCAAACGCTGACCTTCCTGATGAGTCTGCCGCTGTCGTTTCGCGACTATACGTGGAGCAAGCTCGTGGGCGGGATCGGCATGTTCTTTATGCTCTGGCTCGCAATTGTTCTAGGCGTGCTGGCCGTGGTTGGTATCAGCGAGCGACTGCCGAACGGACTGATTCCGTTCGTAATGATTCTGTTTCTGTATCTCTTCTGTGCATTTGTGCTGACGCTCGCAGTCGCGCTCATCACGGAGTCCGAGCCGTGGACGGTCGTTGTAACGACGATTTGCAACATCAGTATCTCGATCGTTCTTTTCGCCGTTATCAGCATCCCAGGCATCGGTTCGCACATGGAAGCCGCGGCGCCGGTGTGGAATAGAACTGCCGTCTCCGTCGTATTAGTCGAAATCGGCGCCATCGCATTGCTCGTCGGCGCCACCCTCTTCTTTCAGTCTCGCAAAACCGAATTCGTTTAGGAAACAAGCATGCAAACAATTCGCTACCACTACATGGACAATCTGCGTGCAGGCGCAATGCTGCTTGGCGTGTTCTTTCACGCAATGCTCGCCTACGTCCCGAACATGCAGACGCTCTGGCTGGCCGCCAACCCGGAGAATTCGGAAGTTTTCAGCGTGATTGCCTGGTACACGCACCTGTTCCGCATGCCGCTGTTCTTCCTGATCGCCGGTTTTTTCGCGACCTACCTGGTCCGCAAGCGCGGCTTGAAGTCATTTCTGAAGAATCGTTCGCTGCGCCTCGCGCTGCCGTTCGTCATCTTCTGGCCGCTGATCCTGGTCTCGATTATCGGCCCGATGCTGTGGGCTCTATCGAATATCGAGAATCCCTCGCCGATGCTTGCGCTGATCCAGACGTTCCAGTCGATGGAAAATCCGCCGCAGACGCCGCTGTCCACCACGCATCTCTGGTTCATCTACAACCTGTTTATGTTCTGCCTGGTCTATGCGCTGCTCGAACGCTTTGCTGCCCCGATCTTCGCCTTCCTGGAACGCGTGCTGACGGTTCGGGTTCTGGTCTTCCTCGTTCCGATTCTGATCATCCCTGCGATGGCGTCGCAGGTCGAACCACATCCTGCTCCCGAGCAGTTCACGCCTCGCCTCTGGTCTTTCGGCTATTACGGCCTCTTCTTCCTGGTCGGTACCATCGTCTTTCGGCGCCAATCGCTGATCGACGAGCTTCGGCCGTATCTTCCGCTGATGCTGATCGCGAGCACGATCATGTATGTCGTCTACTACCGCCTGTTACCGCAGAGTTTTACGTTTGAGGAGGCGATGGCGATGGTTGGCGGTCCGCCGCTGACGCTTCAGCAGGTCGGTATCAGTGCGCTTGAAGCCTTCATGTCCGTGCATCTCACACTCATCTGCCTCGTGCTCGGCAAACAGTTGCTCGACAGAGCTTCGAAGCCGGTACGCTTCGTCGCAGACTCGTCGTACTGGGTCTACATCATGCACCTGCCGGTACTGTTCTTTATCCAGTACCTGTTGCTCGACACGAACTGGAATCTCTGGATCGAATTCCTGGTGTCGTCGTTCGCAACGCTCGGCATCGGCATGCTGACCTACGCGCTGCTGGTTCGGCCGACACCCATCGGCTGGATGCTGAACGGTCGTCGCAAGCACAAACAGGGCGAGCCCGTGCCGGCCTGATAACGCCGGCACAACGAATCGCCGGACAGGACTCTAGTCGGCCGCGATTCCCTCGAGGCGGTCGACCTTTCTCCACCCCTGGGGGAGCAGCGAGCCGCGCAGGGCACGATCGCCGTAGTAGTTGTCGGTGTCATTCCACTTCAGCGTCATGACCCGCTTGCCGCTGTAAACGAGCAGGTTACCGTTCTCGGGCACGACGGCAGCCGCAACGAGCTTCTCATCGCCCGCCGTGTATTTCTTCGTCGGAATGTTGATGAGCTTGTTGCCCTTGCCTTTTGCGAGTTCAGGCAGTTCGTCCATCTCGAACAGCAGCAGCCTGCCGATGGAACTGACGGCCGCGATCAGGCACTCGGTGCCCGGCGGTACCGGTGCGGGCACGACCGGCCGGCCATCTTTCGGCACGCGCAACACGGCCTTACCAGCCTTGTTGCGTGACACGAGATCGCTGAGCGTGCAGATGAAGCCGTAGCCGTTGTCGCTGGCGAGCAGGTATTTCTGCTCGGACTCGCCAATCATCGTCCCGCAGAATGCAGCACCGTCGGGTGGCTTGAAGCGGCCTGACAGGGGCTCGCCCTGCCCGCGTGCCGACGGCAGCGTGTGCGCGATGACGCTGTAGACCCTTCCCGTGCTGTCCAGAAACATCGCGAGCTGGTTACTGCGCCCCTGCGCCGACGCGAGAAACTCGTCGCCGGACTTGTAGCTCAGGGCCGTCGGATCTATCTCGTGCCCTTTCGCCGCTCGCGCATATCCGCGACGGGACAGCACGACGGTCACCGGCTCGCTGCTGACGAGCTGGGTCTCGTCCAGCGCCTGCGCTGCTTCCCGTTCGACGAGCTCGGTGCGGCGTTCGTCGCCGTATTCCTCGGCGTCGGCAAGAATCTCCTTCTTGATCAGGGTCTTGAGTCGCGCGCTGCTGTTCAGGGTCTTAACGAGTCCATCGCGCTCGGCAGCCAGCTCGTCCTGCTCGCCCCGAATCTTCATTTCCTCGAGCTTCGCAAGATTGCGCAGGCGCAGGTTCAGGATGGCTTCGGCCTGCACGTCCGACAAAGAGAAGCGCTTCATCAGGACGGGCTTCGGCTTGTCCTCGTTGCGAATGATCTCGATGACTTCGTCGATATTCAGATAGGCGACGAGCAGCCCGTCGAGCACGTGCAGCCGGTCATTGACGATTTCAAGGCGATGATTCAGTCGCCGCTTGACGGTCTCGCGGCGGAACTTCAGCCACTCCGTCAGCATGTCGACGAGATTGAACATCCGCGGACGGCCGGAGAGATCGATGACATTCATGTTGACGCGGACGGTCCGCTCGAGCGACGTCGTCGCGAAGAGATGTGACATCAGCTGGTCCGTATCCACGTTGCGTGATTTCGGACTGATGACGAGTCGCGTCGGCTCCTCGTGGTCGGACTCGTCACGCAGATCTTCGACCTGCGGAAGTTTCTTGCTACGCATTTGCTGCGCAATCTGTTCGAGGATCTTCGCTCCCGAGATCTGGTACGGCAGCGACGTGATGATCACATCGTTTTTCTCTTTGCGGTACGAGGCTCGCAGTCGTAGCGTTCCGCCACCGGTCTCGTAGATTTCGCGAATGTCAGCGGCAGGCGACACGAGCTCGCCACCGGTCGGGAAATCCGGACCCCGAATGTGCTTCATCAGGTCTGCGGTATTCGCCTTCGGATTGTCGATCAGGTGCACGAGCGCGCTCGCGACCTCCCGGAGATTGTGCGGAGGAACATCGGTCGAGAGTCCCACCGCAATTCCGGTGGTTCCGTTCAGCAGCAGATTCGGAAGCCGCGCCGGCAGGACCACGGGCTCGCTCAAGGTGCCGTCGAAATTCGGCGCCCAGTCCACCGTGCCCATGCCCACTTCCGACAGCAGCGAACGCGAATACGGCGCGAGGCGCGACTCCGTGTAGCGCATGGCGGCGAAGGACTTGGGATCGTCCGTCGATCCCCAGTTGCCCTGCCCGTCCACGATCGGATAGCGGTAGGAAAACGGCTGCGCCATCAACACCATCGCCTCGTAGCAGGCCGAGTCGCCGTGCGGATGGAACTTGCCGATCACGTCGCCAACCGTGCGCGCTGACTTCTTCGGCTTCGAGCCTGCGTTCAGGCCCAATTCCGACATCGAGTAGATGATGCGTCGCTGTACGGGCTTCAGCCCGTCGCCGATCTGCGGCAGCGCGCGGTCGAGAATGACGTACATCGAGTAGTCGAGGTAGGCCTTCTCCGTGTAATCACGAAGCGGAAGTTGTTCGACGCCTTCGAGATTCAAAGTGTTCTGCATGTCATACCTCGGCGAGATTGCCTTTCTTCTCGAGCCACTCGCGGCGATCGCGTGCGCGCTTCTTTGCGAGCAGCTTGTCCATCAGTTCGAATGTGTTGTCGCGGCCGGAGATCGTGAGCTGCACGAGCCGTCGCGTGTCGCGATTCATCGTCGTTTCGCGGAGCTGGTTCGGGCTCATTTCCCCGAGGCCCTTGAATCGCGTTACAGAGACCTTGCCGCGAATCTTTTCAGCCTCGATGCGATTCAGGATGCCCTTGCGCTCCCCTTCGTCCAGCGCATAGAACACTTCCTTGCCCACATCGATCCGGTACAGCGGCGGCATCGCAACGTACACGTGCCCGGCGAGGACCAGTTCGCGGAAATGCTGCAGGAACAGCGCGCACAGCAGCGTCGCGATATGCGCGCCGTCTGAGTCTGCGTCGGCGAGGATGCAGACCTTGTGATAACGCAGGCCGTCGAGGTTCGAATCGCCCGGGTCAACGCCGAGCGCGATGCTGATGTCGTGGACTTCCTGTGAGGCGAGTATCTCGGCGGTATCCACCTCCCAGGTATTCAGGATCTTTCCGCGCAGCGGCATGATCGCCTGCGTGTTGCGATCACGCGCCTGTTTGGCCGAGCCGCCCGCCGAGTCACCCTCGACGAGAAAAATCTCGCAGAATTCCGGATCCTGCGACGTGCAGTCCGCGAGCTTGCCGGGCAGTGCAGGTCCCGACACAACCTTCTTGCGCACGACCTTTTTCGCAGCCTTCAGTCGCCGCTGGGCTTTCGAGATCGCGAGCTGCGTGATCTGATCGCCGGTCTCCGGGTGCTGGTTCAACCAGACCGAGAATTCGTCTTTCAGGACTCCGGAGATGAAGGCCGCGGCTTCGCGCGAGGACAGTCGCTCTTTTGTCTGGCCGGAAAACTGCGGGTCTTCAAGTTTGCTGCTCAGGACGAAATTCAGTCCGTCCCAGACGTCTTCCGGTGCGATCGATACGCCGCGCGGCAGCAGGCTGCGGATGTCGGCGAATTCGCGGATAGCGTTGGTCAGGCCGGTCCTCAGCCCGTTCACGTGGGTGCCACCCTGCGCCGTCGGGATCAGGTTGACGTAGCTTTCAGCGACGGCCTGGCCGCCGTCGACGTTCCAGACAAGTGCCCAGTCACAGGCTTCTGCATCGGTGCTCACAGCACCGGAGAATGGCTCGGCAGGCAGCAGCTCGCCGCCGCCGATTTCCTCCAGCAGGTATTCTTCCAGCCCGCCGGAGTAACACCATTCGAGTTTCTCGGCCGGCTTTTCGACGGTCAGCCGGACCCGCAGCCCAGGGCACAGCACCGCTTTCGCCCGCAGCGCATGCTTGAGCCGCGAAATCGAGAACTTCGCGGAATCGAAATACTGCGGGTCGGGCCAGAAGCGGATCGTCGTTCCGGTATTCGCCTTCCCGACTTTCCCGACGACCTCCAGCTTGCTCCGCTTCTTGCCGCCCGCGAAGCTCATGTTGAATTCCTTGGCGTCGCGCCGAATCCAGACCTCGAGGTTTTTCGACAGCGCGTTGACGACCGAAACGCCGACGCCGTGCAATCCGCCGGAGAACTGGTAGTTCTTGTTCGAGAACTTGCCGCCGGCGTGCAGGCGCGTGAGGATCAACTCCACGCCCGGCATTTTCTCTTTCGGGTGGATGTCGACTGGCATCCCGCGACCGTCGTCGGACACTTCCAGTGAACCGTCCGCGTAGACCGTCACATCGATTTTTTTCGCGTGGCCGGCAAGCGCCTCGTCGACGCTGTTGTCGACGATCTCGTGCGCGAGATGGTTGGGCCGGGTCGTATCGGTGTACATCCCGGGGCGTCGACGCACGGGCTCGAGCCCGCTCAGGACCTCAATGTCCGCAGCGTCGTATCGTTTACTCATAGAGGGTTATGCCAGAGCGATTGAACAGCGAAAATTGTAGCCTGATTGCGCGGGGGCTGCACAGCAACCTGCGACTCGCAGCGTAACGACGTTCGCAGTCAGTCGCAGCGAATCTCACCTGCTTCAGTCGGACTGCAATAGTCGTTAAATCCGTAGGCCTGCCAGTAGCGAACGAGACCAATGTCCGTAACGAGCTCGACGAATTCGTCGCTCGCGCGCACCGGGGCAAACATCGGGTACCAGAAGGCCCAGAGGTCCTCTGAACGGCGGAACGTGCCGAGAACGAGTTCGTCTGCCCCGACGTATCCCGCAAAGATAGAAACGATGTAGTCGGTGTCGCGCGACGTCTCGTACAGTTCGCGGAGATAACTCGACAGCGCTGCGCGATCGTCGACAAGTGACAGAATCGTCGCCAGGGCCCCTCTGTACTGCGGCGCTGAATAGTCGCGCGCGCGTTCGATCCACAGCGAAATCAGTTCAATATCACCATTCGTCAGCGCTGCGACCAGTCCTTCCATCGCGATTCCGGACCGCGCATCGCCCTCCAGAAAACTGGTTTCAAGAATCGCCAGCGCTTCTCGGGGCCGGCCAATCGCGGTTAGCGTGTGAGCCATGTACAGCGTGTTTTCCTCGCGCTTCGGGTCGATCAGCATGTTTGCGCGCTGCAGACGCAGCGCCTCCTCGACGTGCCCCGTCTTCAGAATCATGTCGATGTAGGTCCCGGAGCGTGAAAGCGGGATGCGAACATCGGCATCCTCGAGCCGTTCGAAGTAGGCGCGCGCCGAGAAAAAGTCGCCGAGCACAATCTGCAGGTAGGCTGCTGTTTGCAAGACGATCGATGAATCCGGTGCGAGCTCGAGTGCGCGTTCGATGGAGTCCAGTGCCAGTTCCTGCGCGTCGGCCCAGTAGTCTGCACCGAGTACGAGGCGCGCGAACAGGTACGCGGACGCGAGTCGTTCCCACCCGATCGCGTAATTGGGATCCAGTTCGACTGCGCGACGGTAACTTGCGATCGCGGCACGCGCGTCTTCGGCCGTCCCCTCCTTGTAACGCGCGTTGCCGCGCAGGACGAGCTCGTGCGCCTCCACGTTGCTCGTGCCGCCCGTGTATTTTGCGATCTCGCCGACGCCGAGCTCCACGCTCAAGGCCTTGGCCACGCTCTCGGCGATCTCTTCCTGGATCAAAAAGATGTCCGCCTGCCGTCGATCGTAGGTCTCCGACCACAGGTGGAAGCCGTCATCGACGCTGACCAGCTGCGCGGTGATGCGCAGCATGTCATCGGACAGGCGCACGCTGCCTTCGAGGATGTGCTCGACGTTGAGCTGCTCGCCGATGCTGCGGATGTCCTCGTTTCTGCCTTTGAAATAGAACGAAGAAGTGCGGCCAGTCACGACTAGACCGTCAAGCTTGACGAGCTCGTTGATCAGCTCTTCCGTCATGCCGTCGGCGAAATACTCCTGATTCTTCGCCTCGCTCATGTCGACAAACGGCAGGACGGCAACGGAGTTCGGGCGATCATCAACGTCGCTGTCTGGCAGCAAAGCAATTGTCAGACCGGCAATCACGATCGCGCTCACGGCCGTGAGTGCCGCGAGCTTCCAGCGCCGAGCCGGGGCTCCGCTCTCCAATTCAGCGACCTCCGACTCCGCGTATCGAACCGCGGGGATGAGGCGAAATCCTTTCTTCGGAATCGTTTCGATGTAGGCCGGCTCGCGAGCCGAGTCGTCGAACGCCTTGCGCAACTCGACGATGCAGTGGGTCAGAACGTCGTCCGTGACCTCGCTGTTCGGCCAGACCGTGTCGAACAACGCCTGGCGGGAGACGACAGCGCCGTCGGCCTGCGCCAGCGCGATAAGGACGTCCATCGATTTCGGCTTTACGCGCTTTTCGCGACCGTCGCGCACGAGCGCGGAGCGGTCGGGATCGACCGCCCAGTCCCCGAGAATGAATGTCGTTCGATCGCTCAACACGCCGTCCTTGCTGTTAGTGGGCCGTCAAGCGGCCCATCAGGTTGCGCCGGACAGGAACGGCGTGACCGTCACACGCAGAAATAGCGTTCCCGGTGCTTCGGGATGCCGTCTCTCCCGACGCGCGCAAGTGCACTGGTGACAATCGTTCCACCGTTCGCCACGCACTGCGCGCGGTCGTATTTGAACTGTTCGCGGTAGTCAAAGTTCCGGTAGTTCCGTTCGTCGAGTTTGTCCTGCGGCAAACTGGCACACGCGGCGAGTCCCGCGGTAGCCGCGAGTATACCGATTGTTCTGAATTTCATGTCCTGCTCCCGTGTCGATACGGGATCGAGCATGTGGACTCACGCCTGCCAACACAGGAGCGCGACAGGAACAAAACAGGAATGGCATCCGAACGCCCGCGGAACGAGCGCCGGCGGTCGCGTCAGGCCGCGAGGTCCTTCAGAAGAGACTCACGAATCGACGACGGAACCGGGTCGACCGTTACGACATAATTCTCATGGTCGATTCCGGCTGCAAGCTCTGCACCATCGTGCAGCGCCTGGATCTCGTCGGCGGTGAGCTCGAAGCGCATAAAGTGGACCGCCGATGTTTTCTCATCGTCTGCGCGCTCCAGGTCTTCGTCGGCAATGGCGAAATTCTGGTCGAAGCCTTTAACCTGAACGTAAACGCGATTTTCGATCCCGACGAGTTGCTTCAGCATCTGGCGTCGCTCGTCCATGTCCGGAAACTCGACCATGAACGTGGCTTTCCAGTTCGTCCCATCCGGAATCAAGGGGTTGTAAGCGTCGAGTTCCTCGTGGATGCCGTCTGCCTCGAAGATCTTCTCGATCCGCAGCATCTCCTGCACCTGGTACTGCATCGTCAGCCGGTCCTCGAAATACAGCGCCGCGTTCGTCCCGAGCGCGAGGCGCCGCGATTTTTTATGTTCGAGCACCCTGCGGCGAAAGTCGTCGCGGACCTCCGCGTATTTTTCCAGCGAGTAGAGGTCCTCACGCTTGAGTTTCAGGCTCGTCGTCATTTCATAATCCATAGGCGTGACGCAGCAGGCTCATTGGATGACCGGCGTCGAAGTCGTCGAGATCGGCCGCGATCTGTTCCGCAGCCATCGGGCAGTCGCTCGCAAAAAAGCTTGCGCCGCTTTTTTTGGTCTTGTTCACGACAGGGCGCGCGATCTTGCGGGACGCATCGTGGAATTCCTTCTTGACGGCATAGGTGCCGTCGTGACCGGAGCAGCGCTCGATCACCGTGACGGACGTGTCCGGAACGAGCTCCAGAATATCGCGGGTTTTAAGACCGATGTTCTGCACGCGAAGGTGGCAGGGTACCTGGTAGGCGACGCCGCCGAGGCTGTTTTCAAACTCCGTTTTCATGAGCCCTTCCCGGTGGCGCAGCATCAGGTATTCGAATGGATCGAACATGGCATCCCGGACCTTGATGACGCTCTCGTCGTCCGGAAACATCAGCGGCAGTTCCTGCTTGTACATCAGCGTACAGGACGGAATCGGTGTCACGATGTCCCAGCCGGCATCCACGAGTGCCGCGAGGACCGGGATATTGATCTCCTTCGCCTTCTCGACGGCCTCGAGATCGCCGAGTTCGAGCTTCGGCATGCCGCAGCAGGCTTCTTTTTCGGCGAGCGCGACGGGAATGTCATTGTGCTGGAAGACGGTGGCGAGGTCCTCGTCCATCGCGGGACGATTCCGGTTGCCATAACAGGTCGCGTAGAGGATGACCCGGCCACGCGTTTTCGGCGTGGCCGTCGCGTCGGGCAGCTCGGGGCTGTCGAGGTGTGAAAGACGTTTTCGCGCCGTCCTGGAATGGTACTCCGGCACCGGGGCGTCGCGATGGACGCCGAGAGTTTTCTCGAGGGCGGCGCGTCCTGCCGTGCTCTTATTCACAGCGTTGACGACCGACGACACGATCGGGATTCCGGCAAACCGCCCCACCGTATCGGTCGCGCTCAGGATGCGGTCGCGCGCCGGTGCCCCTTCCTTGCGAAAACGCGCGGCCTTCGCGCGCAGCATCAGATGCGGAAAGTCCACATTCCATTCATGCGGCGGGACGTAGGGGCATTTTGACATGTAGCACATGTCGCAGAGATAACAGTGGTCGACAACGTCCCAGTACGCCTTTTTAGGGACGGTATCGAGTTCCATGCTGTCGGATTCGTCGATCGCATCGAACAGCGTCGGGAAGGCGTTACAGAGATTGAAGCAACGCCGGCATCCGTGGCAAATGTCATAGACGCGCTCGAGTTCCTCGAAGAGCGAGTCCTCGTCATAGAAGTCGTCGGAGCGCCAGTCGAGCGCGTGACGTGTTGGTGCGTCGAGGCTTCCCTCGCGCTTGTCAGATCCTGCTGTCATCCATGTTCCGGCCAGAGCAAAGCCCTGGCCGGTTGCCGGTTAGTCGTCCAGCGTGTCCAGCGCTTTCTGGAACCGGTTCGCGTGTGAACGTTCCGCTTTCGCCAGCGTTTCGAACCAGTCCGCGATTTCGTCAAAGTCCTCGTCTCGCGCGGTCTTTGCCATGCCCGGATACATATCGGTGTACTCGTGCGTCTCGCCGGCGATTGCTGCCTGCAGGTTTTCCGAGGTCGAACCGATCGGCATACCGGTCGCCGGATCGCCAACTTCCTCCAGGTATTCGAGGTGGCCGTGCGCGTGGCCGGTTTCGCCTTCCGCCGTTGAACGGAACACTGCGGCAACGTCGTTGTAACCTTCGACGTCGGCCTTCGCAGCGAAATACAGGTAACGGCGATTCGCCTGTGACTCTCCGGCGAACGCTTCTTTCAGATTCTCTTCGGTTTTGCTGCCTTTCAATGACATGTCACTCTCCATCCAGTCTCGATCCAGTGACTTGACTGTACTGAGCGGATCGCAGAACTGTCAATCGCCGCCGGCTTGAGCTGAGCGCATTGACGGCGCGCCCGACAACGGGCTAACGTCCGCAGCGGTTATTCTTGAGAACAACGATGGCTGATACGCTGGAAAAATCCCTGGAAGATCTCGAAACGCTGGTCGAAGAACTGGAATCAGGCGACCTGCCGCTCGAGGTTGCGATGAAGAAGTTCGAAGCCGGTGTGAAGCTGACACGACACGCGCAGGCTCTTTTGAAAGATGCCGAACAGAAAGTCGAAATTCTGATGAAAAACGCGGCCGATGACGACGCGCTGGAACCCTTCGAAGAGTCCGACGACGAGGACTGACGCGCAGAAAGTCGAGACCGCTGCGCCGCTCTGAAGCCCTTTAACGACCCATCAGCTCAAGCAACGCGACAACGGTCGACTCAACGCCGAGCGTGACCGACGACTCCGGCGCGATTTTGAACAGCGGGGAGTGGTGACTCGGGATTGCCGGCCCACCGTTGGCCGCCGCGATGATCTCCTCCGGAGGCGTTCCACCGACCTGCCAGTAAACCGTGGGAATGTCAGGGTCGCGCGTGAAATACGGAAAATCCTCGCCGCCCATGCCGCTCGGTTTCACGTCCAGCATGATGTCGGGCCCAATTTCCTGCTCCCATGCCCCGCGCAAGCGCGCCACGAGATCCGGTGTGTTCAGGGTCGGGGGGACGTTTTCGTCAGCGACGATC
>CAWUHY010000076.1:0-11654 GCA_963922215.1 uncultured Gammaproteobacteria bacterium | reverse complement strand
GGCCGGCTGGATTGCCGACGCCCCGGGAACGCGTTTGCTCGACGCCTGCGCGGCGCCCGGCGGCAAAAGCGCACACTGGCTGGAACTTCGCGGACCCGACGCGGCTCTGACCTCCATAGAACTCAATGAAGAACGCGCGCTGCGCATCGGTGAGACGCTCGACCGGCTCGGTCTCGATGCAACCGTTTTGACACGGGACGCATCCAAACCAGAGACGTGGTGGGACGGAGAACCGTTCGACGCCGTCCTGCTCGATGCGCCCTGTTCGGCGAGCGGCGTGATTCGCCGTCATCCGGACATCAAGCTTTTGCGTCGCGAGTCAGACCTTGCTGCCCTGTCAAAGCTGCAGACAGAACTGCTCGAGGCGCTGTGGGGCGTGCTGAAACCGGGTGGTTGGCTGTTGTACGTCACCTGCTCGGTCTTCGCAGACGAAAACGAAAACGTCGTCGGCAACTGGCTGTCACAGCGCTCCGACGCCCGGGAAAATGATGTGTTGCAAAATAACAACATCCGCGATCTAATGCGGCGTAAGGCTTGCGGCTACCAGCTCCTGCCCGGCACGGCCGGAATGGACGGCTTCTATTTCGCATGCCTTGTGAAGGCAACCTGAACCCGACATGTCAATGACCCGAAGCCCTGTTTCGCGGCTCGTCCGTGCTGCCGTCGTCGCATCCTTGCTGGCGGTGCTCGGAATCGCGGCTGCGCAGGAGCCAGACGTCGAGCGTGCCGGCTACTTCGAGGTGCGCTCGGCTACGACGGAAATGATCGAGGGCGTGTTAACGCTTGATGCGCGTCTGCAACTCGTCCTGAGCAGCGAGGCTTTAGAGGCGCTTGACGCCGGGGTCCCGCTGACGATCGAACTCCAGCTTGAAATGTACCGCCAGCGGCGATTTTATCTCGACGCACTCGACGTCGAACTCGCCGTTCGTTTCGAGCTTGAATACCGGCCTTTGAGCCAGCGCTACATCGTCCGCAATCTCAACAGCGGAAACCAGGAATCCTTCGCAACGCTTTATTCCGCCCTGAACACGCTCGGCCGGATCCAGGAGCTCCCGATCGTCGATAACAACCTGTTACGCGACGACCGTGACTACCGGATTCGTATCCGTGCTCTCCTGAACACGCAGCAATATCCTGCGCCGCTCAGGTTCGTGTTCTTCTGGCGCAACGAATGGCAGCTAAAGAGCGATTGGTTCCAGTGGCAGCTCGAGCGATAAAGCGCGCCTTAACCTACCTCTTCGCCGCGACCGGCGTTCTGCTTGCGCTTGTTGCTCTGTTTCTTCTAAGCGTTACCGCGCAAAACTCCGACGACTTCGATCGGCTCCATAATTCGATTCTCGTCATCAACATCGCCGGCGTGTTTGTGTTGCTGCTCCTGTTCGCCGGCAACGTCCTGCGACTCGTTCGGGAGCTGCGCGACGACATTCCCGGCGCAAAGCTCAAGGCGCGCATGGTCGGCATGTTTGTCGGACTCGCCGTCCTGCCGCTGCTGATCGTTTTCTATTTCTCGGTGCAATTCATCAATCGTGGCATCGACACCTGGTTTAACGTCGAGGTCGAAGAGGGCCTCGACAATGCCGTCAAGCTGAGTCGCGCCGCGCTTGAACTGCAGATGCGTGAGCACCTGAACTCGACACTACGTATTTCGCGACAGCTGCGGTCGGTCAGCGAACGCCAGTTCATCTTCGAGCTGTCGATGCTGCGTCGCGAGAGCGGCGCGAGCGAAGTCACGCTGTTCGGTCCGAACAACCAGATTCTCGCAACGAGCTCCGACAGCTCCTCGGCCGCGCTGCCGAAGCAGCTTCCGAACGAAGTGATTCTCCAGCTCCAGCAGGACCGGCCGTTCGTCAGTCTCGATCCGCTGGAAAACGGCAGCTACGAAGTTCGTACCGCGGTCGCGTTCTACTCGACACGGCAGTCAGAGCCGGTTGGCGTACTGCAGGCGCATTTTCCAGTGACGAGCCGGCTGGGCCGCATGGCGAACAGCGTTGAAAACTCCTACCAGGAGTATCGCAATCTCGTGTTTCTGCGCGAGCCGCTGAAGAGCACGTTTACGCTCAGCCTGTCCGTCGTGCTTCTGCTGAGTTTGCTGTCAGCGGTGTACGGTGCCTTCGTCCTGTCGCGGCGGCTCGTCGCACCGATCCAGCAGCTCGTTTACGGAACGCGCGCCGTCGCGGAAGGCGACTTCGACCTCAAGCTGCCGCAGCCGTCGAAAGACGAAATCGGTTTCCTGATTTCCTCGTTCAACGACATGACGAAGCGCCTCGCCGAAGCGAGTGAGCGGGCCTCCCTGAACCAGGCGCTGGTCGAGGCGGAACGAACAAACCTCGCCGTCATCCTCGCGCGGCTGTCGACCGGTGTCGTTGCACTCGACACCGAGTTTCGGGTGCGCAATGCGAACCAGGCGTCGAGCGCAATCCTGAACGTCGATCTTGCGTCGAAGACTGGCAAGCACCTGCGCGAGATCAGCAACGCCGGACCGCTGCTCGAACAGTTCGTCGACGTCGCGATGATGCATCTCGACGCAGGCGAGACCGACTGGCGTGAGCAGATCGTGCTCCGCGGCGAAGTCGGTCGACGCGTACTGACCTGTGCCTGCACGATGCTGCCCGGCGAAGAAGACCAGCCCGCAGGCTACGTCATCGTCTTCGACGACATTACCGCGCTGCTGCAGGCGCAGCGCGACGCGGCATGGGGCGAAGTCGCGCGTCGCCTCGCGCACGAAATCAAGAATCCGCTGACGCCGATCCAGCTTTCGGCCGAGCGTCTGCGTCGCAAGTATTTGGGATCGATGGACGACGAGGAAGGCCAGATCCTCGATCGCGCGACGCACACAATCGTGCAGCAGGTCGAGGCGATGAAGGAAATGGTTAACGCGTTCCGCGACTACGCGCGTGCGCCGGACATGGACTTCGAGCGTTTCGATCTGAATCGTCTTGTTCACGAAGTCGTCGATCTGTATCGCGTGCAAGACAGCACGGTTCAGGTTGTCGTACACGAGGACCCGTCGCTGCCGATGCTCGAGGCCGACACCGGCCGCGTGCGCCAGATCCTGCACAACCTGATTCGCAATTCGATCGAAGCACTCGACAATTCGCCCGACGGCTGTGTCGAAATCACCACCAGCGAAGCGGAATTCGACGGCGTGCGGTACTGCCAGATCCGCGTGGAAGACAACGGTCCGGGATTCGATACCGGATCGACGAACCAGGTCTTCGACCCCTACGTCACGACGAAGCCGAAGGGCACAGGCTTAGGCCTCGCGATCGTGAAGAAGCTCGTCGAAGAACACATGGGAAGCATCCGCGCGGACAATCGCGCGACAGGGGGCGCCGTGATCAGCATCCGGCTCCCGCTGACAGACTCGGCTCGGGAACAGCTGATTGCGCGTTCTCCGAGACGCACTGAAACCAGGAGGGAAAGGGCATGAGTAATGCTCACGTGCTCGTTGTTGACGATGAAGAGGACATCCGGGAACTGATCTCGGACATCCTCGGCGATGAAAGCTACGGCGTGACGGTCGCTGCGAATGCAGCAGAGGCCCGGGCCGCCCGTGCGAAGCGTCGCTTCAGTCTGGTCCTGCTCGATATCTGGATGCCGGATACCGACGGCATCACGCTGCTTCGCGAGTGGTCCGAGGCCGGCGACCTCAATTGTCCGGTCGTCGTAATGTCCGGGCACGGCACGGTCGACACGGCAGTCGAGGCTACCCGGCTTGGCGCGTTCGATTTCGTTGAGAAACCGCTGTCGATCGCGAAGCTGTTGCGCACCGTCGAGGCCGCTTTGGAGTCAGTTGCGTCGCAGGCCGGCAAGTCGCGCTCCATGCTGCCGTCACTGCTGACACCGGTTGGCCGCAGCGAAGCGATGCAGGCCTTGAGAGAGAAAGCGCAGCAGTACGCGCGCCACGACTCGAGTGTCTTGATCAGCGGCGAACCCGGAACCGGGCGCGGCGCCTTCGCGCGCTACATGCACGGACTGAGCTCGCGAAGCCAGGAGCCGTTCGTGCCGCTCACCGGCGCGTCCGTGAGCGGCAGCAAAGTCGAAGAACAACTTTTGGGCTCCGACGTTGGCGGCAAACGCACGCCAGGTGCCCTCGAAGAAGCGGGACGCGGCACGCTGCTGATTGATGAGCTCGCAGACCTCAGCGCCGACGCGCAGCGCATACTGCTGGGCGTTCTCGAGGACGGGCAGTTCAGCCGCGTCGGCGGAAGCGAGCCGGTGCAGCTTCGGGCACGAATCATGGCCACGCTCGGCGCGGACGTCGATGCGCAGGTAGAAAGCGGCGAGCTCCGTCGCGACCTTATCGCGCAGATTGGTGTGCTGACGCTGAAGGTCCCGCCGCTGCGCGACTACTCTGAAGATGTTCCCGAGCTATTGGCCTACTACGTCGACAAGCTGATCGACTCCGAGGGACTCACCTTCCGCCGCTTCAGCGTCGCGGCCCAGAACAGGCTGCGCAACTATCCGTGGCCGGACAACGTCCGCGAACTCAAAAATCTGGTGCGACGACTCCTGCTGTCGGGTTCCGACGAAGACATCAGCCTGCAGGAAGTGGAAGCCGAGATCGAAAGTCAGCGCCAGACCGAGGAGCCGCTCGTCAAGCAGGATCTGCTTGCGCTGCCGCTGCGCGAAGCACGCGAACAGTTCGAGCGAGCCTACCTGCAACAACAGCTCGTGCTCTGCGACGGGAAGGTGGGCAAACTTGCGAAGCGCGTCGGTATGGAACGCACGCATCTCTACCGCAAGCTTCGCTCGTTAGGAGTCGACTTCAAGTCGATTACTGGTGACGAGTAGGCAGCATCGACTACTAACTCACGAAAGCACGCGTGCAGCAGGCGTGCCCGGAACGAGAAATCGCCAATCCGATAGCATCAGCGGCGCCACGTGGATCAAGACGTGCCAGTGGCGACTTCCGTATCGCCCCCGATAGCGGAAGTTGGAATCAGGGGGTTCGAGGTATGATTGATTTCCTCTTATGACCCAAAGGCGACACTCGGAATTTGGACGCGATATGCGTGAATCGATATACGGTGGCCTAACCGTTGTCGCTGCCCTTGTAGGATTGGGAAGTGCTTGGATGCCGCCGCCTTTCGAATCAGTTGGCATCTACATGATCGGTTTCGGAATATTGATCTTGGTTGTTTTTGGCCATAGGGCAGCGTTTCAGGCCGATGATGCAGGGGTCTTTGCATTCTGGTGGAAGCCCACAAAGATGGCTGCGGCACAAGTTGACGATTCTAATCAGTGGCCTTTGTTCTTAGGACTCGTTGCAGCATTCAGCCCGATACTGTCCATCATTTCCCGCGTCATTTGGCTTGCCTGACCGGCTGGTTGTGGCCGTTCTGAGTCAGTCATCAAGAACCTGAACCAACGGCCGCTAGCCGCGAGAGCAGACGTTCCACGTTTCCGCGGTAACTTTCCTCGAAACTCCATTAAGTTCAGTGATCAGCGGACTTCATTGCAATGGCGCCGGTCGCGCGTTACGACGCGCTCCTTAAAGCGCTGCCGGTTTTCAGCGGAAACGACGCTGAAAGCCAAACTTGAGAACTGGTCGGTCAAAGGCTTGGTGCCGGCGAGTTAGCATTTAGCGTCCGAAGTCGTCGGTCGACACCATGAACCGCGTGCTGTTACTTGCAAGCCTCGCAATGGCGATAACCGCTCACGCGGACATTTATCGCTGTGTCGGCGCGGATGGCTCGACGACCTTCTCGCAGAGCCCCTGTTCGGACACTGCAGAAAAGATAGCAGTCAACAGAGGATCGCGGAGCTCAGCACTTTCTTCGTCATCGGAGAACGCCGACTGCTCGTACGCTGCCGACTTTGCTCGTGTATCAAGTCGCCTGATGCGCGCAGGCGCGGATAAAGACCGGGTGTTCAAAGAGTTCGGTGGGCGCGGTGCGTTCGATGACGGTGCGGCACGAATTGTCGACTACGTGTTCAAGTACCAGAATGCCAAACACGTGACGGAGGATCGTATCGCCGAGCTCGCGAGTGGCCAGTGCGGCGCGGGCAACTTCGGCGGCCTTAATTGCGACGCGCTGCCAGCCGCGTACACGGACAAAGGAGGCGGCTGTGGGGAATCATTTTCGGCGCAGCACGCGTACTACAGTGTGGATACGTTCGCGGTGCACCGCGAGCGATCTGAAGCGCGTCGGCAGGCGACGGCCGAGCGGATGCGGGAGCAGGCCGAGAGAAACAGGAAGCGATCTGCTGAACTTGACCGGGGCGACCAGTGCGCGGAACCGATTCGCCGAGAGATCGACGATATCCAGATGCGTATCCGTGCCGGGTCCGACCCGAACGGCCACCGGCACAACCTGCAGCGCCTCAAGAAGAAGCTTGCCAAGTGCGGTCCTCGCCGCGCAGAGCCCTACGAACCGACACCGCCGCAGCCCGGTGGTTATTGCCGCATCCACGGCTGTTGAGGCCTCGCAGGCTCGCAACTCCGGCGGAGTGCCTTGATGCATGCGTTGTATCGCTCGGTTGAACCTCCAGCCTGAACCAGCCGTCTGCTCTTTTTGCGCTAGACTGGCGGCCTCCGACCGAAAGCCGCCGTTGAGAAATTGAGCCGACTGACTCGTGAAACGGCTTTCTTGATCGAACGACCCTTGCTTAATGCCTGGAGCTGACTATGACTGACCCAATCGACATTTTCTTTAGCGCATGGCAAGTCGAATCTCCAGAAGAGAGACTCGAAAAAATCACCAACGCTGTCGACTCGAGCATTGTGTACGTTGATCCGCGGACGCCAAAACCCATCGTGGGCATCAGTTCGCTCAGTGAGTATGTTGGAATGTTTTCCGCGAATGCACCCGGTTGGTCCGCGAAGGTCGTGGTTAGCGATACGATTGCCGGCATGACGCGCGCTACAGTGGCTTTCAGTGGGAAGGGGCCTGATGGCAAAGAGCAAACGCAGCTGGGCCAATACTTCGTCGAATCAGACGGGAAATTGATCGTCAGAATGGTCGGCTTTGTGGGTATAGGCGCGCCGACGTAGTCTTGAAAAGATGGCCGAAATGGTCGTGAAGAGATGCTAGGCTAAATCAAGCTATAGATTCTGCTACTGACCTTAAGCAGAGGTTCGACGTTCTTGATCGAACATGCGGAAATCGAGAACGACAGATGCCCGAATGCAATTCGCGAGGTTTTTCTTAATCGTGGGACTGTTTAGTTGGTTTGGCTCCGATCCGTCTGCGGACGATGAATCGAAAGAGATGACGGTAGGCAATGATGAAGGATTCGTCGATTTCGACTTCCCACTTACGAGTGCTGCGCAAGTGGATGACGGCGGTTGGCTGATTAGCGCGCGTGGCCTTCTAAACGAAAGAACAATTGGTTTTGACATTCGACTGGGCGGGGAATGGAAGGCGCAGGATGTCGATGATGGCGCATTTACTGTGTTCTGGGGCAATGGCGCGATCATTCGCAGTGGTGCGGAGAGCGATGATTTCTGTGGGCTATTGCAGGATAAGTACCAACTCTCGGGGAGTAGCCGCGAGATGCCCGATCTTGTAAATACGATGGTCGTCTCGCTCGGCACAGATCCAGTCCGAATCACCGAAGAACCAATCAAGATGAAGATGTTCGTAGAGCCCGAAGGCGATGAAAGCGAATACGCCGAGTTTTACTTGAACGTAGATCTACGTGGCAAAGTCGTCCAATTCCATGAGAAGGACAACGAGTATCGAGAGAATCTTATCAAGGCATTTTGCCGGTAGGTAAGGCCATCTGAAGAGGCGGTTCCGGCCGAAAGACGACAGTCAGCATAAAGACCAACGAACGACAGTTCTCCGCAAAAGCTGCCGTGCGGGTAAGCGGCGACTCCGGACTCGATTGTTCAGGCCCAAAAGCAACCAATTCCAAAACCGCAGCAATTCTACAAACCGCTAGCGCTGCGCTCGAGCTGCGGTCGGTCGACCGGCAGGACTCGGCCGTCGTTCAGAAATTCGAGGCCCGGATTGCCAAAGTCCGCGAGAGACAGGTTCCGAATCGAGACGAGCGCGGCCTGATCCGGATCGAGCCGCGGGCCGTGCGGTCTGACCTGACGCGTTGAAATCAGTTCGCCGTCCAGAAAGCGTCCGTCGCCGTCGACGTTGGCGATCAGGATGGGTGCGATGCCTTTGGGTCCAGTGACGCTGATGCCGTAGTGCGTGGCGAAGTTGCCGAGGCTGTAGGCGATCAGCCGGTCCTTGTAGAGTTCCATGCCGCGGACGACATGCGGTCCGTGGCCGAGCACGAGGTCAGCACCGGCGTCGACCATCATGCGGGCAAACTTCACGACGTCGCCGCGTGGCTCGCCGTAGTAGGTTTCTTCCGCGAACGGCAGGCGGGTCGCCGATGCGCCTTCTGCGCCGCCGTGAAAAGACACGATCACGATATCGTGACGCGTCGCGTAGTCCTCGACCTGTGCTTTTGCGAGCGCATAGTCGTGTAGCAGGTTTGAGTCGCGCGTGACGGCGTAAGCCATGAAGGCAACACGGCGTCCGTCAACTTCAAATCTCGCGAAGTCGCCTTCACGACCCGAGTGATAGATTCCGGCGCGTTGCAGTGCCCGCATCGTCTCGCTGCGACCTTCCTCGCCGAAATCGCGGGCGTGGTTGTTCGCGAGGCTGAGTGCGTCGAAACCCGCCATGCGGTACAGCCACGCGTAGCGCGTGGGCGACCGGAACAGCCAGCACGCATCCGGATTGCTGCAGGCTTTCGCGGGCTCCCCGGAATCGGCGAGCACGCCCTCGAGGTTTCCAACTGCAATGTCCGCAGATCGCAGCGGCCCTTCGACGTCGGCAAACGTATTTAGTGCGTCGTCGTCGGGCAGTCGGTTTTTCGGAAACTCGGTGCCGATCATCATGTCACCGACGGCTGCGATCGACAGCCGGACCGGTTTTTCGACTCTCGGCGTCGGAGGCGGGGCCGGTGCCTCGGCGGGTTCGGGTGCGACTTCGATTGGGGGAGCAGGTTCAGCGGCCGCCGGACGAACGACAGTGGGCTGGCAGGCGGCTGCGGTGACGATCAGTAGCGATGCGACGATGAGTCGGATCATTGGTCCACGGTGATGCGCAGCACGTCGATGCGGGCGGCGCGGAGCTGGCTGCGGACCAGGTTCAGGCGGTCGAGATCCGAGATCGGACCGATGTACACCCGGTAAAACCGACGGTTGTTGACGTCCGCGGCGACGACTCGCGACTCGATGCCGCTCAGGCCGAGTTCCGCGCGGCGACGTTCGGCGTCCTCGCGGCGCGAGAACGATCCCGCCTGCAGGATGTAGGTGCCTTCCTCGACGACCGCCTGCGGGGCAACGTCACGCGTCACCTCCGCTTCACCGCTGTCCACCTCGATTTCCATCTGCTTTAAAAGCTCGTAGAACACGAAGCGGGTTTCTTCCTCTTCATCGTCCGCGGGCGTCTCTTCACGGACGGGCGTCGGTGTTTCGTTCTTGTCTAGCGCGGGCGGCGGCGCGGTCGCGACGACGACGTCCGGCCGCGGGCCTTGCATGTAAACGCCGGCTGCGACGGCAAGGCCGATCGCGAGACCGAACAGCATCCAGACCCAGCCGGGATATCCGGTGTTCTTCGCTGTCTTACGTTTGCGCTTGCGTTTGGCCATTACATTCTGTCCGGTGCGGAGACGCCGAGGACGCCGAGCCCGTTCGCAATTACGACGCGGGTCGCGGCGCACAGGTACAGGCGCGCATTGCGCACAGCGTCGTCGTCGAGAATGAACTGGTGCGCGTTGTACAAGCTGTGGAAATCGTTGGCGAGATCGCGAAGGTAATGCACCAGCGTCTGTGGTGCACGGTTGTGCGCCGCAACTTCCAACACTTCAGGATAGCGGCTCAGTGACGTCATCAGCGCGCGTTCCTGCGGTTCTTCGAGCGCGACGAGATCATCGGCCGCTGTCTTCGCGTCGAACGCAAACCCTGAGTCGCCGAGCTTGCCGAAGACGCGTGCGATGCGCGCGTGCGCGTACTGGATGTAATAGACCGGGTTGTCGTTCGATTCGGACTTTGCAATGTCGAGATCGAAATCGAGGTGCTGATCGTTCGAGCGTGAGACGTAGAAAAAGCGTGCCGCGTCGTTGCCAACTTCGGCGCGCAGGTCGCGCAGGGTTTCGAAGTCGCCGGACCGGGTCGACATCTGCGCCTTTTTGCCGTTGCGGTACAGCGCAACAAACTGCACGAGCTGGACTTCGAGGTCGTCGCCCGAGTAACCCATCGCGCTCAGGCCCGCTTTCACACGCGTGATGTAACCGTGGTGGTCTGCGCCCAGAATGTCGATCAGGTGATCGAAGCCGCGTTCGCGCTTGTCGAAATGGTAGGCAATGTCTGAGGCGAAGTAGGTCTTCACGCCGTTCTCGCGCACGACGACCCGATCCTTCTCGTCGCCGAAATCCGTTGCCTTGAACCATAAGGCGCCATCTTGCTCGTAAAGCATGCCGCGTTCTTTTAAAACTGCGAGCGCCTGGTCGATGCGGTCCGACTTCGTCAGCGTCTGTTCCGAGAACCAGCGGTCATAGACGACGCCGAATTCTTCGAGGTCCTGTTCGATGTCGTCACGAATGTCGTCGAGTGCAAACTGACGAACACGGTCGAACCCGTCTTCGCCCAGCGCGCGTTTTGCGTTCGCAATCAGCGCCTCGATGTGGGCTTCCTTGTCGCCGTCCGGCGCATCGGCAGGCACGTCTTCAAACAGTGCCTTCGCGTCCAGCGGCTTCAGTTCTTTCGCCGGCAGCGCCTTTGCGATGTCGACGATGTAATCGCCTTTGTAGCCTGCATCCGGGAACGAGAAGTCGGCACCCTGCCGCTCCAGCCAGCGCAGGCAGACACTGACGCCGAGAATATCCATCTGGCGCCCCGCGTCGTTAACGTAATACTCGCGGTGCACCGAGATGCCCTGCGTTTCCAGCAGGTTGCCGACGGTCGCGCCGTAGGCGGCGTGGCGGCCGTGTCCGACATGCAGCGGGCCGGTCGGATTAGCGGATACGAATTCGAGCAGCACGCGCGGTGACTGCACGGGCGGCTTGCAGCCGTAGTCCGCGCCACGGGCCAGCATCGTCTTCAGTTCTTCGTGGAAGGCGGTCGGGCTCAGGCGGAAATTGATGAAGCCGGGTCCCGCGATCGCAACGTCCGCCAGCAGGGGGTCGTCGGCGATGTTCTCGACGATCTCGCCGGCGAGATCGCGCGGGCTGCGGCGGGCCGGTTTCGCGAGCCGCATCGCGACGTTGGACGCGAAATCACCGTGCGCGGGATCGCGGGTGCGCTCGATGGTGCCGGCGATATCAATGCCGTGCAGGGCGTTCGCAAGGTCTGGCAGGGCTGCCAGCGCTCGCTGCAACGACGCTGCGATGATGCCTTTCATGGTCGGGGAGCCTTCGAAAAACCGGAAAGTCTACAGCAGTTCGATCGGGTCCACATCAATCGACCAGCGGACTTTTCGCGCCGCCGGGTCGGCCTCCAGCGCGGGCCGTAAGGCCGACAGGAATGCGTGCAATTCCCGCCTCTCGGTGCTGTGCATCAGGAGCTGCGCGCGATAGCGGCCAGCCCGTTTCGCCATCGGCGCATGCACCGGGCCGAGCAGCTTCAGGTTGCCGCGCGCAGGCATCAGCCGTTTCGCATGGACGAGGAAGTTCATCGCGTCGGATGCGTCGTGGGCGCTCGC
>CAWUHY010000075.1:0-11741 GCA_963922215.1 uncultured Gammaproteobacteria bacterium | reverse complement strand
GACTGGGCGCGTTGGCTCGATCGCGGCTTGCCGCAGCCGGTGTTTACCGAGGGCCCCGGACGGCTTCTTCTCGAACTGCCGTACCAGCGTCCGGAATCCGTGCGCGACGAAGACGTCACGCGCCTCGTCGATGCGGTCCGGCTGCGCCTCAAGACTCCGGTGGAGGCAACCGCCTGATGCTGAGCTTTGCCTGGCCATGGATGTTTCTCGCGCTGCCGCTGCCGCTGCTTGCTCGCGCGTTGCTCCCTGAGGCGAGCGTCGCGCGCGAAGCAGGCTTGCGTGTTCCTTCGCTAGCGCAGTTCCAGATGTTGCAGGGTCGGCCCGCGCACGAGCGGCTCTTCAATGTGAAGACGCTCCTCGCGATCCTTGCATGGATTCTTCTGGTCGTGGCCGCTGCGCGTCCCGAACGCATCGGTGACGAACTCGACGTGCCGGTCTCGGGCCGCAACCTGATGCTGGCCGTCGACCTGTCCGGCAGCATGGACCAGAAGGACTTCAAGCTCGGCAATCGCAACGTCGATCGCCTGACCGCAACAAAAGCCGTGGCGAGCGACTTCATCAGTCGTCGTGAAGGCGACCGCATTGGTCTCATCCTGTTCGGTGAGCGCGCCTACCTGCAGGTTCCGCTGACCCTCGATCGCGAGACGGTCAAGGTGCTGCTGCTCGAAGCCTTCATCGGACTGGCCGGCGAAAAAACGGCAATCGGCGATGCGATCACGCTGGCCGTGAAACGAATCCACGAGGCGGAGGAACCGGCCGGCGAGCAGGTACTCGTGCTGCTGACCGACGGCGCAAATACGGCCGGCGAAGTCGATCCCATGAAGGCGGCAGAGCTCGCGGCGCAGATCGGACTCCGGATCTACACGATTGGCATCGGGGCCGACGAGCTCGAGCTCAGTTCGCTGACGCAGCGTCGCATGCGCATCAACCCGTCTGCGGATCTCGACGAGGAAACCCTGACGGCGATTGCTCAACAGACCGGCGGCCGCTATTTCCGCGCGACGGACACCGCGACGCTGCAGGACATCTACCGGCTTCTTGATGAACTAGAGCCGGTCGAAGAACCGGAGTCCGGCTTCCGTCCGGTGAAGTCGCTGTACTACGTTCCGCTCGCCGGCGCCGCCGGCATCGTCATGCTGCTTGCAGTGCTGTCACTGCTGACCGGGTGGCGGGCGAAACTCAAGCAGGAGGCGCGATTCAATGCTGTCTGACCTGCAGTTCATTCGTCCGGAGTGGTTGTTCGGGATTCCCGTCGTTATCGTGGCCGCCGTTTTGCTCGCGCGCCGCAGCCTGTCGGCAGGCGGGTGGAGCGCAGTTATCGATCCCGCGCTCGCGCCGCACGTCCTGTCCGACAGCGCACAGCGAACCTCACATGCGCCGTGGTGGTTGTTCGGATTGACCGGTATTGTCGTTTGTCTCGCGCTGGCCGGCCCGGCCGTCGAGCGCCTCGAGCAGCCGGTGTTTCGATCCGACCAGGCGCTAGTGGTTGCACTGGACATGTCGCGATCGATGGACGCACAGGATGTCGCGCCGAGTCGCCTCCTGCGCGCCCGACTGAAAATTCTGGACCTGCTCGAGCGCCGCAAGACCGGCCAGACAGCGCTCGTCGTCTTCTCGTCGAACGCGTTTACGGTGACGCCGCTGACGAACGACACCGACACGATCGCATCGCTCGTCAACAGCCTCGGCACGGACATCATGCCGAGCCGCGGGAGTTACCCCGTTGCCGCGATCGAGAAGGGCATGCAGCTCCTGGAGCAGGCCAACGTCGGCTTCGGTGAAGTGCTCCTCATCGCCGACGGTGGTGCGTCGCCCGCTGCGAATGCGTTCGCGCGGGAGCTCCGGCAAGCCGGCTTCACGCTCTCCGTACTCGGCGTCGGCACACCGGAGGGTGCGCCCATTCCGAAAGCGAACGGCGGTTTTGTCACGGACCGTTCCGGCAACATTGCCGTGCCGAAGCTCGACGAGGACGGCTTGCAGGAACTCGCTGAGGCGGGCGGTGGTCGCTATGCGCGACTCACGGCAGATAACCGCGACCTCGACTACCTTCTGTCCGGCGAAGTTCTTGCCGAACAGTCTGCCTCGGAGGGCAATCTCGCGACCGACCAGTGGCGCGAGGAGGGGCCGTGGCTCGTGCTCCTGTTGCTGCCGCTCGCTGCACTCGCGTTCCGTCGCGGCTGGGTCCTGATGCTGTGCGTGTTCATCGCGCCGCTGCCTGCGCAAGCGTCGGTTCTCGACGGTCTCTTTTTGAACAAGGACCAGCAGGCGAGGCAGGCGCTTGAGAACGGCGACGCCGAGAAAGCAGCGGAGCTGTTCGAGGATCCGTCGTGGAAGGCCGTCGCGGATTACCGGCGCGGTGCTTACGGCATGAGCGCAAAACACTTCAGCAGTTCCGGTGACGCAGACAGCCTGTACAACCTCGGGAACGCGCTGACGAAAGAGGGCAACTTCGATGCGGCGATCGACGCTTACAACGCTTCTCTTGAGATCAACCCCGACGACGAGGACGCGCGCTACAACCGGGATCTCGTCGAAGAACTCCTCGAACAGCAGGAGCAACAGGAGCAGCAGGAACAGCAGCAGTCCGAGCAGGGCGAAGGTGAGGGCGAACAGTCGGACAGCGACAACGCACAGCAGTCCGATCAGGAGCCCGGCGAATCCGACAGCTCGTCCAGCGAAGGTGAGGGCCGCGAGGGCGAGGACGAGCAATCGGATCTCGAAGCGATGCAGGAAGAGCTGGAACGCGCAGCGCAGGAACAGCGCCAGCAGTCGATGACCGAGGCGCAGCTCCAGGAGCTTCGCGAGCAGCAGGAGCAGGAGCAGGCCATGGAGCAATGGCTGCGGCGCATCCCGAACGATCCCGGCGGTCTGTTGCGACGCAAGTTCCGCTACCAGTATCAGCGCATGGGCGTGGATCAGGATGGAAACAATCTTTGGCCAGATGATGAGGTTCAACCGTGGTGATCGGAGATTTCCAAATCAATCGTGTCGTTGTATTGATGGCGCTACTCCTGAGCGGCACAGCGCTGGCTGAAGTGACGGCGAGCGTGGACCGTCAGCGCGTTGAACTGAACGAGTCGTTCACGCTGACGATCGACGTAGACGCAGGCGTCGGCGCGGAACCGGACATGGAGCCGCTCGCGGGAGACTTCTTCGTGGGGCCGCGACGCGAAATGTCGAATACGACAATCGTGAACGGGCAGATCAGCCGCAGCCGCAGTTTCAGTTACTCGATGACGGCCAAGCGCGCGGGCACGCTGACGATTCCGCCGATCCAGGTCGGCACCGAGAAGACCCAGGCGCTGACGCTCGAAGTGATCGAGCCGACGTATCAGCCTCCCGGCGAGGCCGATGTGTTCATCACGACGGAGGTCGACACGACCGAGACCTACGTCCAGGCGCAGGTGCTCTACCGCATCAAGGTGTATCGTGCGGTGTCGACGCGCCAGCCCGCGCTGCGCGAGCCGACCTTCAACGGCGCGGAGGTCCTGATCGAACCCGCCGGCGATCCGCGCGACTACGATGCGCGCCTCGGCGATAAGGTCTATGCCGTTAACGAGCGCGTGTTTGCACTGTTCCCGCAGGAAAGCGGGGAAATACAGATTTCGCCGGCACAGTTCGAGGCGCGCGTTTTCAGAAACGGCCGCATCACTGGTCGCAAGACCTTCACCTCCGAATCACAAACGCTGACCGTCAAGCCGATTCCCGAGCCGCCGGCCGACTACCCGAACGCCGCGTGGTTTCCTGCGCGCAATGTCAGTCTGTCGCAGGACTGGTCCGATGACCGCGACGAGGTGAAGGCGGGCGAACCGATTACGCGCGTCGTGACCGTGTCGGCGCTCGGTCAGCTCGAAACGCAGGTTCCCGTCATCGAGCCGCCCGACGTGGCCGGCGTCAACATCTATTCCGATATGCCGGAGCTCTCGCGGTTGACTGAAGAGGACGGCATTCGCGGAATTCGGCGCGACAACTACGCGATTATCGGTGTGCGCGCAGGATCGGTTGAGCTGCCGCAGCTCGAGCTTCCGTGGTTCGACCTGACTGATGACACGTGGAAGGTCGCGACGCTGCCGTCCGCGACGCTCGGCATCGTTGCGGCAGACGATGCTTTCATGCAGACGCCGGAGCAAACCGTTGCAGAAAGTGCCGAACCGACGGTGGTGACCGTGCATTCGGACTTCTGGCGGCGTGTTGCCGAAATCATCGGCGTCGTCTGGTTGCTGACTCTGGCTGCCTGGTACCTGACGTCGCGACCGAAGCCTGACGAAAAACCGCCCGCCGAATTGCCGTTGCACAGGCAGCAGGCGCATGCTCTGAAAGAAGCGCGCAAGGCCGCAACCCTGGCAGATGCGCCTCGGGTCAAACGTGCGCTACTCGAGTGGGCGAGGATCCAGTGGCCGCAACGGCCGCCGCGCAGCATTGGCGAGCTCGCGACGCGCGTCGAGCCGCCGCTATCGACTGCCCTCGAAGCCCTCGCCGCCAGCACCTACGGCCCGGCGGGTGAGAGCTGGGACGGCAAGTCGCTGGACAGGGCGCTGCGTTCAATCAGGCTGAAAGATGAGGAAAAGACGGCAGAGCACTCCGAGGCGCTGCCGCCGCTGATGCCCTGATACCGATGAGCGGTAATATCGCGCGCAGGAATTAGTCGAGGACCTGCCTGACCGTCTCCGCCATCTCCTCGGCCGAGTAGGGCTTGGCAAGAACGGGGTCGGACGTTCGCCGGGACCGCTTGGAGTCGTAGCCGGTTGTCATCAGGACCTTGATATCGGGCCGGTGCTCGCGCAGCCGCTCTGCCAGTTCGTAGCCGTCCATGCCGCCCGGCATCACAACGTCCGACATCAACAGATCGATTTCGTCCGCGCTCTCCTCGAACAGGCGCACCGCTTCCGACGCGTAGGTCGTTGCGAGAACCCGGTAGCCAAGCCGCTCCAGCATCTCGCGAGCAGCGTCGAGCAGATCCGGCTCATCGTCGACGAGCAGGACTGTCTCGTCGCCGCCGCGCAGCACCGGTTGCGGTCCTGTCGCCGCGGTGTCCGCGTCTGACTCGCCGGCGAGTGGCAGGTAAATCGTAAATTCGCTGCCACTCCCGGGCGTTGAAGTGACCTGGATGTTGCCGCCGGAGCGCTCGACAAAGCCGTAGACCTGCGACAGGCCGAGCCCGGTCCCGCGCGACTCGTCCTTCGTCGTAAAAAACGGTTCGAATAGGCGCTTCTGCGCGGACGGGTCGATGCCCGTGCCAGTGTCGCTGATCCGCAGGCAGGCGAAGCGGCCGGGCTCGATGCCCTCGCGCAGGATCTTTGAGCCCTCGGATACGGTCTCCGTCCAGGTGCTGAGCGTCAGCGTTCCGCCGTCCGGCATCGCATCGCGCGCATTTACGGCAAGATTGAGCAGCGCGTCCTCGAAATCTCCGCGGTCGATGCTGACCGTCGCTTCGTCGGCCTCAAGTTCCAGCTTGATTGCAATCTGCGGCGTCAGGGAGCTCGCCAGCATGTCGCTCATCTGCCTGATCAGTACATGCAGGTCTTCGTGGCTTGCCTGCAACGGGGCTTTGCGCGAGAAGCGCAACAGCCGGCGGGTCAGTTCCGTCGCGCGGTCCACGCTGCGCTCGATCGGCTGGAGATAACTCATGACCTCCGACTTCCCGGCGAAGTCCCGGCTGGCGAGTTCAATATTGCCCTTCATCACCGCCAGCGTGTTGTTGAAGTCGTGCGCGATCCCGCCGGCAACCTTGCCGAGTGCATCCATTTTCTGCGCATGGCGCAGCTGTTCCTCGGTCTCGCGTGCCTTCGTGATATCGCTGACGATGATGGCCCGATGCGTCGGCTCGCCGTCGCCGGTCTTCACCGGCACGGTCGACACACTGAAGAGTCGCGGCTGCTTACCCGACCCGTGAAACTCGAAGATCGAAGACTTGGCGCGACCCTGCATCGCGGACACGATGAACCGTCTGGACGAGCCCGGCCCGGCGTGTGACAGGCCGGAGTTGTCGAACACATCGGCAACCGGCCGACCGGAGAACGAGGACGCGGGCTGGTCCAACATCTCCGCGATTGCCGCATTCTCATCAACGATCGGCAGCTGCGGCTGGTTGAGGTCGACGAGCAAGAGGCCGCTGTCCATCGCGTTCAGCGCCGCGTTTCGCAACTTCAGGTCCTTGACCAGCGCGCCGCGTTCTTCCAGAAGCTGCCTGAACATCAGGAGCTGATCGTCGAAAGACCGAACCAGCTTGCCGAGCTCGTCTTCGTGAGCGCGCAGCCTCTCAACATTGTCGAGCTGTGCATTGAACCCGGGTCTGACCCGACGGACCGAGGCAACGAGCGCAAGCAACGGACGGGTCAGGGCGTTGAAAAACAGCAGGCTGAAAACGAGAGCGAGCAGCACAGCCTTTGCAGCATCCAGGAACACAAGGGAGCGCAGCAACGTCAGGAAGTCGTTCGTGAGCGCGTTGCTGTCGGGCTCCACGGTCAGCGTACCGACGAGCATCTGGGGCCGCTCAGGTGCGGCAAGCGGTATATCGATCGTCGCGAGATCCCGGAACGCGAGATTCCGCAACCAGTCGGGCGCGTTCGCAGTTTCCGCGTCCTCCATGCTCGCCAGGAGATTGCCGCTCTCGTCGCGAATGCTCGCGCGGGCAACTTCCGGAGCGACGGCAAGCCCGGTCGTCACGTAGTCCGCCAGGTCTTCATCCAGCCGGAATGCCGCAGCCGCAGCGTTCTCGCGCGCCGAGTCGACCAATTGCTGGATCCTCGATTTCGCCGCGGCCTGTTCGACGCCGAGCGAGTACCACGACTGGGCGATCGTGGCCCCGCCGCCGACGACAAGAACGACGAAGAATGTGAGAACAATCTGTTTGACGGTCAGCGATCGCTGACGCAGGAACTTGCCCACTATCGACTCTCTGGCTAGTCTCGTTGCGAAGTGACTCGAGGCACGGGCGCCAAATGTACTACAAGCGACACCTGATTCTCTTCTCCTGGCTTCTTCTCGCCGGGCCGGCCGTTCATGCCGACGATGAGCCGCCCGTCGTCACGGTTCTCGCAGAGGAATTCTGGCCGTACAGCTATACAACAGATACTAGCGGCGAGCCGGAAGGAATCTTGATCGAGTTTGCCAAAGAGCTGATCGCGACGGCCGGGCTGCAGCACGACATACAGCTTCTGCCGTGGCCGCGAGTTATGAAGCGCGTCAGGGAGCGGGAGAACCAGCTGATTCTGACCTTGATCCGGACGCCCGAACGCGAAGATCGCGTCCACTGGATTGGCGCGGTTGCCGAGGTCAATCACGCGCTCTACGGACTCGATTCGGACACGCCACCGCCCGCGACGCTCGAAGAGCTGCAATCGAAAGTCGTGGCGACCGTGGTCGACGACATCGCCAGCGACTATCTGAAGGACAAGGGTTTCAGCAATCTCGTGCGCACCTCGGACCACCTGCGTGGACTCGAAATGCTGACGCGCGGCCGCGTCGACCTGTATCCCGGCAACATCGCGCTCATCGATTTCCAGTGCAGAGAACTCGCCGCCGGCTGCGCGAACATCCGGCTCGAATACGCCCTGACGGATCTTGAGCAGGAACTGTTTTTTGCGATGAGCCCGTCGACAGACGAAGCAGTCGTCGAGACGCTTCGACAGCAGTTCGTGCGACTGGTCGACGACGGCCGCCTGGAGGCAATTCGGACGTCTTTCCTCGAGGTAGAGGAATCGACGGCGATTGAGTAAGAAGCCGTTGGCGCCTCGCGCCGCGGACGGAGGCAGGCTATGAAAGCAAAGGAGTTCTATTCGCACTGGAACAGCCTCGTCGCCGAAGACTGGTCATCGCTGGGATTGTCCAGCCTCGGAACGCGCGGCTCGAAATGGTCACGACCGGTCGGCGACCTCGAACTGTTGTTCGAGGTCCGCGTCAACAACAAGTATCCGTGGACCATTGAATCGGGCGGCGATTTTTCAGCCTACGCGTATCTGCCACGCGAGGTGCCAACCACGCCTGCGAGCTACGTGGAAAGTGTGATGGACGAGCTGCACATCTTCGGGACGCTCAATGAGCAGCTCACTGACGAACTGCGGGCGATCAATCAGGGCCTGCTCGACAAGCTCCGAGCATTCGACCGGGATAGCATCTACGCGAAAATCGCCGAGGCCTACGACTGCACGCCGGAACAGGCGCGCGGACTGGAGCTGTTTGAGACAGGATTGGAAACGCTGGAAGGCGAGCTCGAGATGCCGCTGGAGTCTCTCGTCAATCCACCGCTTTGCTACTACGAATCAGACGATCTTGAGCCGTGGGCCGCATGGTTTAAACGCGCGTTGCCCGTCATGCTCGATCGTATCGATTCTGATCCCGTCTACGCTTTCCAGTCGGTCACAGAGTAGCGGGGCGGGTTCGGCTACCAGTCCCCGGTATTTTCCATCGACGCCCACGGTTCTGCCGGCGGCAGCGCATCACCCTTTTGCAGCAGCTCGATCGAGATATTGTCCGGTGAGCGCACGAAGGCCATGCGTCCGTCGCGCGGCGGCCGGTTGATCGTCACTCCGCCGTCGGCAAGTCTGCGACAAACGGCGTAGATGTCGTCGACGCGATAAGCGATGTGGCCGAAGTTCCGGCCTTCGCCATATTTCTCCGGATCCCAGTTGTACGTGAGCTCGATCTGCGCGTCCTCGTCGCCGGGTGCCGCGAGAAAGACCAGCGTGAAACGACCTTTTTCGTTTTCGTGGCGTCTCAGTTCCTGCAGTCCAAGCTTGTCGCAGTAGAAGTCCAGCGAAGCGTCGATGTCGGTGACGCGGACCATGGTGTGGAGATACTTCATGCGGTCTTCCTGTCGGGGAGTCGATTTGGCGAGAAAACTTGACCACAATGATCCGAATTTGACGAACAGCGGGCAAGCCTTGCGCACACTACGCGCCATCTCTCTCGATCTCGACGACACGCTCTGGCCGATCATGCCGACGATCCACCAGGCCGAGCGCGACGTGCTGGAATGGATGCGCGAGCACTATCCGGCGGTTGCAGCTCACTATGAGCTGGAGACGGTGTCGCGGATACGCACCGCCGTGCTCGACGAACATCCCGACATGCACCACGACCTGACGTTTATCCGCTGCGAGGTATTCGCGCGGGTCGGGCGCCTGGGTGGTGAAAGCGCAAGCTTCGCAGAAGAGGCGTTTACGGTTTTCGATCGTTCGCGGAATCGCGTCGAACTCTTCCCGGACGCAGGCCAGGCGCTGGCGAGGCTGGCCGGCCGCTACCCGCTCGTCGCCGTCACGAACGGCAACGCCAATCTCGAACGCATCGGACTGGACCACCATTTCAGCGAAATCGTGACGGCGCGTGGGACAGGCGTTGCCAAACCGCATACCGATATCTTCCACGCTGCAGCGTCGGCACTGTCTCTCGACCCGGAGCACATCCTGCACGTCGGTGATCACCCGGAACACGACGTTGATGGCGCGCGCGATGCGGGTATGCAGACGGCCTGGGTGAACCGCAACGACGATGACTGGCCGACGCATCTCGACGAACCCGACATGGTCGTGAGTGACCTCGGCGAACTTGCCGCGCGGCTGACCGGGCAGGATCAATGACCAGGCCCCTGATCCTCTACATCCCCGGCCTGCTGCCCAAGCCCGATGCCGAGGTGCATCGCGATGCGTTGTGGCGCTGTCTGAAGCACGGCGTCCGCACGGCCGACAGCGACGTGGGCGATGCACTGGACCACCACCCCAATGCATTCGAACTCGTGTCCTGGACCTACGACTTTTACCGCGAGCATCGCGATTTCGCGATCGACGCGGAATCCATCGAACGCCTGCTCGAGCGGCGCTCGGCCTCGCACGCCGACAAGAAAGAGGCCACGAGTTTCGGACGACGCCTGTTGATCCGCCTCTACCTGCTCGGCGACTGGATGCCTTTTTTGATTCCCTGGCTCGCGAACGAGCGCATCGAGATGCACATCCGTGATCTCAATCGCTACGCGTTCGACGAAGACGGCATCGCATCGTCGGTTCGCGAACAGCTCGTCGGTCCGCTACGCGCAGCGCGACGGGAAGGGCGTCCGGTCCTGCTGGTCGCACACAGCATGGGCTCGGTCATTGCCTGGGATGTGCTGTGGGAGCTGACGCACCGCGATTGCGATCCGCTGCGCCTCGACCTGCTGCTGACGATGGGCAGTCCATTGGGCCAGCGCTACATTCAGCGCCGTATCTCCGGCGCGGAAGAAAACGGAGATCGACGTTATCCGCAGAACATCCGGCGCTGGATCAATGTCTCAGCCTGGGGCGACCTCACCGCAATCGATCCGCATCTCGCGAACGACTTCGGAGAGATGCAACGGCGGGGGCACGTGCAGTCCATCGAAGACAAACGCATCTTCAACTGGTTTCGCCTGGACGGCATTCTGAACGTGCACGCGGAGTACGGCTATTTTGCGAACCCAAGCGTCGGCGCGGCGATCGCTGAGTTCTGGCGGAAGCACGATCGCGAGCTGTGCTGAACGACAGCAACGCTTGAAAACGTATCGGGGCTGAAGCCCCTCCCACAGCGTGTTCTTGCGACCTGTGGGAGGGGCTTCAGCCCTGATTCAATTACTCAATTTCAAGATTCGGCTTGATCACGATGTCGATGCGACGATTCTTCGTCCGGCCGGACTCGGTCTCGTTGCTCGCGACAGGGCGCGTCTCGCCATATCCCGTTGCGATGATCCGGTAGTCCTCGATGCGCATCGCGTTGATCATGTACTGCTTGACCGACTCCGCGCGTTCCTGCGACAGCTTCTGGTTGAAGTCGTCGCCGCCGTAGGCGTCAGTGTGACCTTCGACGATCAGTTCGCTGTTCGGGAAGACGTCGATTGCCTTTTCGACTTTCGCGAGCAGGTCGAAATTTGCCGGCTGGATCGTCGACTGGCCGCTCGCGAACGTCAGGCCCACCAGACGAAGAAAGACGTTGTTCCCATTGCGGAAGACGCGCGCTTCCTCGTCGTCAAACATCTTCTCGACGCGTTCGAACTGCTCTTTCACGCGCGCCTGTGCTTCGAGTCGCTGGACGAGTGCTGCACGTTCCGCGGTCGCGCCGCCGAGTCGCTCGTCGAGCGCGCGGAGTTCTTCTTCCATGTCCGCGATGCGAATCTCGTTCTCCTGTTTGAGCTGCTCAAGGCTCTGGACCTGGTCCTGAAGCTCCGTGACGTGACTCGCCAGCGCCGCGGACAGCTCGTCGGGACCGTCTTCCATGGCCGGTACGATGTCGGCAGCATTCGCGATTTTGGCAATCGCTGCTTCCCAGTCGAGTACCAGGTTCTCAACGGAGAGATCGCGGTCTTTCACTTTGCGCGCAATCTCGGAGAGGTAAATCGAGTGCTTCGCTTCGTAGTTCGCCTGTTGCGCAAGGCTGCGGGGCAGGTCGGTGTCGTAGCGGTTTTCATTCAGCTCGCGTTCTGCGTCCAGCAGCAGTTTCTTTGCCCGGCTCAAGGTAATCGGGGCATAGCGCTCGACGCGCGCGCGATCGGCCTGCTCGAGGAGCTGGCGTGTCTCGTTGAGATACTGCGCCTTGATCGCGACGAGTTCCGCATCGCGGTAGTGCGTCGTCGCCTCGATGTCTTCGCGCTTCGCGCCCTTCAGGTCACCGCGCTCCAGCAGGCGAATCGCGCTCGCGAAGTCCCGCTGCGCATCTTCCCAGAGATCCGGTGCGAGTGCCGGCGCGCGCGCGTTGGCGGCGTCCTGCCGGCTCTTCAGAACCTGCGCGAGGGCGGTTTG
>CAWUHY010000074.1:0-11859 GCA_963922215.1 uncultured Gammaproteobacteria bacterium | reverse complement strand
GCGAGCGGTGACAAGCCCGGCGTCTTCGCGACCGGGTTGTAAACGATTCCAACCGCTGCGAGGGCGGCGCCGGTCAGCAGACCAAGAATCAGGGCGATGAGGTACTTCACGATTCATCCCTCTGTCGCGTCAGGAATGACTGGAGCTCGATGCGGCCGCGCCGCTCGCCCTCCTCCGGCTCTGTCTGGACGTAGCGCTCCGTCAGGCGCCCCAACGTCTCACTGAATTCTCGCGTGCCCGCACGCAGCACGCCGGTCCGGGAGCCGTCTTCCTGCCTTGCCTGCATTGCCGCGTAGACAGAACCTCGCGCCGGGAAATGCAGCACCCATTCGATTGCATTGCCCTGCTGTTCATCCTGTACGGTCACTCGACTGCCAACGCCGATCACTTCGTCGTGGACGTTCCTGATCTTGTAGATGTCTGCACGTGTGGACGCCAGCTCCTCGGGCCACTCAAGACCTTCCGGGATGGCGGTGGTTGCGCTACCCGAAGCGACGCGATCAATCGGAATGTTGATGTGAAATGATTCGGTTATTCCACCGTTGGGCGCGACCTTGACGACAGAGTTTTCGCGCGCCTGGTCGACGACCGGCAGAAAGACAACGGCAGATATCGCGCCGGCGATGCCGAGGATCACACCAAGAATGTAGGTTTTGAACACAGGTCCGCTCAATGCAGGTAAATCAAGGCGAAGTTTAGTTAAATTGTGAGGCCCTCTCAGCAGATCAGGAGCAAACTGTGACAGACCGCACACCCGCCGGGACAAGAAGCGGTGGTTAGGACCAAATCCCGGCCAATTTCACTTTGGTCAGGTCCGCGCAATGTCTCGACCGCATTGATGTACAGCTTCGCTCAACGCGAAGACATCGAGGTCGTCGACGAGCCCTTGTACGCACATTTTCTGCGCTTGTCCGGCCGCGAGGATCCGGGACGCGAGGACGTATTGCGGTCGATGAACCAGGACGGCAATGCCGTGATGCGCGACCTCTGCGGGCGGCGGGATAAGCGCCTGTTTCTCAAGCAGATGGCTCATCACACGCCGGGTATCGATCGACAGTGGTTTGAGAAGCTTGACAACGTGTTCCTGATTCGCGATCCGACGGACATGCTTCCGTCACTGACGATACAACTGCCGGACGCGACGCTTGCCGACACCGGTCTCAAGATTCAGTGCGACCTGTATGACGAGCTCGTTGAAACGGGTCACGACCCCGTTGTTATCGAATCGCGGCAACTTCTTTTAAATCCCGAGAATGTTTTGCGGCAGGTATGCGGGAAACTCGGGGTGCCGTTCACCGAGTCCATGCTGAGCTGGCAAGCCGGACCGCGCCCCGAAGACGGTGTCTGGGCTCCGCACTGGTATCACGCTGTACACAAGAGCACGGGATTCGCGCCCTACCGCGCCAAATCGGATTTTCCGCCGTCGCTGAAGTCTTTACTCGACGACTGCCTGCCCTGGTACGAGAAACTCTATGCCGTCGCCATTCGCGCGGATTCTTAAGGATTGAATGCATGACAATCGACAAGCGTAACGAGAATATTCAAGTGTACGTTGGTGACCGCCTGGTCCATCGGCGTGATGCCAGGGTTTCGGTTTTCGACAGCGTCGTGCAGGGCGGTGATGCTGTATGGGAAGGTCTGCGCGTATACCGCGGTCGGGTCGCCGCGCTGGACGAGCATCTCAGGCGCCTCGCGGACTCGGCGAAAGCGCTCGCGTTCGAAGGTACTCCGTCGACCGAATCAATTCGCGATGCGCTGTTCAAAACGCTGACGGCAAATGGAATGGACGACGCTGCGCACGTCAGGCTGACGCTGACACGTGGCGAGAAAGTGACGTCGGGGATGAATCCGCGGTTCAACCAGTCGGGTTGCACGCTTATCGTTCTCGCGGAATGGAAAGCGCCGGTCTACGGCGACGACGGAATTCGAGTCATCACGGCATCGACCCGGCGCAACACGCCGTCCTGCCTGGATTCGAAAATTCATCACAACAACCTCTTAAACAACATCCTCGCGGCAATCGAAGCGAATGTTGCCGGCGCAGATGCCGCCGTGATGCTGGACCTCAACGGATTTGTGTCCGAGACGAACGATACAAATCTTTTCCTCGTCCGTGACGACCGCCTGCTAACGCCGCATGCCGACGCATGCCTCCCGGGAATTACGCGCCGCATGGTCATCGAGATTTGTCACCGCGAAGGAATTCCGTGCGTTGAGAAGAACCTGTCGCTGACAGAGCTCTATACCGCGGACGAAGTTTTCACGACCGGTACGATGGGTGAATTGACGCCTGTGCTGGAGGCGGACGGTCGTACAATCGGATCGGGAAAGCGTGGTGCGTTGACGGAACGCCTGCAGGCCTTGCACAGGGAATTCGCGTACGAGAGTGCGACGCCAATTTCCCATGAAGTTCAATCGGCAGCGAAATAGGCCGCGAGGTACTCGTCGAAATTCATCTGGTCTGCGGCCTCGATGTCGGCCTGACGGCGCAACGATGCTTCCGCCTCGTCCTTTAACTCTTCCATTGCCTCGGGCGAGCCGGGGGTGATTGATCGCCAGTAGTCGCTGTGCTTTTTCGCAGTCCCCATCGTGAGCTCGTAGAAACTGACATTGAGGTCACCCAGGTCAGACAGGATTTTAGCTGACGGCGTGAGATCCGGGTCTGCAACCCTTTCCTGCATTTCTGCGACAGCGGAACGATAGTTTCCGCAGCCGCCAGCGTCGATGACGTCTGCGACGGCAAGGACCTTTTCCAGGATATCGCTCGCCCAGACCTTCAGGCCGCGCTGCTTTCCGTCGTCGAAGAGCACGCACTCCGGATTTCGTCCGTTTCGGGCGACCTCTTTCTGGTTGCGCGTGCACTCCGCTAAGCGATCGCCGTTAATCAGCGGACTTTCTTCCAAGAGGCAATAAACCAGGAAGGCCTCAATGAAGCGCATCGTGTTCTGACTGATACCGCTCGGATCATAGAGATTGCAATCGAGCGACCGTACCTCGACATACTCGATACCCCCACGGCGCAAAGCTGCCGTCGGCCGCTCTCCGGAGTTTGCGACTCGCTTCGGCCGAATCGGACTGTAGTATTCGTTTTCGATCTGCAGCGTGTTCGCATTCAACTGCCGGTAGACGCCATCAACGACGACCCCGATTGCCTCGTAGTCGGGCTCAGGCGTATGAATCGCTGCCGTTAAGTCGCGAATGTATTCGTTGAGACTATTCAGCGAGATGTGGATGCGAGACTGGTTCTTGTTGCTGTAGCCGAGATCGCTCATGCGCAGCGACGTGGCATAGGGTTCGTACCAGGACTTTCCGTTCAGCACCGGCATCTTGAGGTCGCGCCCGCGCGCGAAAGAACGACACAGAGCAGGGGACGCACCAAACAAGTACAGCACCAACCATCCGAATCGGCGGAAATTGCGAATCAGCCCGAGGTACTGATCGGATTGAAAATCCTGCTCACTGTTACCTAGCGCTTCCTTGTACATCGCCCAGAACGTCGTCGGCAGCGAGTAGTTGTAGTGGACTCCCGAGATGGTCTGCATGTGGCGTCCGTATCGATAGCCGAGACCGCGCCGGTAGGTCGTCTTCATCGTGCCGACGTTGGACGTTCCGTAGCGCGCCAGCGGCACTTCATCATCCGGCGGTAGAACGCAAGGCATGCTCGCCGGCCAGAGCAATTCATCGTCGAGATTCTGGTGAGTAAACTGGTGGATATCGCACAGGCGGCGCAGCGCTTCCCAGGTCGTGGGATACACGGGCGTGACGAACTCCAGCAAGGCCTCGGAGAAGTCGGTCGTGATATAGCGATTCGTCAAAGCCGAACCGAGGGCAACGGGGTGTGGCCGGGTCGAAAGCGCTCCGTCCTGAGTGACGCGCAGCGACTCTTTCTCAATGCCGCGAAGTGACCCGCCGAGCGGATCGGGGTGCAGATCGGAGACCAGGTTCAGTCGCTTGGAAAACTGCTCGCTCATGATTTAGTAGCGGCTCGGCGTCGCGGCCGCCCGTTTTACCACATGTTCGTTGCACGTGCTGCGCTTCAAGGGCGATCGGCTACAATGCTTGTCATGAAACTGCGGCCTCTCATTCTTTCCGTCGTGCTGCTTCTGGTCGCGTCGCCGGCCGACGCATTTCGCTGCGGCAACAAACTCGTCAAAGAGGGCCTGAGTGAAGCGTAGGGCATTGCGATATGCGGTGAGCCCACGACTCGTCGAAACCTGGGGCTCGCGTTGCGGCAGGTCGATGTCGAGCGCGGCAGCGGTTCGTTTCGCACGAAGTCGTCGCTGCCACTGACTGTCGAAGTCCTGGTGACTGAATTCGTGTACGACCTCGGGCCGCGCAAACTCATGCGTCGCCTGACATTCGAAAACGGACGTGTGGTGAAGGTCGAGACCATGGGCTACGGCAGCAGGAAAAAATAAGCGGGCGGCTGCGAAACAAGATCTACGTCCCACTCTCGAAAGACGGCAGCTGACAAGCTCCAGGAGCGGGGATAGACTCGCGGCTATTCATCGACTCCAGAGCATGATCATGAGCGAAACTCCCAAGCGGCGACTGCTTGACCGCTCGAACAACTCGACGACGATCGTCAGTGAAGGCACAACGTTTGAAGGTGTCTTCTCGGGCAAAGGCGACTTCCTGGTCTCCGGCCGTGTTGACGGCAACTGCGACATTACCGGCAGCGTCACGCTGACGCCTGAGGGAACATGGGACGGAACAATCCGCGCCGCAAACGTGATCGTCCGCGGCACCGTCGAAGGCGACATCATCGCTGAACACCGTATTGAGCTCGGCCGAGGAGCCCGCGTCACAGGAACGGTGACTGCTGCAGAAATTGCTGTCGCCGAGGGAGCGATCGTCGACGGTGAAATGCACACGACGGCCAAGGAAGGGCCAATCACGTTTTCCGCAAAACGCGCGTCCGACCCGGCCAGCTGAGCTGATTTTGTAAAGTATTCCGTCGCTTTTTCGGCGGAATCTCCATATCAGGCACGAATTTCTTCCAATTGGTCTGAATGCGCATTTCACGGTGCTAGACTGCTGATCGATAGGGCCGCCGTGGCGGCCGGGCCAGCGAGAGGCAAACTGGATGGTGCGCAGCAAGATACCCCGCTATCTGCTGTATCCCGCGATCGCCGGGACGGTTGTGATTGCACTGATTTCCAGCGTCATCTTTATTCAGCAGATCTGGCTGACCAGTAATCTCGTTTCGCTAAGCACTGAACAGCACACGAATGAAGTTCGTACAGTGCTCGAACAACGTGCGACCTCCGAACTACAGCTAATTGCCCTTTCGCTCGCAGACCTTCCGCTCGATGCTCGGTTGGAGACACTGTCCCGCATCGCCCGCGACAGCGAACACATCGAAAACCTGTCAATTCCGGAGGACGGCGAGCTGCTCGTCCCGGCTTACTGGAATGGAAACCTGCTGGTGCTGGGGGCGGCGTCGGGCGACGACGTCCGCATCGAAGGACAGTTTCGCTTCGGCAATTTTGACGCCAACGCCTTTGCAGGCGAATTGCAGTCTTCCAAGCAGGAAACGAACAGGACGATTGCGATTGTCGTCGGAACCGGCTCTCTGTTGCTGGTCGCATTGCTCGCCGGGATTTCATGGTTTATTGCGCGCCGTTTCGTAAAACGCATCGAGGAACTGAAGGCCCAGGCTGAAAAGTTGCGCGATTCGGATTTCGGCGAACGTCTGACAGAGAACCGTGGTGACGAACTGGGCGAGCTTGCTGCCGTATTCAACGACATGCGCGACAAATTGCGCCTGACGACGCTATCGCGCGACTACGTCGACAGCGTTCTCTCAAGCATGAACGACGCGATTATCGTGATCGGCGGCGACGGCAAGATCAAGCGCATCAACAAGGCAGCGGTGAGGCTGCTCGGCTATTCGTTCGAAGAAATCGCGCTAACGTCGATCGACCTGATCGTCGACACAAAAAAAAGCGGCTCGCTGGCCGATGAAAAGCCCTTCGGATCACCGCGTGAGGCCATCTTTGTTGCGAAAGACGGCAGTTCAGTACCAGTGTCCTACACGTGTTCGCTGTTGAGCGGCAAGGAGGCCGAGTCGGGCGACCGGATTATTTCCGCGCAGAATATCTCGGAGCGTCGCAAAGCAGAGCAACGCATACGTTATCTGGCACGCATCGACGCCCTGACGAAGGTTCCAAATCGGATGCAGTTTCAGCATCTTCTGCAGCGGGCAATTGCGCGCGCCAATCGATCGAAACGGGAACTGTGCCTGTTCTATCTCGACGTCGATCGATTCAAGGAAATAAACGACACCTTCGGTCACCTCGCCGGCGACACGACCCTCGAAACAGTTGCCGATCGGCTGACCGCTGCGCTTCCGGAGAATTCGACAATTGGCCGCCTGGCCGGCGATGAGTTCGCGGTCTTCATCGAGAATGCGAGCGCGTCGGGCGACGGACGAGAGGCTGTCGACGCGCTCGCCAGTTCACTGCTGAAAAAACTGGCCGACCCCTTTGATGTCCAGGGCCACGAGGTCTTCATGACGGCGAGTATGGGCATCGCGTTTTTCCCCCGTGACGCCGGGAACGTGATCGACCTGATACGCAACGCCGACGCTGCGCTGTACAGCGCGAAAAAAGCTGGCGGCAACGTACTCGCCGAGTATTCCCCGGCAATGAACGAGGCCGCGGTCGAACGGCTAATGACGAAGAGCCGACTGAAACGTGCTTTCGAGCGCGACGAGCTTCGCGTCCACTACCAGCCGAAATACAACATGGAAACCGGTGAGGTGTTCGGCGCCGAGGCGCTCGTTCGATGGGAGCTGCCCGAGCGCGGGATGATTCTTCCATCCGATTTTATTCCAATCGCCGAGGAAAGCAGCCTGATCATTGAGCTCGGCGAATGGGTCCTTGACCGGGTATGCGAAGACTTCAAGTTCTGGCAGCGTTCCGTATCGTCACCCGGGCGGGTCTCCGTCAACCTGTCGCTGAAGCAGCTACGCCAGCAGAATTTCAGTGAGCGCATCAGCGCGATCATGCGAAGCCACGAAGTTTCGCCGACTTCGCTGGAACTCGAGATCACAGAAACGACCCTGATGGAAAATACGGATAGGACGGTCCGGATTCTGGACCAGCTGTATTCACTGGGGCTGCATCTCTCCATCGATGACTTCGGCACCGGTTATTCCTCGCTCAGCGCGCTGCAACAGTTCCCGATCAGCACTCTCAAGATCGATCGCTCGTTCGTCCGCGATGTCACGCACAACAAGGATGCGGCGACGATCGTCAGTACCGTCGTGCAGATGGGTCGAAATCTGCAACTCGACGTTGTTGCGGAGGGCGTTGAAACTGAAGACCAGCTCGCCTTCCTCCAGACGCTCGGCTGCAACTATGTACAGGGGATGCTATTCGGCAACCCCATGAATTCGGATGATTATCTGGAGCTGCTCCTCGCTCAGCTCGAGGGTACGGACTCGTACCGCGCTTTGTTTGCCTGAGTGCATACGCGTCGCTCAGGCGTTCACAGCGGCCGGGTAGCCGTGGTTTAATGACGCTATCCTGAAACTTCCCGAAGCGACTATGAAATCACTATCCATCGTCACACTACTCCTGCTTTTCTCTCTCCAGGCTGCTTTTGCCTGCGACTATCCGGCGCGCGCCAAGATCGTCAACGGATCGACGGCATCGAAAGAAGACATGCTCGCTTCGCAGAAAGCTGTGAAGACCTACATGGCCGCGATGGATGAATATTTGAAGTGCATCGACGAGCAGGAAAAGCAGGCTCGCGCTGAACTCGACGAGCCGACCGAAGAAGAACTGGCGCAGCGAACGGAAATGCTCAACAAAAAGCACAACGCTGCAGTCGAGGAAATGGAAATCGTCGCGGCGGAGTTTAACGAGCAGGTAAGGCTCTACAAGGCACAATCAAACTAGCACGCTGCTGGTCTGCGGACAGAACTAGCGCTTACTACCGCTGCTTGTCGAAATTCTCCGGATGGGCCCAATGGTCCGGATTGTTCCACTCGCGAGGCCGGTCGGTCACTTCCGGCGTGCTGACCCAGACGCTGAATGCTCTGTCTCCGTTTAGCTCTTCGAGCTGGAATCCGAGCGCCAGGAATTCCGACGCCGTGAATCCGACTTGTCGCTGGATCGCAATCGACGACTTGCAGGCGATGTCGCGCATGTAGGCCAGCGTGTCACTGGCGAGCGGGTCTATCGCGATCCCGACAGAGAACTTTCGGCCATGATCTCCCGACGACCGGAGGTCATCCTCAGACCGGTGCTCGGCACCGTCAATCGCGGAGTCGACGTCGCCGACAACAAGAAGACTTCCTGGCTCCCTGCCAAGTGCCGTCAGCACGTCCAGCAGCTGATTAGAGGGAAAAGGCATCATCGAAGTCCGTCGATTTCCTTTTTCAGATCGAACTTGTTCTCGGTCACGATGCGCTCAAGGACGCGGATGCGATCCTCCAGCTCGGCGAATCGTGCATCGGCATCGTCCGCAATTTCGCCGGATGCTTTTTTATCTGCCCAGTGCTTCATTGATCGTTCGATCACGTGGGCGACCATCACAATCGCCACGATTGAAACGATCATCGTCCATAAATTCATCGATAGTGTCCTTTATGCTCAGTTTGTGTCTCGCTCGAGATTTTTGAATTCTTTATCGAGCTGGTAGCGCGACGAGGTCACATGCCGTTCCAGCCGCGCGAGTCTGCGGTCCAGCGACTTGAAGCGTCCACGAATGTCGCTCATCGTCTGGCGCGGCGCCGACCGAACCGACCGCCGAAACTCGGGATTCTTCCTCGGGCTCGGTCGTGCTGGAATCAGCAGCACTGCGCCAATGTAAGCGAGGACCATCATCGGCATAGCAAACAAGAAGCCCAGGAAACACAGGAATCGTGTCGCTGTCAGATTGAACCCGAAGTATTCCGCGATGCCTGCGCAAACGCCGCCGAGAATTGCTTTGTCGGAGCTGCGGTAGAAGCGGTTTTCCCGGGGCTCACTGTAGTCGCTCATGATTCCCTCCAGTGGTCGCCTGTTGCGCGGCGACGTTTCCAGAACTCGTACTCCTCGTGACGGCCTGAATAAATCAGCGGCTTCTCACGAATCAGGAGCACGGCGGCGATGTAGATTGCGGCTGTCAGCCAGAAGAACAGTATCAGACAGATGACAGCGATGGCGCGAACCATGAGGACGTCGAGATCGAAGCGATCTGCGATGCCGGCGCATACGCCATAGATCCAGCCGTTCTCGCGATCCCTGTACAGTCCGCGCAGCCCACTGCTGTCAAAATCCCACGCTCCCTTTCTCATTCACTCTTCCTCCATTCGCGTTCTTCTTCGTCGTCCAGGATGCGCTCCAGTGTTCGGATACGTTCCTCGACGCGCTGACTCATTTCCCACAGCTCTTCCAGCATTTGCTCGTCATCGCTCGATATCTCGCGGTTCTTCCGCCATCGCGTTGCGTAGTGCATGACGATGATCAGCGGCAGGCAAACCGTGATGAAAATGATCGATAAAACAAAGAGAAAACTGGACATCCGGTTTTACCCCTGGTGCTCGTTGCCGGACACGCGCTTTTTCAGCGCATCGAATTCCTGCTGTACGGAATCCTCCGCCTCGAGGGACGCGAATTCATGGTTCAGGTCTTTCGGCAGACCCATGTCGTAGGATTCGATACGACCTTCCACGTCGTCGATGCGTCGCGTGTACTGCTCGAAGCGGACCATTGCATCGTCAATCTTGTAGTCGTGGATCTTCTTTCGAGCTGCAAGTCGGCTGGACGCCGTCTTGTGACGCGAGATCAGCGCTTTCTGTCTCGCCTTGGCGTCGGTCAGCTTAGATTCCAGCCGGGCAATATCTTCGTTAAGTTTCGCAAGACCGTCATCGACAGCTTCATAGTCATGTTTGACCGCTTCAGCCGCCGCGGAAACTCGCGACTTTTCAACCAGAGCTGCTTTGGCAAGATCATCGCGACCCTTCGTGATTGCGAGCTCGGCCTTTGAAGACCAGTCGCCAATCTCACGTTCCAGCGACCCAAGCTTGCGATTCAGATCCTTTTTATCGGCAATAGACCGTGCCGCCGCAGAACGAACCTCGACCAGCGTGTCTTCCATCTCCTGGATCATCAGGCGAACAATCTTTTCCGGATCTTCCGCCTTGTCCAGGATTGCGTTGATGTTCGAATTCACGATGTCCGAAAATCTCGTGAAAATTCCCATGTGCGTACCCTCATGTTGTCGGTTACAGATGGGATAGTATTTGCAGCATTCGTGCCAAGCTGCGGATATCAGGGGAAAATAGAATAAAAACAGTGAGTTATTAGTCCCACACAGTTCTCCGTAACTCTGTTCACTTTGGTCTTATTTGCCAATATTTCGCTTTTTTGACTATCAGTTGGTATTTTTGACCACTATGAGCACGGAACGGCCGACACAAAGCATCATCGGGGAGGCGCCGGCGTTTCTCGAGATGCTTGAACACGTGTCGCGGGCCGCGCCGCTGACCAAGCCGGTGCTCGTGCTCGGCGAGCGCGGAACCGGCAAAGAGCTGATTGCGTCGCGACTGCACTACCTCTCCGGACGCTGGGACCAGGCGGTTGTGAAGGTCAACTGTGCGGCATTGACCGAATCCATCCTGGAGTCCGAACTTTTCGGCCACGAGGCCGGTGCATTCACGGGCGCCGGCAGCCGCCATACGGGACATTTCGAGCGAGCGGACGGCGGCACGCTGGTTCTCGACGAACTCGCGACTATTTCCATGCGTATGCAGGAAAAAATCCTGCGTGCAATTGAATACGGTGAGATACAGCGTGTCGGCGGCAGCGAAACGATTCGCGTCGATGTACGAATCGTCGGCTCGACGAATGCCGACCTTCAGGCACTCGCGAATGAAGGACGGTTTCGCAAGGATCTTTTAGACCGGCTGGCGTTCGATGTGATTACGATTCCGCCACTGCGTGAACGCACCGAGGACATTCTTCCGCTTGCCTATGCGTTCGCAATCAACATGGCCAGCGAGCTGAAGCTCGAGCTATTCCCGGGATTTTCGCCGAAAGCCGTGTCGGATCTCATCAAACATTCCTGGCCGGGCAACGTGCGGGAACTGAAGAATACGGTTGAACGCTCCGTGTATCGTTCGCCGAAGCCGACCAAGCCGCTAAAAAAGATTGCCTTCGATCCTTTCGACTCGCCATACACGCTGGCCTCGCCCCCGACTGAACGCTCCGCGCCAGCGGGACCCGCGCCGCGGCCAGCACCGTTGCTCCCGATGGATCTTGGCAAGCGGCTTCGCGAAACGGAGAAAGAATGCGTTGAGGCTGCGATGAAGCGAGCGAAGTACAACCAGAAGCTGGCCGCCGACTTACTGGGGCTTAGCTATCACCAGCTCCGCGGCAAACTCAGAAAATACGAGCTCAGGACGCAGCCGTAGGTGAACGCAGACCACCGAGGCGCGCGGCGGGCCTACTCCAGGATCGGCCCCGACATCGTTGGAATCAGGACTCGTCCCGATAACGCCGGAGGTAGATCGCACCTGCCGTGAAGGCGGCGCAGACCGCGATGCCGGCCCAGAGACTCGGGCTGCCGAGGAACTTGCCGAGGTCAATCGCGCCGAGCAGCGTCAAAAGTTCGTCCTGTTCGAACTCACCCAGCTCAAACATGCGCTCGACACCTTCTGAATCGATGCCAAAGATCGGCATGCTGAAGGTCCGGACGAAAAACAACCTCGCGAGCAACTCGCTGCCGAAGACGATCTTTTCAATCATCGGCAGGATGAAAATCGGCATAAAGGCGAAAGCGAGCGGCGCCCGCCTCGCGAAAGCGGAAACAAACAAGAACCAGCCGATGAAAGGCGACAGCCACAACGGAATTGCCAGGACAACG
>CAWUHY010000073.1:0-12048 GCA_963922215.1 uncultured Gammaproteobacteria bacterium | reverse complement strand
GCCTGCGCCTACGTGCTGATCGCGCTCGGTTTTTCCGACCCGGCCGAGCAGGGCACGCTCGCGCGCATCATGCAGGGCCTTATGGCCGGTATCGGTTTCGTCGGCGGCGGGGCGATCATCAAGTACAAAGACTACGTTCTTGGAACGACGTCGGCGGCATCCATCTGGGTGACCGGCGCACTCGGCGCAGCCGTGGGTTTCGGGTTCTGGGGGATCGCAGTTTTCTTGAGTGCGGCCAATTTCGCCATCGTCTTTTTCCTGACGGATATGAAAGATGAAGTGGAGCACGACCCGGAGAATGGGAAAGAAGGCTGAAAGCAATTTCGTTATGATCTGCACAACAGCGCAGGCGCAGAGCCGCGCATCATTGACTAAGAAAATGCAGGAGCACGACATGGATCGACTGAAACGGACTGTACTGGGACTTTTCGCAATCGCCTTGACTGGAATCGGGCAGCTCGCATGGGCCGGGCCGATCGGCACCGATGTCGTTGTCAGCGCCGAGGCGCGGACTGCGTCACTTGCGCGTATCGAGTCCGTGTTGCAGCAGGAAGCGGTTGCAGGTCAGCTCGAAAACATGGGCGTCGCACCTGAAGCGATTTCAGCTCGTCTTGGCAACATGACGGATGCCGAACTGGCCGCACTTGACGGTCAGCTCGAGGAACTGGCTGCGGGCGGAGACGTGCTCGGCCTGGTCGGTGCTGTCTTCGTCGTCCTGCTGATTCTCGAGATCGTCGGCGTCACGGACATCTTCAAGAGCGTCTGACCGGCAAACGAGTCGGACCATGCGTCTCGGTCTGCTCGCACTGCTGCTCGCAAGTCTCGCGGGCTGCGCTGCGCAGCCGGGCTTTGACGAGCGGACAAGTGTCGAGCTTGCCGAGACGCCGTTTTTTCCCCAGACCCGATACCAGTGCGGTCCCGCGGCGCTCGCAACCGTACTGAACGCGCGCGGCGTGAACATCACGCCGGACGCACTCTCGCCAACTGTCTACACACCCGGACGCAAGGGAAGTCTCCAGCAGGACCTGATCGGCGCGACGCGCGCGGCCGGGCGATTGCCGTATCGCCTCGAACCAACCGTCGACGCGCTCTTTGACGAACTCGAACAGGGCCGGCCCGTTCTGGTCCTCCAGAATCTCGGCGTTTCCTGGTTTCCCAGATGGCACTACGCGGTCGTGGTCGGTTTCGATGCGGATCAACGTCGCGTCGTGCTGCGATCCGGCACCGATCGCCGCCGCCTGATGCGCATCGACGCGTTCATCAACACGTGGAAGCGGAGCGAGAACTGGGCGCTGACGGTGCTCGCGCCCGGCGAGTTCCCGGCGACGGTCGGGCAGCAACGCTATTTCTCTGCTGTCGCCGCGCTCGAGTCGGTGGGACAAACAGAGAGCGCGCTCGAATTCTGGCGAGCCGCGGCAGGGCGCTGGCCCGAAGCCGCGGTCCCGTTGCTCGGGATTGCCAATTCGCTGATGGGCTCGGGCGACTACGATGCGGCGCTCGCCGCATTCCAGCAACTGGAAGCAGAGCAGCAGTATCCGTCCGTCGTGAGCAACAATCTCGCGCTCGTTCGTGCCCACCGGGGTGAATACGAGCTCGCGCTGCAACGGATTGACGCTGAGATCGCCGCGCCGGCGAGCCCCGATCTTCTGCCTGTCCTGAAAGAGACGCGCGAGGACATACTCGCGATGATGCGGGCGACAGAGCCCCGGCAATGAAACTTCCCCACGCCCATAAAGCGCTGTTGTTTGTGCTCCGCGGGACGCTCGTGATCGGCGTCGCGCTGTTCGCATTCCAGGCGCGCTGGTTCACGGCGCTGATCACTGCCGGCATCATCGTCATCACGCTGTTACCCAGCCTGCTCGGTCGCCGCTTCGATGTCCGCATCCCCGCAGAATTCGAGCTGCTCGCCGTTCTGTTCGTCTACGCCTCGCTCTTTCTCGGCGAAGTGCACGGCTATTACGCCCGCTTCTGGTGGTGGGACATCGTCCTGCACACCGGCTCAGGCTTTCTGCTCGGTATTCTCGGATTCCTGCTGGTCTATGTCCTGAACGAGCGGCCTGAGGCGGAGCTCTCCATGCGCCCGCGCTTCATCGCCCTGTTCGCCTTCATGTTCGCGGTCGGCATGGGTGCGCTGTGGGAGATTTTCGAATTCGCGATGGACCAGCTGTTCGGTCTCAACATGCAGAAGTCCGGCCTCGTCGACACCATGTGGGACCTGATCGTCGACACGGCAGGTGCCGCAATCATCTCGCTGCTCGGCTGGGGGTATCTCAACACCGCCGGCAGCGATTCGTTTCTCGAGCGCTGGATTTCACGCTTCGTCGAGGCCAACCCGCGCCTGTTCAGGGACTCAGAGTCTGAATCCTGACTCAAAGCCGCGCAGTTTTCCGGAATTTATTGCGCGCACTCTTACCACGTTGGCATAAAATCTCCGCGAACCTTTGCGGCGAGGACCGGTCGCAATGGTGGGGACACTGGGGACCTTGCTTTGAATCTGACACGACAAGCGCTGTCGAATCCTGTTGCTGTGGGAGCGGCCATCATTCTGGTCCTGCTGCTCGGCGTCGTGGCCATGTTCAGTCTGCCGATCCAGATGATTCCCGACGTCCAGCGGCCGTTTATCCAGATTACAACCGGCTGGCGCGCGGCGGCGCCTGAGGAAGTCGAATCCGAGATCATCGAGGCACAGGAAGACGTCCTGCGTGGCACCCCCGGTCTCGAGAAAATGCAGTCATCGGCGGGGCGCGGCTTCGGCAGCATTAATCTCCAGTTCACGATCGACTCCGATCTGCAGCGTTCGCTGGTTGAGGTCATCAATCGACTGAACCAGGTTCCGAACTATCCGCCCGACGTCAGCGAGCCACGAATCTACGCGGGCCAGGATTCTTTCGGTGAGCAGATAGCGTGGTTCTCACTGACGCGCGTGCCGGGCAACGAGCGTCCGATCGCGAGCTATGCTGACTTCGTCCGCGACGTCGTGCAGGCGCGAATCGAGCGCGTCCCCGGCGTGTCGAACTCCAATGCCTACGGTGGACGGCCCGACCAGGTCCGGATCACTTTCGATCCCTACAAGGCGGCCGCGCTTGGCGTTGACGTTCCGACGCTCGCAGCGCTGACCGGCAACAACAATGACACCTCGGGCGGCTTCAGTAATGTGGGCAGGCGCGCCTACACGCTGCGCTACGCCGGCAAATACGATCTCGACGAATTCGGCGACATGCTGATCGACTGGCGCGGCGGTAATCCGGTGCGACTGCGCGACATCGCGACCGTCGACGTCATGATGACGGACGAGACGGGCTTCATGATGCAAAAGGGCCGGGATTCGATTTCCTTCGACGCCCAGGTCGAGAAGGGCGTCAACGTGCTCGAGGTCATGGAAAACATCAAGGCCGTTGTCGAGGAACTGAAGGAAGGTCCGCTACAGCGTGCCGGGCTCGAAATTCATCAGGCCTACGACGAGTCGGCGTACATCGAAGAATCCATCGCGATGCTGCGGACCAATCTCCTGCTCGGCATCGCGCTCGCCGTCATCATACTGTGGTGGTTTATCCGCAAGCTGCGGGCCACGCTGATGGTCGCCATCACGATCCCGGTGTCCCTGTTCGTCGGCTTCATCGTAATGCAGATAACCGGCCGGTCGTTGAACATGATCTCGCTGGCGGGGCTCGCATTCGCGACGGGAATGGTGCTCGATTCCGCAATCGTCGTTCTCGAGAATATTGTGCGTCTCCGGGAGAAAGGTGCGTCCGCCGCCGACGCGGCGCTGCGTGGCAGCGGGCAGGTCTGGGGCGCGCTGCTCGCCTCGACCGCGACAACGGTCGTCATCTTCGTACCCATCATTTTTTTGAACGACATCTCCGGTCAGCTGTTCGCTGATCTCGCGATCGTCATCTCGGTCGCCGTCGTCGCGTCTTTGTTGATTGCCGTGACGATCATCCCGACGGCTGCGTCGCGCGGATTGTCCAACGTCGAGTTCAGGGACCCGCACGTCAACTGGTGGAATTCGGTCACTGAGAAGATCATGCGCCTGACTGACGGCCGTTCGACACGACGTGCGCTGATCCTCGGCATCTTTTTGTCGTCGTCGCTCGCGACGTGGTTGTTATTGCCACCGGCCAACTACCTGCCCGACGGCAGGCAGGGCTGGGTGTTTGCGTTCATTCTTCCGCCGCCCGGCCAAAGCGTTCAGGCTGCGCGTGAAGAATTTGCCGAGCCGGTCATGGAGCGCCTCGCACCGTATTTCGAAGAGGGCGCAGACCTCGAGGTCGAGTCGATGTTTCTTGGCAGTTTTGGCACGAACGCGTTCGCCGGCGCGTCGATGAAACGTCGCGAGGATGCCGCGGAGTTTGTCCGGGTCATGAACACGGAAATCCTGGGTGGGTTCCCGGACACGATGGCATTCGCATCAGAGTGGGGCATTTTCGACCGCCTGTCCGGCGGCGGCTCGATCGAGCTTAATATCCAGAGCCGCGACATGCCGGCCATGATGGAGGCTGCCCGCGCGGGCATGGGGCTTGTATCGCAGCACCTGCCCGGCGCGCAGGCGCGCCCGATCCCCGGCGTCGATTTTTCCGAACCGGAACTGCGTTTTATTCCCGACGAACGTCGGATCACCGAGGCCGGCTGGACCCGCCAGCAGATGGCGACGATCATGCGCGCGCTCGGCGACGGCGTTTTCGTTGGCGACTATTTCGACGGCGACCGCAGTCTCGACATCGTGCTTCGCGCACCCGAGTGGACGAGCCCCGAGCAGCTAGCGGCAACTCCGCTCGTAACGCCGTCGGGTGGCATCCAGGCCGTTGGCGAGCTCGTACGCATGGAACGCACCGCCGGACCAAACCAGATTCGACGGGTCGACCGGCGCCGTTCGATTACACTCGCGATCCGGTCGCCGGACAATCTCTCGCTCGAGGAATCAATTGAAATCCTGAAGCGCAATGTCGAGCCGGCACTGCTCGGCATGCTCCCGGACGACGGAGAGATCAGTTATTACGGCAGCGCAGATGACCTGCGTGTCGCGCTCGCGAGCATGTCGCAAAGTTTCGCGCTCGCGATCGTCGTCCTGTACCTGCTGATGAGTGGTCTGTTCCGGTCCTTCCTCGACAGCCTGCTGGTCGTCGCGACGCTGCCGCTCGCCACGGTCGGCGGCGTAGCGTTGCTGCGGCTGATGGACCTGCCGATGAACCTGTTGACGATGATCGGCTTCATCACGCTTCTGGGCCTCGTCGTGAACAACGCCATTCTGCTCGTTCACCAGACGCGACAGGCGGAACGCGAGGGCATGGACCGTCGTAGTGCGGTCGAGCAGGCGATTCACCGCCGGCTGCGCCCCATTCTCATGAGTACGCTGACGAGTCTGTTCGGCATGCTGCCGCTGCTACTGATCCCCGGCCCCGGCACGGAGGTCTACCAGGGACTGGCAGCAGTCATCGTCGGCGGCATGTCGGTCAGCACATTGTTTACACTAGTCTTCCTGCCGAGCCTCTTGCGACTCGGCGAAACCTCGATGCAAACCGACGCAACGGTCCCTGCAGGAGCAACGAGCTGATGCATGTTTCTCTGAAATTATTCCTGTCGCTGATGCTGCTCGTCAGTGCGGCAGCCGCCGCGCAGGGTTTTCCGCCGCCGCAGGTCATCTCGGCGACGGTCGATGCGCGGGAGATGTCGCCCAGCGTCGAGGTGCCTGGAACGGTCGTCAGCCGCTACGACTCGCGTCTGGCTTCCGAGCTCGCAGCACGCCTCGAATGGATCGCGGAGATCGGCGAAGAAGTGTCGCAAGGGGACGTCGTTGCGCGTCTCGAGTCCGCGATATTCGACCTGCAGCTCAAAGAAGCCGAAAACCGCGTCCGGCGTGAAGAGGCGCGGGTCGAATTCCTGAAGGCGGAAGAGCGCAGGCTGAAAGATCTCTCGACGCGCAACCTGTCCGCGCGCAACCAGCTCGAACAGACTGTTTCCAATCTTGGTGTCGCCGAAAGTGAACTCGAGATCGCGCGCGCCCAGCTCGGGCTTGCGAAGGTCGCGCAGAACGTCACCCGGATCTTGGCGCCGTTCGACGGAATTGTGACGGAGCGCTTCCGGAATGTTGGCGAGCGCTTGAACGTAGCCGACCCGGTTGTTCGCCTCGTCGATCCGAATGCGCTGGAAGTCGTCGCGCGCGCCCCGCTGAACACCGTCAACTACGTGTCGCGCGGAGACGCTCTGCTCGTCGAGAACGATTACCGCAATGCGACGGCGAGCGTGCGCACGAAGGTGCCGTTCGGGAATCCGCAGTCGCACATGTTCGAGGTGCGCCTCGATGTCGATCCGACGCAGTGGACCGTGGGCGAAAGCGTACGCGTGTCGATGCCGACCGCCGCCGTGAAGCGCGTGCTGGCCGTGCCTCGGGACGCGTTGGTCCTTCGCCGGGAAGGTCTGTTCGTGTTTCGCATCGACAGCGAAGATGTTGCACAGCGCGTCGGCGTCTCGACCGGTCTCGGCGATGGCGACTACATCGAGGTCTTCGGTGAGCTGAGCGAGGGCGACCGCGTTGTTGTTCGCGGTGCCGAACGACTGCAGCCAGGCACGAAAGTCGTCGATAGCCGCGGCGGCAGCGCAAGCGCTGCCCTCCAGTAGCCGTTCGCGCCGCCCCAGGCACGGGTAGCCTGAGGCGCCCGTGAACGCAATGCGGTAGTCTGCCGCCATGCGGTTTTCCGAAATCTTTCTGCGCCTTGGCGCAAGCCTCGTTGGCTGGATGGTGCTTGTCGCCTACCTGATGTGGCTGGCCGTCACGCGCAAGCTCGACTGTGCAACCAGCGGTGACGAGCTCTTTCTACTGCTGCTCTACACCGGGCCGCCGGCAGCGCTGATGAGCCTGTTGATCCAGGCGACGCGGCCGATGCGTGAAATCCAGGCGATCCTGCGATGGCTCATCGTCGTTCCTGCGCTGCTGCTTCTGCCGGTCATGCTGGCGTTGGTCGAGATCGGCGCGAGCGTCTATGTCGACGGCGCGGCCCTGTGCGCCGCCGGCGCGCCCCCGACCTGGCAACTTGTCCTGCCGCCCGTTGCCGTGCTCTCTGTCATCGTCATCCTGTTCACCTGCATTCGCGTCTTTCTGACCGCCAGGGAAAAGTCCGGCGACATTGCCTGAACTCCGGTGGGGTGCTACAACAGTGCCGACCACGGTCCGGACGAATACGCAGAAGACGTCAAGTCATTGACCGGCTGGAATTAAACCAAGAAAAAACGAAGGGGAAAACAATGTCCATGATGTCTGAGTTCAAAGACTTTGCAATGCGCGGTAACGTCGTCGATATGGCGGTGGGTATCGTGATCGGTGGTGCGTTCGGCAAGATCGTGTCGTCATTCGTCGCCGATGTCCTGATGCCACCGCTGGGCCTCTTGATCGGCGGAGTCGATTTTTCCGATATGGCCGTCACACTCAAGGCGGCATCTGAAGGCACGGAAGCCGTGCTGCTGAAGTACGGCAGTTTTATCCAGACCGTGTTTGACTTCATCATCATTGCGTTCGCGATCTTCCTGGTCGTCAAAGCCATGAACACGGCGAAAGAACGGATGGAAAAGAAAGAAGAAGAGGCACCGGCCGAGCCGCCGAAGCCGAGCAAGGAAGAAGTCCTGCTCACGGAAATCCGCGACGCTCTGCGCGCGCAGAACTAGTCAGTAATAGCGCGAGCGGGCGAATGTCCGCTCGCTGCTTTCCTCACCGTCAAACGCACGTTCCGCAGTCGCGGAGCGTGCGTTCGTTGTTTTGTCTTCCACACAGACCCGATTCGAAGACTCGGATCAGACTTGTTATGGTGAAAGGATGACATTGACCCCTGACACATACGACGCGAAGGACTTTTACGATGAGCTGGTCGCCGCCGACGGCAGCGCGCGTTCGCATGCCCGACAGATGGTCGACTACTTCTCCGGCATGGATCCGCAGGAGCTCATTGACCGCCAGCATGCCGTCAATCGAACGATTGAGGACATGGGAATCAGCTTCACGATTTATTCGGAAGGCGACAATATCGATCGCGCGTGGCCGCTGGATGTTATCCCGAGAGCAATGCCGGCGGCGGAGTGGGATCGCATCGAGGAAGGGCTGAAGCAACGTGTTCACGCGCTTAACCTGTTCATCGATGATCTCTACAACGACCGCAAGATTCTGAAGGACAAGGTCGTCCCGGCGGAGATCATCGACAGCTCGAAAAACTATCTCGAGCCCTGCAAGGGTTTCAGTCCACGCCACGGCGTCTGGGCGCACATCTGTGGGACCGATCTCGTTCGCGGCGACGACGGAACGGTTTACGTTCTCGAGGACAACTTGCGGGTGCCGTCCGGCGTCTCGTACATGCTCGAGAATCGCAACGTCATCAAGCGCGTGTTTCCTCGACTGTTCAAGAACCATCGGATCCGACCGGTCAGCGAATACCCGACCGAGCTGTCGCGCATGCTCGAATCCATCGCGCCGGTGGACGACACGCCGACCATTGCGGTGCTGACCCCCGGCATCTACAACAGCGCCTATTTCGAGCACAGCTATCTCGCGCGCACGATCGGTGCCGAACTGGTTGAAGGGGGCGATCTCGTCGTCGAGGACGACCACGTCTTCCTGCGCAGTATCGACGGCCTGACGCCGGTCCACACGATCTACCGCCGGATCGACGACGTCTTCATCGACCCCGAAGCCTTCCGACCGGATTCGCTGCTCGGCATTCCCGGCATCATTCGCGCCTGGCGAGCCGGCAACGTCGCGCTCGCGAACGCGCCGGGCTCCGGCGTTGCCGATGACAAGGTCGTCTACTCCTACGTGCCGGAGATCATCGACTACTACCTCGGCGAGGAGCCGATCATTCCTAACGTACCGACCTGGCGCTGTTCCGATCCCCAGCACCTCGAGCACGCGTTGAAAAACCTGCCCGACCTCGTCGTGAAGCCGGCGAACGAGTCAGGGGGCTACGGCATGCTCGTCGGTCCGCACGCGAGTCGCAGCGAACATGAACAGTTCAGGCGGCTTTTGAAGGCCGATCCGCGCAACTACATCGCGCAGCCGACGCTCAAACTCTCGACCGCGCCAACGCTGTGCGGCGATGCTCTCGAGCCGAGGCACCTGGATCTGCGACCGTTCATCCTGTCGGGCAAGGACCAGTCCGTCACGGCCGGAGGTCTGACGCGCGTCGCAATGCGCAAAGGCTCACTCGTCGTCAACTCGTCTCAAGGCGGCGGGAGCAAAGACACCTGGATCGTCGAGGAGGCAAGCTGATGCTCTCCCGTGCAGCCGAACGGGTCTACTGGACCGGCCGTTACCTCGAGCGTGCGGAGAACACCGCGCGTTTGGTTCAGCAATATTCGCAGCTCCTTCTCGACCTGCCTGAAGAGGTTGGCGTCGAATGGACAGAGCTCATCCGTATCGTTGGTGCGGCCGAGGACTTTCGTCAGTCCGGTTTCGAGAGTACGGAGACTGATGTCTTGAGGTTTCTGCTCGCTGAGAGCGACTCGGCGTCATCGCTGACGTTTTCGCTGCGTATGGCACGCGAGAACGTACGCAACACGCGCGACCTCCTGCCGCAGGAGAGTTGGGAAAACATCAATGAGCTCTACCACGACGCGCGATCGCGGCTGACACTCGCCGCACGCGGCGAGAATCGCTTCGAGGTTCTGTCCGAATGCGTCGCGCGCTGTCAGCAGATTAACGGGGTTCTGACCGGCACGATGAGTCACCTGAGCCCGTACCACTTCCTGACGCTGGGCCAGGCGCTCGAACGTGCGGACATGACGAGTCGAATTATCGACGTCGTCACCGCGGCCTACACGAATCACGATGAGCGCCTTGTCCGTCGCTACGGGTCGACGCTGTGGACGAACGTCCTGAAATCCGTCAGCGCATTCCAGATGTACCGCCAGTACTGCCAGCCGCAGGTTGAAGGGCGCAAAGTGATTGCCTTTGTCCTGAACGACACGGCATTTCCGCGCTCCATCTGCTGGTGCGTGAATTCCATCGAGAAGTCGGTCGCGGAGCTGCCGCGTGGAGACGCGCTGGAAGAACCTTTGAAGAAACTCCGCGCGCAGCTCGATTCGCCCGTGGATGCCGACAGCAGCGCAGAGACGATCAGTGAACTGATGGACACGCTGCAGAAGCGTCTCGGCGACGTGCATTTCGCAATCGCCGACAACTGGTTCCTGCCTGGCTGATGCGTCGATTCAAGTGCCAATGTGGCGCCGCTGTTTTTTTCGACAACCATCGGTGTACGAACTGCGGGCGAGTCCTCGCGTTCGATCTTGATTCGCAGCGCGTGGTGTCGGGCAACGAGGGTGAGCTGTCGCTGTGTTCCAACCGCAAAGCGGTGATCCGCTGCAACTGGACCAGCCCGGAGGGCGGCCCCTGCCAGAGCTGTCGCATGAGCAAGCTAATTCCGTCGCTGTCGAAAGACGAGAACCAGGAGCGCTGGCGCAAACTGGAGCTCGCGAAGCGCCGCCTGCTGTACAACCTCGTCAGTATCGGCCTGCCGGTCGACGAGACGCATCTCAAGTTCGTGTTCAAGGAAGATCGACGCACGAATCCGGACGTGCATGACGCCCACGTCAACATCGGCCACGCGGAGGGCGTCATCACGATTAACGCCGCCGAGGCGGACGAGGTGTATCGCGAGCAGATGCGGATCGCGATGAACGAGCCGCTACGAACGCTGCTCGGACATATGCGACACGAGTCCGGTCACTACTACTGGTCCGTCGTGGTCAACGACAGCAATCGCGACGCAGCGCGCGGCCTCTTCGGTGACGAACGAGCTGACTACGGACAGGCGCTGGACCGCTACTACGAGAACGGACCGATCGATGGCTGGCCCGAGTCTTATATTTCGGCTTATGCGAGCGCGCACCCGTCCGAGGACTGGGCAGAAACCTGGGCGCACTACCTGCACATCCGTTCGGTAATGGAAACGGCGCTCGCGAACCGCATGATCGAGAGTGTCAATCCGGATGCGTGGCGCAGCGAGTTCATCGAAGTCATCATTCGCGTGAATGAGATTGTCCGGAGCCTCGGACAGGTTGACGCCTATCCGTTCATCATTACGGATCGGATTGCTGAGAAGATCGAATTTGTCCACGAGGCTGTTTCCGACTATGCGGCCGGCGCGACTCACTAGCACGCCAAGGCTCTCGCACGAGCACGAAAACCTTTCGCGGCTTTCTCGCGACGCGCTATGATCAAGAATCAACGTCGATGAGGGTATACCAATGAAACGGTTTCTTCTGGCAACGATAATCCTGTTCTTCTCGATCCCGGCATCCGCGCAGTGGGTCGCCGGTGGCGGCTACATCAATCTGTCTGATTCCGAAGATGGCGTGAGTGTGGATCTGGGCGGCATCTACGGTTCTCTCGCCTACGTCATCGAGGCTGAAGGCAACCTGACCTTCATGCCGGAGCTCCGGCTTGGCTTGGGCGTTTCTGACGACACCATTTCGGGTGTGAAGGTGGAACTCGACAACTTTTTCGCATTCAGTGTTCGCGGGCAATTCGATTTCGATTCTGGTGTCTATCTCTACGCCGCACCGTCCTATGCTCGGGCCGAGCTGACTGCGAGTGCATTCGGGCTGTCGGTCTCCGATGATGACTGGGAGTTCGGGTTCGGCGGAGGCTTTGGCTACAAGTTCTCAGAGCAGACCTGGGGCGAGTTGTCCTACGAAACCTTTGACGGAACGGATGTCCTAAGTATCGGGTTAAGGTACGCCTTCTAGGAGCGACTTCCGCCGTCCTGGTTTTCGACCAGGCGAATGCGGTTACCCGCGGACAGGTCGAGCTCGGGCAGTTGATCAAACGCCCGCCTCAGGTTGTTCGCCCAGGCCTGGCGGATCTCGCGCAGGTAAGCATCGTCTTCGTTGAAGACGCGATGCGTCGTTGTGCCGGGCGTTCCTCGCCGGTAGACGAGTAGTTCGATCGGTGGTCCAACGCTCGCATTACTGCGCAGCGTCGAGTCCATCGATACCAGCCCGCAGCGAGCAACCGTCTCGAGATCGGTGTCCACCGTAAGTATGCGATCCAGGATCGGCTTGCCGTATTTG
>CAWUHY010000072.1:0-12215 GCA_963922215.1 uncultured Gammaproteobacteria bacterium | reverse complement strand
TCTTCGAGGCTGGAGCGGCAGGTAGCTCGTCCGACCTACTGGCAGGCAGACCGACGCATCAGCATCTACGTGTTCGGCGACGAGTTCAGCGGCAGGTCCGTCGAGAACGTCGTGCGCCAGGTCGACTCCGTCAACCGCGCAGATGAATCCGGCGATCGACTCGTGCGCATTCACGCGGTCGGCTTTCCGTTTCTGTTCCGTGGCAATGGCAACATCCCGCCAACCGCCTATCGCTTTTCCCAGTTGATGCGCGTCCTCTGCGAACGAAACGGCGGTACCTTCGTCGCGCTGACCGACTACGAAAGACGTAGCTGAAGCGCTCGCCATAATTCGTCAGAATTGATCTCAAGATGCGCATGTCTCGAGCAGAGACAGACCCTGCCGCACGCGTGTAATTGCTCCTGAACGCGGTCGCCGTCGCGACCCAGAAAAAGGAGATCATCATGCGCAAGACCATCATCATTGCAACATTGCTTTCACTCGCCGTCGCAACGAACGCTTCGGCCGCTAACTCGGCCTCGAAGGAAGAAGTCCTGGGCGTTGGCGGAGGTGCCATCATCGGTGCAGTCGCCGGCGGTCCTCCGGGATTCATCATCGGCGCAGCTTTCGGTGCCCTGCTGGGCGATACGCTGCACCAGAAGGACGAGCAGATCGAAACACTGGCACAGACGCTGGAGTCGAAAGAGCGGAAAGTCGTCGAACTGTCGACCTCTCTCGACAGCGTTCATGCGAGCAACGACCTTCTCGGCGCAGAAGTCACGCGCCTGCGGGAACTCGCGCGCCCGGAACTCGTGGAGCTGCTGCGTGCCGGCATCGCGATGGACCTGCTGTTCAAGACTGACGAAACGTCAGTCGGACCGGAAACCGAAGCGCGCATCGGCAGCCTCGCGAAGACGCTCGCCAGCATGCCCGGAATTCGCATCCGTCTGGACGGCTTCGCCGACGAACGCGGCGATGAAGCCTACAACCTCGATCTGTCCGGCAAGCGCGTCGATACCGTACGCGACAAGCTGATTGCTGCAGGCATTCCCGCCGATCGCATCCACACGTCAGCACACGGCGAATCCCCCGCCACCGAGGCAACGCCGGACGGCTTCGCGCTCGAGCGTAAAGTTTCGATGACGCTGTACATCGATGACGCGCCGGCCGTCGCAAGAACCCCCTGACTCTTCTTGAGAGTCTCCTCCTGCCGGCCTTCGGGCCGGCTTTTTTTTGCGTTCGCGCCTCGTTTGTAGTCGACTCATGCTTCACCGATCCCACACAAAGGTTTTGATCATGTCTGAAGCGCTCGTCGACAAGCACTGCAAACCCTGCGAAGGCGGCGTGCCGCCGCTAACAAAAGACCAGGCCGAGGAACTGCTTGCGGCGCTGCACAACGATTGGAGCATTTCTGACGACGGATTGGAGATTCATCGGCGCTTCGAATTCAAGGCCTACAGTCGCACCCTCGCATTTGCGAACACGGTCGCCTGGATTGCGACGAACGAAGGACACCATCCGGTGCTCACACTCGAGTACGGCAGTCTCGACATCGTGTATTCAACGCACGCGATCAACGGCCTTTCAGATAACGACTTTATCTGTGCAGCAAAGATAGATCGCTGCGCCGACATGGTAATGACCGATTGATCGACGCAGAGGACATCCGGGACGCCGCTCAGCGCCTGGAGGGTGTGGCAATACGGACGCCCCTGATCGAGAACGACGCGCTGAATGCGGCAGCAGGCGGCCGAGTCCTGATCAAGCCTGAGTGCCTGCAGCGCACGGGCTCGTTCAAGATTCGCGGTGCCTACAATCTGATCAGCCAGCTCTCCGACGACGAAAAGGCGAGCGGCGTCGTCGCATTCTCGTCAGGCAATCACGCGCAGGGTGTCGCAGCGGCTGGAAGCCTGCTGGGTGTCTCGACGAAGATCGTCATGCCTGCCGACGCGCCCGCGATCAAGCTTGAGAATACAAAGCGCTTAGGCGGGGAAGTCGTGACCTACGACAGAACGAAAGAGGATCGCGAGGAGATCGCGCGACGTATTTCAAGCGAGGAGGGCCGCGTCATCGCACCGTCTTACGATCACGCGGCGATCGTTGCAGGGCAGGGCACAATCGGTCTTGAGATTGCGTCCGACTGCAGCGCCGCAGGCATCACACCGGAGCAGCTCGTCATCTGCTGCGGCGGCGGCGGGCTCGCATCGGGAACCGGCATGGCCCTCAGAGACACATTTCCCGACGTCGATATCGTCGTCGTCGAGCCCGACGAGTTTGACGACGTCCGGCGTTCGCTCAAAACCGGCAAGCGTGAGGGCAATCCGCCGGATGCGAAGTCGATTTGCGACGCGATTCAGACGCCCTCACCGGGCGTCATCCCATTCGAACTGCTGACGTCCATGTCGGCTGCGGGCACGTCAGTCAGCGATGCCGATGTCTGTCGCGCGATGCGCTTCGCATTCGATCACCTGAAGCTCGTTGTTGAGCCGGGCGGGGCGGTTGCGCTGGCGGCTGTCTTGAGCGGTGCCGTAAAAACTCAGGACAAGGTTACAGTCGTCGTGCTGTCCGGCGGCAACGTCGATCCGACGATGTTCAAGGAATGCATGGCTGAGCGCCTGAGCTTCTGAACGCTTTAAGCGGACTGCGACTGGTCTTTCTTCAGGACGCCGGCGACCGGCGAACGACGACCCGCGATACTCGCGATCTGGGCGCCGCGCTGCCGGCGCTGCTCCCAACGGTCCAGCCACGCCACGATTGTCTCAATCTGCGGAAGGTCGGCCTTCACGCGTGACGGCGGCAAGTCGTGCAATCCGCGTCCTTGTTCCGCCGACTGGATATAGACCTGGCTGTCGCGCAGCACCGCGATCAGCGGAATGCCAAGCGAGTCGAGGAAGCGCATCAGTTTGCTGAAGCTTTTCGTGTTCTTGCGCGTGCGGTTTGCGACGACCGCAAGCTTCTGTTCGTTTCGATTGATCTTCGCGACGAGCAGGAGATCCGCGATGCAGCGGCTCACGGCATGAATATCCATTGGTGAGGGGAGGACGGGAATCAGGATGCTGGACGCATCGCTCGTGATTTCCCGAAGTCGGTCCTGGCTTAGCCCGGCCGGCGTATCGACGACCAGCGTGCGGGTATCGTTCGGAATGCGCAGCTGCCAGCTTCGGGTCGCCTGCATGTTCTGTTTGAAGCCGGCAATGCCGGCGATGGCGGGCAGGTTCTTGTCGCGCCGTTCGAGCCACGCAACCGATGAGCCTTGCGGGTCGAAATCCATGATCGCCGTCGGGATGTCACGAGCGGCGTAGCAGGCGGCAATATTGGTCGCGAGCGTCGACTTGCCCGAACCGCCTTTCGGGTTCAGAACGACAACGCGATTCAATTGGCTCTTACGGCTGGCGCCTAACATCCTCAATCCGCTTATTTGCGATTCGGCCTCTAATCCTACAGGCAAATCAGTCTGTTGCCACTCACTTCAGGTCAAATGCAGATCGCCCAGTGTGTCGAAACGCCGTTCGGCAACAACGCTGCGGTCGAGGCCGCCGGTCAGCGTCGTCACGAGGTCCTTGACGAAGGTCTTGTCGGTGAAATACCAGGAGTGGCCGTTATCGCCCGGGTAGTTGGCAGCGAAGTGCTCCGCACAGTTGACGTTGACGCCTTTCTGCGGGGCGTTGTCCGGTAGTCCCCGTCGACCGGCCCGCGGCGCAACGCCTGCGCGCTTGACGTTCGACAGCTTCAGGATGCGGTCGTAGGGGTTCTGGTAGTTCGTCAGCCGCGTGCAGTGACGGTAGAGCGAACGCGAACGGGCGTCGCGTGCGCTCAGCGAGGCGCTCGACACGTCGGCACCGACGAAACAGATTTGCGAGACCGTCCAGTTGGTCGCTGCGATCCCCGGCCTGTCGTCGGCATCGTCGAACGCCTCGCGGACGACAAACGCGCCCATCGAATGCGCGATGACATGCAGCCTGAAATCGCAATCGAGAAACTGCCGACGCACGAGCAGGGCGATGCCGTCGCTGACCAGCCGGAACGCCGACAGCTTGGCATCGATGCGATCCTCGAGATAGTTGATTGCAACGTCGGCCGAGGGCCAGTCGAAGCTCAATAGCGCGCCGTCGAATCCCGCCTCGGCCAGCGCAGCGCGAAACTGCCGGTGGCGGTCGATGAGTTCTTCGACTGACGTATTGAAGCCGTGGACGAAGACCGCGATATCGCCTGAGCAGTCATCGTCGGTTGCGGAACCCTGTGCGTCGTCAAGCACGGCATCGACGAACTGCTTGCGCGGGACAGCGTGCGTTGGATTCGGAATTTCGCCTGCGGGGACTTCGAGATAGCGCGACGGACCCGGTTCGGCGATGAAATCGCCTCGTCTGACGCGCCGCGCACTGATCAGGAAGTCTTTCATCTCAGTCGCGTGGCGGATACCGGTCGAACGCGGGAACGTCGTCTCCGTGACAGCTCCACGAGCGCGCCGAGCTTAAAAATATGCGAGCGTCTGCCTTGATATCGACATCATTGTTGAGGCTGCCGGCTGGCACGACTGCGTACTCGGTTTCCGCCGAGTAGCGCGGCACGCGACCGCCGCAGTCCGAACAGAAAACATTCGCGAAGACCTTCGCGTCAGCAACCTTATAGGTCCGGATCTTGTCCTCGCCGGACTGAACGCTGTAGCTCGCATTGTTCATGATGATATTGCTCGCATGCCCGGTGCCGGATGCCTTCTGGCAGCGCTGGCAGTGGCAGTGCCACAGGTTCAGGATATCTCCCTCGACCGCGTAGCGGACTTCACCGCACAGGCAGCTTCCTTCAAGCTTCGTTGTCATGTCACGCGTCTCCCCTGAAGTTCAAGCGTGCGGAAACGGCAGAGCGAGGCTTCAGAACATCTCGCTCTTGTCCGGCTGATCGTCGTCCGGTGGCTCGCGGCTTTCGATGAAGTCGCCGGTCAACATCTTCGAGTAACCGAGGCCCGGACCGACCATCGGATAGACGCCGGCGTCCGGGTCGATAATGACCTCGAGAAATGCCGGCCCGTCGAAGGCCATGAAGTCTGCGACGACGGATTCGATATCGTCCGGGCTGGACAGGCGTTTTGCGAACTTGAAGCCGTCGGCTTCCGCCGCCTTCACGAAGTCCTTTTGATGCAGCGATTTGTCGCTGCCCGACATGCGGCCCTTGTAGTACAGCTTCTGCCACTGCCGGACCATCCCGTCGCCGTAGTTGTTCAGAACGACGACCTTCACAGGCAAGTTGTAAGTCGTCGCCGTCTCCAGTTCACCGATATTCATGCGAATACTGGCGTCGCCGTCGATGTCGATGACGACCCGATCCGGCCTCGCGAACTGCGCGCCGATCGCGGCGGGCAAGCCGAAGCCCATCGTCCCCATGCTGCCGGAGGTCAGCCAGAGCCGAGGCTCGCTGTAATCGAAATACTGCGCGGCCCACATCTGGTGCTGGCCAACGCCGGTGCTGATAATCGCCTCGCCCTTGGTGTGTCGATTGATTTCCTCGATCACCGCGTAGGGCTGAATCAGCGCGCTCTCCCTGTCATAGTTCAGGCGGTGCCGCGACTTCAGTTCCCTGATCTCTCCGTGCCAGGTCGAAAAGTCCGGGCTGAAGTCGCTCGCGCGACCGTATTCCAGCAGATCCGTCAGATCGCGCGACAGCACGCCGACGTGATGCCAGTCGACGCGCTTCACCTTGCCGATCTCCGCGCTGTCGACATCGAATTGTGCGATCGCTTTCGCGCGCGGCGCAAATTCACCAGGATTCCCGGCCACGCGGTCATCGAAGCGAGCACCGATCGCGATGATGAAGTCGCTGTCCTCGACGGCGTAATTGGCTGACGCGAGTCCGTGCATGCCGAGCATGTGCAGGGCGAGCGGATGCTTGGTATCGCTCGCGCCGAGCGCCATCAGTGTCGTCGTAACCGGGATGCCGTATTCGCTGGCGAAACGGCGCATTGCCTTCGTCGCTTCGCCGTTGATGACGCCGCCGCCCGCGTAGATCAGCGGGCGTTTCGATTTTTTCAGGAGTTCGTAGAATCGTCCGCAGGCGTCCTCGCTCAAGCGGTTGGATTGCACGGCTTCGAGCCGCCTGAAGTAACCCGGGATGTGTCGTGTGCCGCTGCCGACGAATTCACCTTCCCAGTTCTGCATGTCCTTCGGCACGTCGATAACGACCGGTCCGGGACGTCCGCTTCTGGCGAGTTCAAATGCGCTGCGCACTGTCGCTTCGAGTTCTGACGGTTCGGTCACAAGAAAGACGTGTTTCGCCACGGCACCCATGATCGCGGAGACGGGTGCTTCCTGGAACGCATCAGTGCCGATCGCGGCGCGCGGCACCTGGCCGCAGATGACGACGATAGGGACCGAGTCGGCCATGCAGTCGCGAACCGGTGTCACCATGTTCGTCGCGCCCGGGCCGGACGTGACGATCACTGCGCCGACCTTGCCGCTCGCCCGCGCGTAACCAGCCGCCATGAAGCCGGCGCCCTGTTCATTCGCGGGAACGACGAGCGGAATCGCCGGGCTTCCATCTTCACGACGATGTTCGGCGTTGTATCGAAAGACCGCATCGTAGGTCGGCAGAATTGCGCCGCCGCTGTAGCCGAAAATCGTATCGACGCCTTCGTCGGCAAGGACCTGCACGATGATGTCGGCACCGGTCATTGGGGTGCCATTCAAGCTGTGCATCTGGCGTGCGCTCATCAAGGAATTTCCGGCGGTCTGCAACGCGATCGAGTCTTTCCCAATTGACCACGCATTGCAATAGACAAGGCTCTCATTCACCATCAAAAACAACGGGGTATACACGCCGAAACGATTTTTTCTGAAACTAATTTTTGCTTCCACGCTGTGGGTTCGATGCCTTCTTCAAAACGACATGCGATCTCTGTTCTGCTGCAGAACGAGGTCGGCGCGCTGACGCGGCTGACGGGAATGTTTTCGTCCCGCGGTTACAACATCGAGTCACTCAATGTGGCTCCGACAGACGATGCAATTGTTTCGCGCGTGACGCTGGTTATCAGCGGATCCGATGACGCGATTGGCCAGCTGAATGCCCAGCTCGCGAAACTCGTCGACGTCGTGAACATTCATGACATGACACTTGGCGAACATTTCGAGCGCGAGCTCGCGATCGTCAAACTCAAGCTCCAGGCGTCGCTCGACGACGCCAGGGCGTTCGCCGAACAGCACGATGCGGAGATCCTCGACGAGTCAGATCGCAGCTTCACGATGCTTCTCAACGGACGCGTCGCGGAAATCGACGCCTTCGTCAACGGAGCGAGTGCAGTCGGCCAGCTTTCGGCGGTTGCGCGAAGTGGAAGCGTCGCGGTCTCGCGTGGCGAAGTACTCCTGTCATCATTCGACGCATTCAACCGGCTCTCGGGATAGCGCAATGGGGGTCGCGATCGGCAGCTATTCGCGGATCGTCCTGAAGGTCGGCTCGTCACTGCTGGTCGGAGACGACGGCCGAATCAATGAGAGCTGGCTGCGCAGTCTCGCCGCGGACGTTCGTTTTCTGCGTGAATCCGGCGCGCAGGTCATCGTCGTTTCGTCCGGTGCGATTGCTGTCGGTTGCCGCCAGTTGAATCTCGTCAAACAGCGTGCGCGACTGGAGGAGCTGCAGGCGGCGGCTGCGATGGGCCAGGTTGAACTCGCGAGTGCTTACCGGGCGGTGATGGACGAAGAAAACATCGCGACCGCGCAGATACTCCTGACGCCGGGCGACACCGAGGACCGGAGACGGTTCCTCAATGCGAGAAGTACGTTAACGCGCCTCCTGGATTTCGGAATCGTGCCGGTCGTCAACGAGAATGACACGGTCGCGACCGAAGAAATCCGCTACGGCGACAACGACCGGCTCGCCGCCCGCGTTGCGCAACTCGTCATGGCCGACGGGCTGATCCTGCTGTCGGATGTCGATGGTCTCTACGATGCCGATCCGCGCCTGCACCCGGATGCTGTCCACATTGCAGAGGTGGATACGATCGACGAAGAAATCCTCTCGATCGCAGGCGAGTCGCGTTCCGATGTGGGGACCGGCGGTATGGCAACGAAGGTCAGGGCGGCGAGGATTGCTCTGCACGCAGGCTGCGACACGATCATCGGCGACGGCAATCGCGAGCAGCCGGTGCACGCACTGTCCGCCGGGGCACGGTGCACGATCTTCAAGGCGAGTACGTCTCCGGCCGCGGCTCGCAAGCAATGGCTGGCGGGCTATCTGAACGTGCGCGGCGAAATGCATATCGACGACGGTGCAGCACATGCTTTGAGCAACGGCAACAGCCTGTTGCCGGTCGGGCTGGTCAATGTAATCGGCGAGTTCGATCGCGGAGACGTCGTCAGCGTCGTCGGCCAGAGCGGCGATGAACTTGGCAGGGGACTGACGGAATATTCCGACGACGAGGCGCGTCGCTTGCGAGGTTGCCAGTCCGCCGACATCGAGTCGGTGCTCGGCTATCGCGGCCGCTCCGTCGTCATTCACAGAGATGAACTGGTGCTATTTCAATGAGCGACAATCACGCAATTGCAAGGACCATGATCGCGCTGGGCGAAGGCGCCCGCGCAGCGGGTTGTCAACTTGCAAGAAGCAGCAAGGAACAGCGCGACACGGCGTTGACGAGCGCCGCCGAACACATGCTCGCTAGCGTGGATGCAATTCTCGCGGCTAATGCGAGCGATGTGGAAGGCGCGAAAGAGAAGGGGCTGACGCCCGCGATGATCGACCGTCTGATGCTCGACGCGTCTCGCGTCAGCGGCATCGCCGAGAGTCTCTTCGCGATCGCAGAGCGCCCGGATCCGATTCATTGCGTTGAGTCTGAATGGTCGAGGCCGAACGGACTCGTAATCCAGCGAGTTCGGGTGCCGCTCGGCGTCATCGGGATCATCTACGAGAGCCGGCCGAACGTTACAGCGGACGCAGCGGGTCTGTGCATCAAGTCCGGTAACGCTGTCATCCTGCGCGGCGGATCGGAATCCTATGAATCCAGTCGTGCCCTGATGGAGAGTCTGACGCACGGTCTGTCGGTCGCCAACTTGCCCTCTGCGTCGGTGCAGATGGTACCGACGCGGGATCGCGACGCCGTGGGCTTTCTGCTGTCGTCGATGAGCGAGTATGTCGATGTCATCGTTCCGCGCGGCGGCAAGAATCTGATTGCTCGCGTGCAGAAGGACGCGCGCGTCCCGGTGATCGGACACCTCGAAGGTCTGTGTCACGTCTACGTCCACCGGGCGGCCGATATCGACAAGGCGGTCGCGATAACGGTCAATGCAAAACTGCGGCGCACCGGGATTTGCGGTGCTGCGGAAACACTGCTGGTCGACCGGGAAATCGCGGAAGCCGCACTGCCGCTGATCTGTGCGGCGCTGTCAGAGTCAGGCTGCGAGCTTCGCGGCGACGAGAAATCGCGGGCTATCGTCGACTCGATTCAGGCGGCGACGGAGGCGGACTGGGAGACGGAATACCTCGATGCGATTTTGTCGATCCGCATCGTCGACGATGTCGACAGCGCAGTGGCTCATATCGAAGCGCACGGTTCCGGGCACACGGAATGCATCGTGACCGAAGACCAGTCCGCTGCTGACCAATTTCTCTCGCGCGCGGACAGCGCGATTCTGTTGCACAACGCCTCCACGCAGTTCGCAGACGGCGGAGCATTCGGAATGGGTGCGGAGATCGGTATCGCGACCGGTCGTATTCACGCGCGCGGCCCGGTCGGCGCTGACCAGCTCACGAGCTACAAATATGTCGTTCGCGGCAGCGGACAGGTACGCGAATAAGTCAGAACCTCGTCCAAGTCACTCCGACTTGTTGAGCTTCTCGAGGATCTGCGTCGGGGAATCCGACTTGCGATAGTAGCCGTGCCGGATCGCCATACGCTCGAACGCAGCGTCGCGCTCGTCGGCCGTCCGGTACCAGTGGAACTTTTCCCAGTCGTCGCCCAGCAGTTTGCGCATCGTGTCGCCTTTGGGAAGTGTGACGCGAATGCCGTAGTTGCGCTCTTCGAGCGCGCGTTCCGGCTCAACCAGATTGTGCTGATGGCAGTAGTCCACTGTTAAGCAATCTCTTCGATGACTGACGGGCGAATTATAGACACGATCGTCGCCTAGCGGATAGCTCCCCGATCGCCCGCGCCCTCACGGTCGGCCCAGCCGAGCAGCTTTCGCGTCACAAAATTGTAGACCGGTTTCAGCGTGCGCATGTACACACGGGACAAGGGCGACGGCGTCGCGAGGATCGCTTTCTCGCGGGCCGTCAGCGCGTCCGCGCGGTAGTAGCGCTTGTGCTTGAGCAGGTGTCTCAAATCCTCTCTCGCGAGAATCCTGAAAAGCCTGCCTCTGCGCGGCGCGTGGCGTGCGAGCTGGAAATCGATGAACGCAGGCTTGCCGTCCGGCGTGACGAGGATGTTCGGTTCCTTCGCGAGATCGTTGTGCGAGACCGAGAGGCGATGCATCCGAAACAGCAGCCGTTTTGCCTGGCGGTAGAACGCCGGGTCGACCGGCTTCGCGACATACATGGGTTCGCCGGGAACGAAACTGCGCTCGAGTGTATTTCGGCCTTGCCGCAAAAGTTTCGGGCAGGACGGCAGCGACTCGAGGGCCCCGAGCGCCCGCGCCTCGCGCAGCATCAGGCGCCGCGCAATCCAGCGCGTCCAGACGGGAGCGGTCGATATATCACGCAGTATTCGAATATCCGACCCGCGTTCGATCCGGCTCACGGTCCCGAAAAGATCCGTTTTGAGTACTGTTCGACTCATCGTTGTTTCGTGTTACGCGTATCCGCCGCTACACTGTGAGGATACAGCAGGCGGGTTAAATCGTTGGCGAAGACTTCTGACACAACGGGGCAGTACCCGGATCTTGCCGACAGGACCGGCGAGTTCTTCACCGTAGGCGGGCCGTTGCACGCCATCCGGTCAGGCTACATCCGGCGCATTGCGGACGATCAACTCGTCGAGCACGTCAGTGCACATCGCTACGCGTACATCGCTGCACCCAATCGCACCGGGAAATCGAGTCTGATCGTCGGTGCATCCGCGCGTCTCGAAAACAACGGCTACCGCGTCGCGGTCCTCGACCTCGAACAGATCAGTTCACGCGAAAGCGAATCGGATCCCGGGCGCTGGTACTACAACATCGCCTACCGTTTGCTGCGCCAGCTCCGCATCCGCTTCGAGCTACAGGACTGGTGGCAGGACAAGTCTGTCCTGAGCAACAGGCAGCGACTGCTCGAGTTCTATTCTGAAATTCTGCTGCCCAATATCGAAGAAGACATCGTCATCTTTCTGGACAGCGTGCAGTGTGTCGAAGATCTTCCGTTTGCGGACCAGCTGCTGGCGAGCGTTCGTTCCGCCTACGACGCTCGCGGGCTCGATCCCGAATTCATGCGCCTTGTTTTCGTTCTTGCCGGCGAGTTCGATCCACAGACCGTTATCGAAGACGCAGAGTCGTCGCCTTTTGCCGTCAGCAAGCGCATCCGGCTATACGACTTCACGCGGGATGAAATCGCCGTCTACGGTAGCGAACTCGGCGTTCGGTCCGAGCAGCGAGAGGGAATACTCGATCGAATTTTCTACTGGACGGACGGGCATCCCTACCTGACGCAGAAGCTGGCGCGGGCGTGCGCGCGTGCAGAGGACGTCGAGGATTCTGTTGGTTTTGTCGACAGCCTCGTGCGTCAGCAGTTCGCACCACGCTCATCGGTCCGGAATGAACCGCACATGAGCCACATTCACCGACGGATTGTGAGGGACAGGGCGAATCGGGAAGCGCTCCTGAACTTGTTCGGTCGCATCCGGAAAGGTGTGGCGGTCGCCACAGACCTCGGTGAAAAAGACCAGCGTCGACTGATCGCGCTGGGCCTCGTTGTCATCGACGACAACGGCAATCTCGCGGTGCGTAACCGGCTCTACGAGTCCGTGTTTACGGCACGCTGGGCGAACGAGAATCTGCCCGTGCAATGGCGCGCACCGGCTTACGCGGCGGGCTTTATTTTCCTGATGGTTTTCGTGCCGTTCTGGTACACGCAAATGTTGCCGAATGCTTACGTCGACGTGCTGACGGATCGCAGTGTGCCGATCGAGAATGCGGAATCCGCGTGGACGGCGTTCCGCTCGTTTCCGGGCCATACCGAAACAGCGGACAACCTGATTCGGAACTATCTTGTCGACCAGGCGGGACAGGCAGTCGACATCGACGTACTCGCAGACATCACTGCGCGCGCTCGCGTCCTTGACGGCG
>CAWUHY010000071.1:0-12380 GCA_963922215.1 uncultured Gammaproteobacteria bacterium | reverse complement strand
CGTCGTCAGCAAACTCGCGCAGGAGCTGCCGTCCGGCGAAGACCGGCTCGTCAGCGATGTCGTGCGCGACGGGCTCGGCCATATCGAAAAACTCCTGGCCGAATATCGCGCGCTTGCCGAGGCAGACCCGACCAGCAGTGATCTCGCGGCGCTGCAGGCGCGCATCGACGCGCGCGACGGCTGGCATCTCAACCAGCGCGTCGAGACAACGGTGACGGAGCTCGATCTGCCTGCCGGGAAGCGCATGAGCGAGCTGTCCGGCGGCTGGCGTCGACGGGTCGCGCTCGCGCAGGCGCTGGTGCAGAAGCCCGACCTCTTGCTGCTGGACGAACCGACAAACCACCTCGACATCGCGACGATCCAGTGGCTCGAAGAGCGCATCTATAACTGGCAGGGCTCGGTCCTGTTCATCACGCACGACCGCGCCTTTCTGCGCAAACTGGCGACCCGCATCCTCGAGATCGACCGCGGCGCTCTGACGAGCTGGCCGGGCAACTACGACAACTACGTCCGGCGCAAGGAAAAAGCACTGGAGGACGAGGCAACCGCCAACGCCCGTTTCGACAAGAAGCTGGCGGAGGAAGAAGCGTGGATTCGCCAGGGCATCAAGGCGCGGCGCACGCGCAATGAAGGTCGCGCTCGCGCGCTGTACAAAATGCGTGAAGAGCGCGAGCAGCGGCAGGGGCTGGGCGACCGTGCGCGAATTCACATCGAAGAGGCTGAACAGTCCGGCAAGAAAGTCATTCGTGCGAAGAATATCGACTACAGCTATGGCGACACGCCGCTAATTGAGAACTTCTCGACGCGGATCATGCGCGGCGACCGAATCGGGCTGATTGGCAACAACGGTGTCGGCAAGACCACTCTGCTCCGCCTGCTGCTTGGAGAGATTGAGCCCGATGCGGGCGTTTTGAAGCTCGGTACAAATCTCGAGGTGGGCTACTTCGACCAGCTGCGCGCGTCACTCGACGAGGATAAGTCGGTCGCCTACAACGTCGGTGAGGGCCGGATCTACATCAAGCTCAACGGCAAGGACCGCCACATCATCGGCTACTTGCGTGGATTCCTGTTCAGTCCTAAGCGCGCAGAGACGCCGGTCAAGGCGCTGTCCGGCGGGGAACGCAATCGCGTAATTCTCGCAAAGCTCTTCACGCGACCTGCAAACCTTCTCGTTCTCGATGAGCCGACGAACGACCTCGACGTGGAGACCCTGGAGGTTCTCGAGCAACGCCTGCGCGAATTCGAGGGAACGTTGATTGTCGTCAGCCACGATCGCGAGTTCCTGGACAACGTCGTCTCCAGCATCATCGTTTTCGAAAGCGACGGCGGGATTCGCGAATACGTCGGCGGCTACAGCGACTGGGCGCGGCGCGGCAGATCGCTGAAAGAAAACGACCAGCCGCAGGCCGACGGTCGCGAAACCAGCGACACCGCCGACGCATCGGTGCGACCGAAGAAAAAACAGAACAAGCTGAGCTACAAGGACCAGCGCGAGCTCGACCGACTACCGGATGAGATCGAAGCGCTGGAGCAGTCGATCGAGGAGCTGCAGACCAAAATTGCAGAACCGGGTTTCTACGAGCAAGAGGCAGACGCGGTACAGGCCGGGCTCAAAGCGCTGTCAGACGCGGAAGAAACACTGAACGCGCGTCTCGAACGCTGGACAGAACTCGAGTCGTTGCAGGAAAGCCTGACGAAAGGCTGAAGGAAGCGAGCAAGGAAGTGCTGGTGACTTAGGCGCCTTCCGGATATTTCTTCGCCATCGCTTTGACTGATGCATTGATGAGCTCTTCGAGCACATCGGTGTCGACGTCATCCAGCGACTTGATGTACAGGCAGGACTTGCCGGTTTTGTGCTTGCCGAGTTTTTTCATCAGCCGGTCGTAGTTGCTGAAGCCCGTCATGATGTACAGCGTGATGGCCTGCTTGCGCGGCGAGAAACCGGCGCGCATGAAATCACCTTCGCGCCCGCTTTCATATTTATAGTGGTAGCGCCCATAGCCGACGATGCTCGGACCCCACATTTTCGCGCGGGAGCCCGTCGCCTTGCGCATCATCGCAGCGATCTTTTTGCAGTCTTTCCGCTTCTGGGGATCGTCGATCGCGTTCAGAAACGCTGTGACGCTCGCCTTGGTTTCTTTGGTTTTCAGATCAGCCATGGTCTCCCCCCGTCCGGCAATCTGCTCAGTGTGTCGTTCCGTATAAACGGTCTCCCGCGTCACCGAGCCCCGGAACGATGTATTTATTTTCGTTGAGATGATCGTCGATCGCTGCGGTATAGATCGGCACGTCCGGGTGCACGTCCTCGACGGTCTTCAAGCCTTCCGGACAGGTCACGATGCAAATCACGATGATGTCTTTCGCACCCTCGCTCTTGAGCCTGTCGATTGCGGCATTCGTTGAACCACCCGTCGCGAGCATCGGATCGATGATGATGCTGGTACCGGTCTTGATCTGCTCCGGGAAACGCTCATAGTAGCTGACCGGCTCCGCCGTTTCCTCGTCACGGTACAGGCCGACGTAGCCGACGCGCGCCGTCGGCACGAGTGCGAGGATGCCTTCCAGCATGCCAACGCCGGCTCGAAGAATCGGCACGACGACGAGATCGGAATCGATCTTCCGGCACTTGGCGATGGCCACCGGCGTCTGGACCTCGACTTCCCGGGTACGAATGTTTTTCAATGCTTCGTAGCAGAGAAACTGGGTGATTTCAGTCGCCAGCTCGCGAAAGCGCTTGTGGCCTGTTTCAACGTTGCGAATGATCGCCAGCTTGTGCTGCACGCACGGATGTTCGACGAGTTCGTGCATAAATCCCCCGGTAGGTCGGCTACCCGGAAGCAGCCCTGGTATTTCGCGATGGTCGGCGGTCCCGCCTGCCGGAACTCAGTGTGACAGGATGTGCAGGACCGGCCGCCCGGATTCGAATGCAACAGTACCAAACTCGCCGGACAGCAGGTAGCTCCCCTCGCCTGCGACGCTCAGTGCGCTGATCCTGCCCGGCTCGAGCGATGCTAGCGCGCTGACGGCTGTCTCCGTCAGAATCGCCTGATCGTCGACTGCGAGGCGGTCGAGGTAGGGAAACTCAACGATCCCGGCCCGGACGCAGGCCTTTTGTGCCGGCCGCGGCTTTTCGTACAGCGCGTGCTCGGGCGTCAGAACGAGGTCGAGTTCAAGCTTCAGCATGTCTCCGAGCAGAGTCGCCGACAGGAGAAAGGACGCTTCGAGATCGATGCCTCGAAACTCGCGGAATTCGGTCCAGCTAACGGCGTCTGACATGTCAGGCCAGCCTCGACCCGTTGGCGACCGGCTGGTCGGGCACGGCCAGGACGACCGCGCCGTCGTCGCGGTAGAAGCCCGTCACGAGACACTCCGACTGCATCGGCCCGATCTGCTTCTTCGGGAAATTGACGACGCCCACAACCTGCCGGCCAACGAGCTCGTCAGGCGAGTAAAGGTCGGTAATCTGCGCGGAGGATTTTTTGAGACCGATCTCGTCGCCGAAATCGACGGTCAGCTTGTAGGCCGGCTTGCGCGCTTCAGCAAAAATCTCAGCCTCCGTCACCGTTCCAACGCGAATCTGGACTTTCTCGAAATCTTTCCAGCCAATTTCTTTCATTCTGCTCCACTCGCCGGCCGCTTTCTCGAATACAGCGCCGTGTCGACACCGTCCATATCGATCTGCTTTTCATACCGCATACCGACTTTCTCGAGCAAGCGGATCGAGGCCGAATTGTCCGGCGAGACGATCGCATACAGCAGCGGCAGTCCGAGCCGGTCGTCTGCGTCGTCCAGCACCGCCGTTGCGGCTTCGAACGCGTATCCTTCCCCGGTCCAGTTCGGTAGCAGCGCGTAGCCAAGGTCCGGAACGCCGTCCAGTTCGTCGCGAACGAACAAACCGGCAATACCAATCGGCGTTCCGTCGCGCAGGGCGACCCGGTACGGCCCGAAGCCGCAGCGGGCGTATTGGTTCAGGATGCCCCGGGACAGAGACTGTCGAGCCGCTTCGAGATTACGAATGCCGCGATCGCCGACGAAGCGCCTGAAGCCCGGACTGTTCCAGATCTGCAGCATCAGTTCTGCGTCGTCCTCCTCGAACCAGCGAAGGCTCAAGCGCTCGCTGGCGAGGACGCGACCGTCAGTCGTCAAAAAAGTCGACCTTACCCGTATGCATGGCGTACTCCGCGCCGACGATCTTCAGCGCACCCGATTCAAGCTTCTCGTGCAATCCCGGAGAGCGCGCGGCCAGCGCCTGCATCGACGTGCGCACGTTCGTGCGAATCGCGAGTTCACCGATCTGGTTGTCGTCGAGGTGCTGACTGTTCGCGACGAGTTCTGCGACCGCGGGCTGGATGCAGTCGACAAGAAAACCGAGGTTTTCACTGTGGCTGCTGCCCGTCCGCTCGACATCGTCGAGGACCGTGCGAATTGCGCCGCAGTGTGAATGGCCGAGGATGACGATGAGCGTCGCGCCAAGTACCTCGACGCCGTATTCAATACTGCCAAGCTGCGTCGGGCCGATGACGTTTCCAGCGATGCGAATAACGAAGAGCTTGCCGATGCCCTGGTCGAAGATCATCTCGACCGGGACCCGCGAGTCGGAACAGCCGAGGACGATGGCGAACGGATGCTGCGTGACGAATTCGCTCTGGTCGCGTTCAGCGAACGGGATGGGTTGCACGCGGGAGCGGCCCTGCACGAAGCGCTCGTTGCCTGCCATCAGGTCGAGTATTGCCTTGTCCGGTGATGTCGGATCCATCAGCTTAAAGAGCGAATCCCGATCGCGTGACGGATGTCCTGCATGAACGGAGCCGAGACCGCGCGTGCTTTTTCGGCGCCGCGTTTCAGCTCGGCCTCAACCACGGCCGGATCGGCAATGAGGCGATTGAACTCCTCCCGCGCCGGCTTTAAGTGATCGTTGATGTATTCGAACAGGACCTGCTTCATCTCCCCCCACGCGATGCCGTCCGCATAGCGGCGCTCGATCTCGCGCGTTTCGTCCTCTGTCGCAAAGGCCTTGAAGATATCGTACAGCGTGCTGCCTTCGGTGTCCTTCGGTTCGCCGGGCTCGAGGCTGTTTGTCTTGATCTTCATGATCAACTTGCGCAGCCGCTTTTCCTCGGCGAACAACGGAATCGTATTGTTGTAACTCTTCGACATCTTGCGTCCGTCGAGACCCGCGAGGACAGCCGTGTTCTCGCCGATCACCGGATCGGGCAGCACAAAGGTCTCGCCGTAGTGATGGTTAAAGCGCTGCGCAATGTCACGCGCCATCTCGACGTGCTGTTTCTGGTCGCGACCGACCGGCACTTTCGACGACTTGAACATCAGGATGTCCGCAGCCATCAGGATCGGGTAGCTGTAGAGGGCCATCGTGATGCCCTTGTCCGGATCCTGGTCACCGTTGTCGACGTTGGCCTGCACCGCTGCCTTGTAGGAATGGGCGCGATTCATGAGCCCCTTCGCCGTCATGCCGGTCAGGATCCAGGTCAGCTCCGGGATCTCGGGAATGTCCGACTGCCGGTAAAAGACCGCGTTATCGGTATCAAGCCCGAGCGCGAGCCACGCTGCAGCAATCTCGAGTGTCGACTGCCGAATCTTGTCCGGGTCTTCGTTCTTCGCGAGCGCATGGTAGTCCGCGAGAAAGTAATAGTTCTGCTTGTCGGTATCGTGGCTTGCTGCAATCCCGGGACGAATCGCACCGACGTAGTTGCCGATGTGCGGGCTGCCGGTCGTCGTGATCCCGGTCAGGAAAATATCTTTGCTCATTCTAGTAACCGGCTGCCGCGCCGTCCTTCCGTGATTCAGACGCGCCAAAGTACACGCCTTTTTCCTTGTCGTAGTAGATTGCCTGGTAGCCGCCGAAACTGCCTCGACTCTCGCTGAGCTTGTGACCGCGCGCCTTCAATTCTTCGATCGCCTCCGCCGGAAAGCCGGACTCGAGGTAAACAGTACCGCCGTCTTCCATGCGCTCACCGGTTGGCTGCGATGAACCGCCGTGACGGATACGCGCAGCGTCGCCTGCTTCCTGCAGGTTCATGCCGAAGTCGAGCATGTTGACGATGATCTGCACATGCCCCTGCGGCTGCATCGAGCCGCCCATGACACCGAAGCTCATCAGCGGCTCACCGTCTTTCATGACGAACGCCGGAATGATCGTGTGGAAGGGCCGCTTGCGCGGCGCGACGACATTGGCGTGTTCAGGGTCGAGGCTGAACAGCTCGGCGCGATCCTGCAGCATGAAGCCGTAGCCGCCCGGCACCATGCCGGAACCCATGCCGCGGTAGTTGCTCTGGATCAACGACACCATATTGCCGTCCTTGTCTGCGACCGTGAGATAGATCGTGTCGCCGTCCTCCAGCGCCGCGTCTCCCGCGGGCAGTTCGAGCGATGCTTTCTCGGGGTCGATGAGCTTGCGCCTCGCGTCGGCGTAGTCCTTTGAGATCAGCATTTGGACCGGGACGTCGACAAAGTCCATATCCGCGTAGAACTTCGCGCGGTCTTCGTAGGCCAGCTTCTTCGCCTCGACGAGCGTGTGAATGTAGTCGGCGCTGCCGTAACCCATAGCGGCAAGGTCGTAGGCTTCCAGGATGTTGAGCATCTGCAACGCAGCGATACCCTGCCCTTGTGGCGGCAGCTCGTAGACGTCCCAGCCGCGGTAATTGGTCGACACGGGTGTGATCCAGTCGGACGTGTGCTCGGCCATGTCGTCGTAGCGCAGCAGGCCGCCCTGCTCACGCATCAGTGAATCGATCGCCTCGGCGATCTCACCGCGATAGAACACGTCGCGACCCTCTTCGGCGATCAGTCGATAGGTTTTTGCGAGATCAGGGTTGCGAAACACCTCGCCCTTGCGCGGTGTGGCGCCGCCCGGCATCCAGGTTTCGCTGAAACCCGGGTACTCCTCGAAGCGCCGCGCGCTGAGATCGAGGTAGTAGGCAATCAACTCCGACACCGGAAAACCGTTCTCCGCATAGCGAATCGCGGGTGCCAGCACTTCGTCCATCGGCAGCTTGCCGTAGCGCTCGTGCAGCTCGAACCAGCCGTCGACCGCGCCGGGCACGCTGACCGGCAGCGGGCCAAATGCGGGAATCAAGTCGAGCCCGTTGTCTTTGAAATAGTCCAGCGTCATCAGTGCCGGCGAGCGGCCCGAGGCGTTCAACCCGGTCAGTTCTTTCTTCTCTGCATCCCAGACAATCGCGAAAAGGTCGCCGCCGATTCCGCAGCCGGTCGGCTCCATGAGACCGAGCGCGGCATTCGCCGCGATCGCCGCGTCGACGGCACTGCCGCCGGCCTTGAGAATATCCAGAGCGACCTGGGTCGCGAGCGGCTGGCTGGTCGCCGCCATACCTTCTGTCGCGATCACTTCCGAGCGCGATGCAAAAGGCTGTCCGGTGACACGATCGTAGCCTGCATTCGGGTTGGCCATGACGGCGCCTCCGGCGAGCAATAAAGTGAGAGATGCGATCAGGTTTTTCATGGCGAGACCGGGTATCGACTGAGCCCGTAATGATGCCCAGATGCAGGCCGGAATGAAACCGCAGTCCGAGGTGCGTATCATCGCGCGAATGACAAACGACTACTCCGATCAGAATCCGCGCCTCGGGGATCTCTACCCCGCACACATCGAGACCTTTCGCGAACGCTACGACCGCGCGCTCGCCGCGACGGGACACCAGCACGTGCTGGTGTACTCCGGAACGCCCCACACCGTGTTCCTCGACGACAACGACTACCCGTTCCGCGCGGCGGCGCATTTCGTCTGCTGGCTGCCGAAGACGGATCTCCCGCAGTCGTACATCAGCTACTCGCCCGGTGAAAAACCGGTCCTGATTTACTACCAGCCGAAGGATTACTGGCATGTGGTCCCCGGCGAACCCACAGGCTACTGGGTCGACAACTTCGATATCCGGATCGTCCACGAGACGGCCGACATCCGTGCCGAACTGCCGGACGATCTCTCACGCTCCGCATTCATTGGTGAACTCGTTCGCGGCGATGAGAACTTCGGCATCGCCGATGTGAATCCGGCCGCGCTGATTCATCGCCTGCACTATGCGCGCGGCGTCAAGACCGACTACGAGCTCGAGTGCATGCGTCTCGCAAGCCGGCGCGGCGTTGCCGGACACCTGGCCGCAGAGAAAGCCTTTATCGACGGCGAATCGGAAGTCGACATTCATCGGGCATACTGCGCCGCCGTGAATCATCTCGACAGCGAGCTGCCCTACGGCAACATCATCGCGCTGAACGAGCATGCAGCCGTGCTTCACTACACGGCGAGAGATCGAGAGGCGCCGAAAGAGTTTCGTTCATTCCTGATCGATGCCGGCGCGCAGGTTCACGGCTACGCCAGCGACATCACGCGCACCTACTGCCGGGAACCATCGAACCCGTTTAACGAACTGATCGCGGCGATGGATGAGTTGCAGCAGAAGATTCTCGGCGGCGTGCGTGCCGGGGTGAACTATCCCGATCTGCACATTGAAACCCACAGGCTGATCGCGACAGTGCTCAACGATTTTGATATCGCGTCCGGCTCACCGGAGGCACTCGTCGACAGTGGCGTGACCTCAGCTTTCTATCCGCACGGCCTCGGCCATCTGCTGGGCTCGCAGGTGCATGACACCGGCGGGCACATGGCGGACGAGACCGGGACGGAACTGAAGCCGCCAAAAGAACATCCTTTCCTGCGCCTGACCCGCACGCTCGAGAAAGACATGGTGATCACCATTGAACCGGGTCTGTATTTCATCGACCTGCTGCTCGACGAGCTGCGCGAGGACTCGGCGGGCGACGCGATCAACTGGAACCGCGTCGACGAGCTGAAGCCTTTCGGTGGCATTCGCATCGAAGACGACGTCCGCGTGCTGGACGACGGCATCGAGAATTTCACGCGGGATGCGTTCGCCGCCGCGTAGTTCGCGCTCCAATCTGGCGCGCGATTCGCGACCCGATGCGAGAAAAGAGTGCAGAGGGAGCCGGCCTCTCGCTCTATTCTTTCTATAAATCAATGGCTTAGGAAAGCGCGCTTCAAGCAGGCCGTTGGTATAAATCCTGCAACACACCGTATGTCAGGATTGTGATTTCCTGCACGGCCGACCAACCAGACCGGAACCATGAAGAAAAAGCCTGTTTCACTCCGGGGCCTCCGGACGTTTTGTATTGCCGCGCGCCACGAAAGTTTTCGTGATGCCGCCGAACGGACGTTTGTTACGGCATCCGCGGTCAGTCATCAGATCAAGAATCTCGAGGAAGAGCTCGGCCTGCAGCTTTTTGAGCGCAGTGCGCGGCAGCTCAAGCTCACGGAAGTCGGCAGCGCGCTGTTCGATGAAGTCAGTCCGTTGATCACCGAGATCGAAGAGACGGTCGCCGCGTATCGCGTGAATGCAGAAAAGAGCATACTCAACATTTCCGTCCAGCCCTTCTTCGCGAGCGAACTGTTCGTGCCCCGACTGCCCGAATTTTCGAGCGCCCATGCCGACACGGAAATTCGCATCGACACGAGCGATGAGTCGGCCGAAAGGCATTCCGGCAAGTCCGACGCGTCGATCCGGATCTTCAGCGCTCCGCCGGCGGGCCTCGTCGCGGATCGGCTCTTTTCACTGAAACTGATTCCAGCGGGCTCGCCGGAATTCAAGAAGTCCCTGAAGATCAAGGGGAAAACAATCACCAGCGAATTCCCGCTGATCATGCATGACGGTCGCAGCAAGGCCTGGAAACACTGGTCGAAGCGCACCGGCATACAGTTCCCGAAGGATTCGACGAATCTGCGACTCGCGTCCATGATCGCGATTGTCCGCGCTGCGGAGCGCGGACTTGGTGCGGCCCTGGTGCCGATGCAGCTCAGTGATTCCTGGTTTGCGAGTGGCGCACTCGTGCCGCTCTTCGATGCTCCATTAGAAACAGACGACGCCTACTACTTTGTCTGCGATCACGACAGTGCCGACATCGAGTCGGTACGCCTGCTGCGCGACTGGGTCAACGCAACCTTCGCCGAGTCCCCGCGCAAAGACGCAGCCTGAATTTTTTTCAGGCTTGCATTCACTTTTTCTCGTTTGTGGGAATGCGAGGCGGTCGTTAATCTCTTCACCACTGGAGTCGGACGCAAGGTCGACGGGCTCCACGATGCAAGCGGTCATTCACAGCCACCTCGAGTGGACTGAGCCCCAAGCGGCTATGACCCAAAGGCGATCTGCTCCCCCCCCGCAGGTCGCCTTTTTTTATTCCGACGTCTCTTTCGTTTCGCGTTTCGCCGCCTTCAGGCGCTCTTTCGTTTTCGCCCCCTTCTTTTCCAGCAAGGGACGCAAGGCGCGAGCCAGCGACGGCGACAGGTAGGACAGCGTCGTCAGGACACCACTCATCCACGGCATTGACTGCTCGCGCACGCCGTTACCGCAGAGATCGAGAATCGTCTGCGCAACCTCCTCCGCTGTCGAAATCGGCTGCGAGAATGTGAGATCGGAAACGGAGTCGATGTCCGACATGATGAAGCCGGTATCGATCGGTCCCGGAGACACCAGCGCAATCTTGATGTTCGTGCCGCGAAGTTCCTCCGCCAGCGCGTAGGTCAGCGACCGCAGCCCTGCTTTTGTTGCGCCGTAGGTGGCGCTGAAGGGCACGGGTGTGCGCCCGGCGAGTGAGCCGACGTTCACGATCGCGGCGGACGTCGATTTCTTCAGGTACGGCAGCGCAAGGCGAGACAAGACAATCGGCCCGCGCAGATTCACGTCAACCATCGCGGCGAGATCATCAGCCGATACCGATTCCAGCGGTCCGCGCGCGTGGAAGCCTGCGTTGTTGATCAGGATGTCGACGCTGTCGAACTCGAAAAGCGCCTTCTTCAGGAGGTTCTGACAGGCATCGTTATCGCGAACATCCATTGCGAAGATCTGGACGTTGGTCAGTTCGCGAAGCTCTTCGGCAACGGCCTCAAGGTTCTTTTTGCTACGCGCCGCGAGTACCAGGTTTGCGCCGGCGTTGGCGAACAAACGTGCAGTCGCCTTGCCCACGCCCTCGGATCCGCCGGTGATGACGACGGTCTTGTCTTTGAAAATCATCCCGGCTGCTGCCTATTGAGATAGTAGGATTTGAGCTTGCGCCTTCCGACAAAATAGCAAACGTAAAATACGATGAAAAATACCACCAGGAACGAGTAACCCGGCACCAGCATGAGCCAAGTGAATGCCAGCAAATAAGCTACAAGAAATGAAAGGAGATCGATAATCCACGTCTTGGCCTTGTAGCGCTTTTTCAATTCCTCTTCGGACGCAGCTACAGAGACCTCGGTCTTGTCTTTGGAGATCATCGGGGGATAGTAAAGGAAAGCGGCTGAGGCAGAAACCGCGGTTGCAGGATCGGGGGCGACCGCAGTCAGCGGTCCGGAAAATTACAGGCCGATGTAGCCCTTCAGCTTGCGGAAGAACGAAGATTCCCAGCCGTAGACCTCGAGCTGCTCGGGGTCGAATCCGACCTCCGGGATTGCGGTGGATGCTGGCGGCGGTTCGTTCGCGGCGACGTCGTCAGGACGCAGTTCGAGCGCGTCCTTCGCACGGGCATCGTCCGTGAATCCGTCGACGGCGAGGCTCAAATACGGGAGCACGTCATCGTCAACGATGTCATCCAGGAATACTGCATCCGGATCAAAGGCGTCCTGTTCGAGAATGACGCAGTCGTCAAATTGCGTGTCCTTGCTAATGACGTTCACCACAGATTTATTGACAGGGTGCTCACATTAAGGGAACTGCACCGCACTTACCGTGATCTGAATCACAGCGGTGGCCGGGAACAGGCTATTCGACGGCATTTTTGTACAGTCTAAACAGTGACTTAGGCCCCTTCTGCACCCAGTCTCGTCAACCTCACTGCCCACCAAAAGTGCGACTTCGATTCGCTATACTCGATTGTCGAACCACCGAAAAAAGGCTGTGCATGCGCAAATTACTGATCGCCGGATTGGTGATCATCGGACTACTCGTCACGCTTTTCTGGCCACGCACGCCACCACCGGGCGTTGTTGTGCCGTCCGGCGATGACGAGGCCTCGGCGGTCCAATCGCTGGATGTCATCTCTCCGAGCTCGAATGACGCTCTCTACGACGAATACGTCCGCGCGCTGTCCGCGGGCTGCGAACTCCAAAGCGAACAAGTTGCTGACGAGGAGATTTCCGTCGAGGAATACGTGGCAACGCAGGACGACATTCTCGCCTTTCTTGCGCAATCGGACTCGGCGGATCTGCAACACTTTGTTGCGCTTGCAGGACGGGACGGGGCGACCCAACTGTCAGCAATCCAGCGTGCATACCGCGCGACTCCCAACGACTCGTTCGTTGTTTTCTCGGCACTTCAACTGTGCCACGAATATGCAGTGATATCAGACTGCGGTTT
>CAWUHY010000070.1:0-12381 GCA_963922215.1 uncultured Gammaproteobacteria bacterium | reverse complement strand
AGCTCGACCGTAAGCTGTCGGCCATGACCCGCCCCAGGAAACACATCGTCTGTCTATCGGAGACGCCCTGCTATCACATTACCTCTCGGTGTGTCCGCCGTGCCTTCCTGTGTGGCGTTGATGACTACAGCGGACGCGACTACGAACATCGGCGCGACTGGATCGAACAGCGGCTTCGAGTGTTGTCATCCCTCTTCTGTGTCGACCTCGCTGCATACGCAATCATGAGTAATCACTACCACCTGGTGGTCCGACTGACGCCTGAAGAGGCGGATGACTGGTCTGATCTGGAGGTGCTGCAGCGCTGGTGTAGCCTGTTCAAGGGCCCCGTGCTGGTTCAAAGACGGATCGCCGGTGAGGTGTTGTCTGACGCAGAAGCTGAGACCGTTAGTGACATTACCTCCGTCTACCGCGAGCGCCTGAAGAGCTTGAGCTGGTTCATGAAGTGCCTGAACGAGACCATTGCCCGGACGGCCAATGCTGAAGATGACTGTACCGGGCATTTCTGGGAGGCACGGTTTCATTCGGTTCCTCTACGCACAGAAACAGCGGTGATACAGGCCATGGCCTATGTAGATCTGAACCCGATCCGGGCTGGAGCCGCCAAAACACCTGAATACTCGGACTTTACGAGCTTCAAGGCGCGATCAGCCAAAGAACTACCGCAATCACAAGTCAGGCGGGCGATCGAAGCCCTGTTTGAACGTGGAGAGCTGTTTCGCACAACGATCGAGCCAAAGCCGCTCATGGCGTTTGCTGATGAGCCGACAAAGCATCCGAGTCATCGCCTCCCGATTGGTGTAGATGACTACCGCGTGCTCGTCGACACGCTCGCGCGGTGTGACGTGCCGGGCAAGTCTGGAAAGATGACTAACGAGCTGCCTTCGATTATCGAGCGGATTGGTTTAAGTCAGGATGATTGGGCAAGAACCGCAGTCAAGCTGAAACGCGGTTAGTAAACGATTGATCGCTGCTCTTCAGGTAAAGCCTGAGCTTCTTGTGCGCCCCGTACAAGCCTTTAGTCCGCAGCAACAAGTGTCTCCGGCATTATCTGATTGACGATTTCCAACGTGATTCAGCTCGAAAGGGGTGTGCCTGTCCCTTACAACTGTTCGGTGCCTGTCCTTTGCGCCTTCGCACACTCCTCGCGCGAGACCTTTCTCGCCCACAGGTAGGCGACGATCGCGGAACCGATGTTCGCGGCGGAGTACGCGACAAAGATGCCGGGCACGCCGTAGAGTTCGCCGCCGAGCCAGGCAAGGGGGATGTACAGGAACAGGATGCGGCCGGCGCTGACCCAAACGCCCGGTGCCGGTCGACCGAGTCCGTTGAAGGCCGCATTCATGATCATCACGATCCCGTAGGCGCCGTAACTCATCGGCGCGATCAGCAGGAACAGCCGCGTGACCCGCTGGACGTCTTCTGAGCCCGAAAACCACGCCGGGATCGTCGACGACAGCAGCGCGAGAACGATTGCGATGACCGCTCCGCTGGCGAGACAAAACAGCGCCGAGAGATTGAGCGACGACAGTATTCGGCTTTCCTTCACAGCAGAAAGGTTCTGCCCAACGAACGGCCCGATGATCGAAGACATCGCGTAGAACAGCACGAGCATCATCGACTCCACACGGCTCGCGACGCCGAAGCCGGCGACGGCTGTCGGTCCGAACTGCGCGAGCATTGCCGTGATAGCCGTTGCGCCGAGCGGCACAATCACATTCGTCGCCGCGGCGGGAATGCCAACGTGCAGAATCGCTTTCCAAGATGACAGGAGCTCCTCCATCGCTGGACGCACGGCGCTCAGCATGTCGAGCTGCTTCCCGAGGTAATAAACTGCGACGACGAACAACAGAAATCGTGCAATCAGCCCGGCGTAAGCCGCACCGTTCAATCCAAGCTCCGGAAACGGACCGACGCCGAAAATCAGCAGCGGGTCGAGAATGACGTTCAGGATCGCAGATGCCACCATCAGCTTGCCGGGCAGGACGGAGCTGCCGGTCGCGCGCATCGCCGACATCGCGATCATACCGACAACGACGAACGGCATACCCACGTAGAGGATGCGCATGAAGCCGCGAATCAACGGAATGAGATCGGCCGGCGCGCCGAGCGCCGCGAACAGGAGGTCGATCGTCGCGATTCCGATCGCTGCGATCACGGATACAACAAGAAAACCCAGCAGCAGACTGTCGGTCGTCAGGCGCTGCGCACGCGCGTGATCATCCTTACCGACAGCCCGCGCTACGACGGACGACGTCCCCGCCCCAAGACCAATCGCGACGCTCGTGACGATCATGATGATCGGGTAGGCAAAGCCGTAGGCGGCCAGCGCCCGATCGCCGATCTGCCCGATGAACCAGGCATCGATCAGTGCCTGTCCCATCATCGTGGCGATACCGATCAGCATCGGCATCGTCAGGCCGACAAGGTGCTTGCCGACGGAGCCTTCCGTCAGTCGATTTCGTCTCGTTTGCATTCAGCCGTGCCGTGGTGATGCCGCGATCTGCGGTTGCCCGGCACTATGGCTGACCGACGGCTGCCGTGCAATCATCGGCTCGGTGCAGGAGGTTTGACATGGGTTGGACGAAACATTCATCGAAGGTGATTTACGAGAATCCGTGGATGCAGATACGGGAGGATCGAGTCACCAACCCGGGCGGCGGTCAGAACGACTACGGCTACGTCCATTTCAAGAACCGAGCCATCGCAATTCTTCCGCTCGATGACGAAGGCTGCACCTGGCTGGTCGGTCAGCAGCGCTATACGCTGGACGAGTACTCCTGGGAGCTGCCGATGGGTGGCGGGCCGTTAAACGAAGATCCGCTTGCGGCAGCGAAGCGGGAACTGAAAGAAGAGACAGGCTTGAGCGCCAAAGACTGGTCGCAAGTGATGAAGCTGCACACGAGCAACTCGATTACCGATGAAGTCGGTTACGTGTTTGTTGCCAGAGATCTCGAGAAGGGAGAAACGGCGTTCGAAGAGACGGAAGATCTTTCCGTGCGCCGCTTGCCGCTGAGCGATGCGATCGCGATGATTGACCGCGGCGAGATTACTGACGCGATCAGCGTCGCAGCGCTTTTATGGGCCGGCCGAAACGACAGCGGCCCGACCTGAACGGGCCGCCGTCGATCACGTTCTATCCAGCCTTCGGCGCGTAGACGTTGCACCAGCCGGTGGCTTTCACAGCCTTGCCCGGGAAGATCGAGCAACCGCCCTGGGCGGCATCGCCGCCGGTGTACAGCGCGCAGTTCGAGCAGGCCTGGCCGTCCTGGTAACGCGGATACTTCTCCGTGTCGACCGTGCTGGCATCGTGCACGTAGCCGAGCGACTGCGCCTGCGAACCGTTCTCGTCAAGCAGCGGCATGCCGGAATCAGCTTGCGTTGCTTCTTTGACCTCTTCGGCTGCCGTTTCTGCTGCGTCTGCGGCCTCATCCATGGTGTCTTCCATCGTATCCATGGCTTTGTCCGCGGCGTCTTCCGCCTTGGCCGGCATCGCCTCCGACGACTCCTTCTCACCGGAGCATCCGGCAAGCCCTGCCAGCGGCAGGAGAACGGCCGTGCCGCCCAGCAGTTTCAGGACGTCCCGGCGTCCGTCTTCATTCTTTTTGATAGTACTCATTGGCTTCCTCGCTATGTCCCGCGAGCCAGTAAAGACCATTCGCCCGGGCGATGCAATTTTGCATCTGCGATTGTTGCTCAACGTTACAGTCGGCGTTCGAGCGTCACGACGTAGCGCATCGGCCCGCCGGCGTCGACCGCGTCGAACGGATAGCAGGTCACGAGACTCAAAAACGCACCGTCGGTATCCAGCGTCAGGCTTGCACGCCGCGAATCGACCACGTCGATGCCAACCACTTCATAAAGAAACTGGGCACCATCCGTGCGCTCAATGACCATTCCGTCGCCTGTACTGACCCGCTGCAGGAACGCGAAATGCGTGTCGCGATGTCCGGCAATGACGGTGTTGCCCGCTTCGCCGGGCGCAGCACCGCTGGTCATCATGCCGGGGCCGAATGCCAGTGTGCGTCCCGAGGCACCGGAGAGCACGATGAGATCCGTGTTGCCGTCTTCCGCAATCAGGCGCGCGACCGGATGCGTGTCCGCCCACGGCCACGGCTTCGCAGGTTCGCCGTCCTCCGCGGTCCGGTCCCAGGCGCGCTGCATGAGGTCCTGAGCGAGCCATGCTTTCGCCGGGATGTAAGCGCTCTGGCCAAGCGGCCAGAACCCGAGACATAAGAGGCAGGCCACGGCGCGATATCTCCCCTCAAGCCGCGGCAACACGACGTCGCTCACTCAGAAACAGCAGGACAGCGAGCGCGAAGATTGCTGCCGCGATCATGCGGTAAAGCGCAGCGTTGGTCGCCGTCGCCGGGAAAGCCGCAGTCTGGCCCGCTGGCAAGAGGTTGGGTACGAAACCGGTTTTCATCGGCGTTCCGGGTGCGCGCGCCGGCGTCTTGTCGACCGCGACGAGGCTGGTGACGCGCGACACAAGCCGGTGGGTCAACGCTGTCTCGACGACAGCGGCCCGGATGTTGTCCGGATTGGCGCCGCGACGTTGCTGGTCGTAGAGATCTTCGATTCGAGCGCGCGCCCACAGCGCACCGACTCCGAAGTCATCGAAGGCCGAATCGAGCGGCACCTCTTCGTGCCAGTTGCCCGACGGCAGCCGCCCGCTCAGCCGCACGGTGCCGGACGTGAAGTCTCTCGCCCTCGCGCGCAGCACCAGCGGTTCGCCCGCGTAGAGGTCGGGGACAACGGCCGGGTACAGCTCGGCCTTTGCAGAACCGGGCCAGTCGACGCGAATGTCGGTGAGTTGCGGAGATTCGATTTTCTCCAGCATGCCATCCATGCGGGCTTCCACTTCGCTGATCGAGGAAATCACGGTGAACGTGCCGTGTCCGACTTCCGCGGCCTTGCGCATGAACCAGCTGTTCGGAGCGGAGCCAATGCCGACGGTGAAAAGACGTGCCTGTCCCCGTGTGCGTTCAATCTGCTCGTAGAGCGCCTCCTCGTTGCCGACGCTGCCGTCGGTGATGAAGACCACCTGGCGGAGATGCGTGTCACTGACCGGCGACGACAGTGCGAAATGCAGTGCCGGTGACATCTCGGTTCCGCCGTTCGCGCTGAGTCCGCGAATGAAGTGCTCGGCCTGGCGCAGGCGCTGTCCGTCTGCCGGCGCGCTCTGGTTGAACAGCGGGCGCGTCACGGAGTTGAATTCGACAACGTTAAACAGGTCGCCAGGCTGCAGTCGGTCGAGCGCGCGCAGCAGCGCGCGACGTGCCTGGCGGATGGAGTCGCCGTGCATCGAGCCGGACGTATCGATGACGAAGATGGTCTCGCGCGGTAAGCGGAGCGGGGCCACATCCGCATTTGGTGGCATCAACATCAGCAGGTAGTAGGCCTCCCCGTCGCGCATTTCCGAAAACGAGAGCGCCCTCGGCGATGACGACGCGGCCGGCCGCCACGACAGTTCGAAGTCGCGATCCGGGCTGACGTCTCCGGCGGCCAGCGACACGTGGTACTTGCCGCTGCGCTCGTCGACGCTGATCGCGTGGTAGCGACTCGCGACCTGATCGAGGAGCAGGCCGGTGTCGAGGTAAATATCCAGCGACAGTTTGCGCTCGCGCGCAGCCATGACCATTGGCGAATAAACGGGTCCGCTGTCGAGTGCCGCGAGGCCGCGCGTCGGTACATAGCGCTCCGTCATCGTCATCGGGAAGCGCAGGCTGAACAGGCCGTCACTCCAGCGCACTTCCTCCTGGTATTCGATCTCGATGCGGATGACCTCGCCCGGCGCGATGTTCGCGAGGCGCGTCGTGAACAGGTTTGCGCGTGACTGCTGGACGAGACTCGTTTTCTGCCCTTTGCTCTTGGCAACGGCGTAGGTCTTTTCCGCCTTCAGCTTCTCCTGGATTTCACCTTCGATCACGCGTTCGCCCACGTGAATGCGCAGCCGGTCAACCGCGGCGCCGTCCGGCAGCGGAAAGCGATAGACGGCTTCCGCCCACTCGGGCGAATCGTTGGTAAATGTCTGGCGAACGCTCGTGCGCGCGATGATGCCGCTGACGTTGATGTCGACATCGGTCTCGAGCAGCGGGGCGTCGAGTGCCTGTCCCCCAACGTTCAGGGTCAGGCCGGACTCGCCGGGTGCGGCGCCGGCAGCGAATGCGGGCAGGAGCCCGGCGATCAGGATGCCGATGGCGGCGATCGTTCGTGTCATGCTGCTCTCCTCGTTGGGTCGATTTCGATTCAATCGCGACGAGCAGCCGAACCCGGGCGCACTGCATGGCAATGCAGGGACGGAATGTGGCAAATTGTGCCGACTGCGCAGCCGCCAAGCCGACAGAACAGGAACCAGTCATGCCCAAACGCATTGCGATCGTCGAAGATGAGGCGGCGATCCGCGACAACTACACCGCCGCGTTTCAGCGCGAGGGCTACAGCGTCGATGCCTACGAGGCGCGCCAGCCGGCGATGGATGCGTTTTCGGCGCGGCTGCCCGATCTCGTCGTCATCGATGTGAACCTGAAGAACGATGTCGAAGGCGGCTTCGAACTCTGCCGCGAACTGCGGTCGCAGGCACCGGACCTGCCGATCATTTTCCTGACCGCGCGCGACAGCGAATTCGACGCGGTCTCGGGATTAAGGCTGGGCGCCGACGACTATCTGACGAAGGACATCAGTCTCCCGCATCTGATGGCACGCGTTGCCGCTCTGTTCCGACGCCTCGATGCGATGCAAAAACCCGACGGGAACGAGTCACGCCTTTCGCGCGGCGAACTGGAGATCGACGTTGCGCGCATGGTCGCGCTCTGGCGCGGTCAACCGGTCGGTCTCACGCTTACGGAATTCTGGCTGGTGCACGCACTTGCCCGCTACCCGGGTCACGTCAAGAACCGGCAACAACTCATGGACGCCGCGCAGGCCGTGCTCGACGACAATACGATCACGTCGCACATCAAACGCATTCGCAAAAAGTTTGCCGCGATCGACTCAGACTTCGATGCCATCGAGACCGTCTACGGCATGGGATACCGATGGCTCGTTGATTCTTAGGGAATGAATCTCAAGCGCCAACTGCTCATGGTCAGCGTTTTTACGCTGATCCTGCCGTGGGCAGGCTGCGAGTTTATTCGCGAGACCGAGTCGGCGCTGCGTATCGGCCAGCAGCAGATGCTGTCCGGCACGGCGCGCGCTATTGCCGAATCGATGCAGCAGTACGGTGAGCGCTTCCCGGGGCAGCCGGTAAACGACGACCACCTGACCGGAAGCCGTCTGTACGCCCACAGCCTGGACGCGGCGCCGACGATCGACGGTTATAGCGATGACTGGCCGATTCCGGCGACGGCTTTCGGCAGCCTGTCCGGAACAGACGGACCGATTGATTACGCGCTCGGCATTTATCGCAATCAGCTCTATCTGTACGCCCGCGTCGCCGACCGCAACGTCGTGTATCGCCAGCGAAACGGCAGCATCGCCAACACTGACGCACCGTTCGCTGACCGCATTACGCTGACAAGTATTTCGCCACCGTCGGACGCGCAAGAGTTTGTCTTCAGCGCCGAGGCGCCCGGGCTCGTCGTCGCCTACCGCGTGAATCGCAACGGCTTTCGCAGTGAGCCGTTGATACGTGCAATCTGGCAGGACGGCGCAGGCGGCTACCAGCTCGAGGCGCGGGTTCCGATGAGCATCCTCGGCAGCCACCTCGGCTTAAGCATCAGCAACACGGATGCTAGCGACGAGGAGCCGGTTCGGCAGGCAACGTTCAATACACGCTATCCGGGACGGCTCGTGACTGCCGTGCGTGATCTGCAAAGCGTTGCCGAATCCATCGTCCAACCCGGCATGCGCCTGCTCGTCACCGATCGGGACGGCTGGCGCATTGGCGAAGCGGGCGCACTCACACAGCCGACATCGAGAGAGATTGACCGGCCAAACCCGTGGCTCTCGCTGATCTACGGGGCACTCGTCGAAGAAGGAACCAGTGATGCGTTCGCCGAACCGGACCCGAGCGGACGGGAGCGACAGCCGTACGTGAACGAGGCCTTGTCGGGGACGGCTGCGGCCGGTTGGTTTCGCAGTCCTGCGAGTGGCACAGCCGTCGTCTCGGTTGCGGAGCCCGTCGTTGTCGACGGCGAAATCGTCGGCGCGATCATTCTGCAGCAGGGCACCGACGCGATTTTGAGTCTCACGAACGAAAGCCTTGCACGGCTGTTAAACGTGACACTGGTTGCGACCGTCGTCGTCGCCGCCCTGTTGCTCGGGTACGCCACCTGGCTGTCGCGTCGCATTCGCCGCCTCAGCATCGCGGCAGAAAACGCGCTGGATGCCAAAGTCTCTCCGGGTCAGTTGCCGAGCGCGTCAGCAGGCGACGAGATTGGCGATCTGTCCCGCAGCTTCTCGAACGTGCTGGTGCAACTCGGTGAGTACAACGAGTATCTCCGTACGCTCGCGTCGAAGTTATCGCACGAACTGCGCACGCCTCTCGCAATCGTGACGTCGTCACTCGACAACCTCGAGCACGAAGACTTGAGCGACGCGTCGGCGCGCTACACGGCGCGCGCGAAAGACGGCGCCGATCGGCTGCGGAAAATTCTCGCAGCGATGAGCGAGGCGAGCCGGGTCGAGGAGCTCGTTAAAAGTGTCGAGGTCCAGCGGGTTGACCTGTCCGTTCTGGTCTCACAGTCGGTCGCGGCTTACCGTGACATTTATCCGGAACGTGAGTTCGTCGTCGAAGCCGAGCCGGATGTTGCGGCAGACGTCGCGCCCGAACTCATCGTGCAGATGCTCGACAAACTCGTGGACAACGCGGTCGACTTCAGTGCGGTCGGTGAGGCAATCACGCTCTCGGTGAAACGGGATGACGATCGAGTACTGCTTGGTGTTCACAATCGCGGACCGAAGCTACCCGAGTCGATGCGCGACCGCCTGTTCGATTCCATGATCTCGGTCCGCGACGCCGACAGCGACGAGCACTTAGGCCTGGGACTGCATATCGCAAAAATCATCGCCGAGGCACATCGCGCGGAAATCGCGGCAGAGAACGTCAACGATGGAGTGCTGTTCACAGTACACCTGTGGGAGGGGCTTCAGCCCCGATAAATCTTCAGGCTAAACGCCCAGGTACCGCGCAATTCCGCGAGCGGCCTCGCGGCCTTCGTGGACGGCCGTCACGACGAGGTCGGAGCCGCGTACCATGTCGCCACCCGCGAAGATCTTTGGATTCGTCGTCTGGAAGGGATGCTCGCCCAGCGTCGCAACGCGCACGCGGCCGCTCGGTAGTGTCTGAATGCCTGATCCCTCGAACCAGTCGGGCGGGCTCGGGCGGAAGCCGAAGGCAATCAGCACCGCGTCGGCGGGAAGAATTTCTTCCGTGCCGGGAACGGTCTCAGGGCGCCGTCTGCCGTCCGGGCCGTGTGCGCCAAGCTGTGTCTGGATCACTTTGACGCCGGTGACCTGCTCGGCACCGACAATTTCCAGCGGCTGGCGATTGAACAGAAAGTTCACGCCCTCTTCCTTGCTGTTCGCGACTTCACGTCGTGAACCGGGCATGTTCTCTTCGTCGCGTCGGTACGCGCAGCTCACGCTCGCGGCACCCTGGCGAATCGCGGTGCGGTTGCAGTCCATGCCCGTGTCGCCGCCGCCGAGCACGACAACGTTTTTGCCGGCCAGATCGATGTAGTCATCGCGTGGCGCGTCCGGTCGCATCAGGCGATTCACGTTGGAAACGAGGTATGGCAGCGCGTCGTAGACGCCGGGCAGATCTTCGCCGGGGAATCCGCCGCGCACGTAGGTATAGGCGCCCATGCCGAGGAAGACGGCGTCAAACTCTTCAACGAGCTCCTCGAACGGCTTGTCCTCGCCGATGCGCGTGTTCAACACGAACTGCACACCCATGCCTTCCAGGAGCTCGCGACGCTGGCGCACGATGTCCTTCTCGAGCTTGAATGGCGGAATGCCGTAGGTCAGCAGTCCGCCGATCTCTTCGTAGGCGTCGAACACGACGGAGCGAATCCCCTCGCGCGCGAGAACATCTGCGGCGGCAAGACCCGCGGGTCCCGCGCCGACAATCCCGACGCGCTTACCCGTGTCGACGACATGCGACATGTCCGGGCGCCAGCCCATTTTGACGGCTTCGTCCGTGATGTAGCGTTCGATGTTCCCGATCGAAACTGCACCGATGCCGTCATTCAGCGTGCACGCGCCTTCGCAGAGTCGGTCCTGCGGACAGACGCGGCCGCAGATTTCCGGCAGCGAGTTTGTCTGGTGCGACAGCTCGGCCGCCTCGAACAGGCGGCCTTCCTCGATCAACGACAGCCAGTTCGGGATGTAGTTGTGCACCGGGCACTTCCACTCGCAGTACGGGTTACCGCAGGACAGGCAACGCCCCGCCTGCTGGCCCGCGTCAGCCGCATCGAAATGACCGTAGATCTCGCCGTAGTGAAGGATGCGCTCTTCAGCCGGCTCCTTCTCGGGATCACGTCGCGGTACCTCGAGAAACTGTAGCGGATGTTTCGACATCGTCAGGCAGCCTGTCGCAGCGACTGGATCAGCGAACCCAGCTCGGCCGCCTTCGGCTTCACGAGCCAGAAGCGGCTCATGAACGCACGGTAGTCGTCGAGGATCGTCTCACCCCACTCGCTGCCGGTGAGGTTTACGTGTTCGAGAATCATCATGCGCAGGTGGTGCACGTGCGCCTCCATGCTCTCGGGGTTAATGCGGTGGATGTCGATCAGCTCGTGGTTGTAGCGATCGACGAACAGGCGGTCGATGTCCAGCACGTAGGCGAAGCCGCCAGTCATTCCCGCGCCGAAGTTCACACCGGTCGGACCGAGCACAGCGACAACACCGTCGGTCATATACTCGCAGCAATGATCGCCCGCGCCTTCGATAACGGCCGTCGCCCCGGAATTGCGCACGGCGAAACGTTCGCCGGCAATACCGGCCGCGAAGACAGAGCCGCCGGTGGCGCCGTACAGGCAGGTGTTGCCGATAATCGCCGTCTCGCGCGGCAGGTAGCCGGTCTCTTCCGGTGGACGGATAACGATTCGTCCGCCGGACATGCCCTTGCCGACGTAGTCGTTCGCGTCGCCGATGAGATTCAGGTTGAGGCCCGACACGTTGAACGCGCCGAAGCTTTGGCCGGCGGTGCCGCGCAGCATGATATCGAGCGGCGCATCGTGCATGCCCTCGTTGCCGTGCAGGCGCGCAATTTCGCCGGCGATGCGCGTGCCGATTGAGCGGTTGAAATTGCGGACCTCGAAGCCGAAGCGCCCACCGGATTTTTGTTCGATCGCGGAACGCACAGTCGCCAGCATTTCTTCGGCGAGCTCGCCCTTGTCGTACGGATTGTTGCGCGGGTCGGTACAGTACTGGGGCAGATCCTTGTTCAGGCCACCGTCCGACAGGATCGGCAGCAGGTCGAGCTTCGCCTGGCGCGGCGTCTGGCCCTTCGACGGCTCAAGCAGATCGACGCGACCGATGAGTTCGTCGAGTCCACGCACGCCGAGCTCTGCCATGCGCTGTCTAACCTCTTCGGCGACGAAGCGGAAGTAGTTAACAACCATCTCCGGCAAACCGATGAAGTGTTTGCTGCGCAGAATATTGTTCTGCGTCGCGACGCCGGTCGCGCAGTTGTTCAGGTGGCAGATGCGAAGATACTTGCAGCCGAGCGCGACCATCGGTCCGGTGCCGAAACCGAAACTCTCGGCGCCGAGCATCGCCGCCTTGATGACGTCGAGGCCGGTCTTTAGACCGCCGTCCGTCTGCAGCCGCACTTTGTGCCGCATGTCGTTTGCGCGCAGCACCTGGTGGGTTTCCGAGAGACCCAACTCCCACGGACTGCCCGCATACTTCACCGAGCTCAGGGGACTCGCGCCGGTCCCGCCGTCGTAGCCGGAGATTGTGATCAGGTCCGCGTAGGCTTTTACGACGCCAGCGGCAATCGTACCGACACCCGGCTCGGCGACGAGCTTCACGGACACCAGCGCCTCCGGGTTGACCTGCTTCAGGTCGAAGATGAGTTGCGCGAGATCCTCGATCGAGTAGATATCGTGATGCGGCGGCGGCGAGATGAGGCCGACGCCGGGCTTCGCGTAGCGCAGCCGTGCGATCAGATCGTTCACCTTGTGCCCCGGAAGCTGACCGCCCTCACCCGGCTTCGCGCCTTGGGCGATCTTGATCTGGATCACTTCCGCGTTGACGAGGTATTCGGCGGTCACGCCGAAGCGACCGGATGCAACCTGCTTGATCTTCGAGACGCGCTCGGTGCCGTAGCGCGCGGGATCCTCTCCGCCTTCGCCGGAATTCGACCGCGCGCCGATGCGGTTCATCGCGATCGCGAGTGCTTCGTGCGCCTCCGGCGACAATGCGCCCAGCGAC
>CAWUHY010000069.1:0-12394 GCA_963922215.1 uncultured Gammaproteobacteria bacterium | reverse complement strand
ACGATGGCCATCGGCCGCGCGGGTGCGATCAATGCGGCGCTGTTCGCGGCGGCCATGCTGGCGACTGGGGACTCCTCGGTCGCCGAGGCGCTCGACGGCTACCGCAAGGCTCAGACCGACCGCGTCCTCGCAGACCAGGATCCGAGCAAGTAGCGATGCGCATCGGGGTTATCGGCGGCGGTCAGCTCGGCATGATGCTGGGCGAAGCCGCGCGCAACGTATCCATCGCCTGCGAGTTTCTCGACCCCAGCCCGGACGCGCCCGCCGGCATGGTCGGCCCGCTCACGGTCGCGTCCTACGACGACCTCGAAGCGCTGAAGGCGATGGCCGGTCGCTGCGATGCCATCACCTACGAGTTTGAGAATGTTCCGGTTGACGCTTTGCGTGAGCTTGCCGGGCATTGCACTGTACATCCGTCACTGGACGCGCTCGCAGCCGCGCAGGACCGGCTCGCAGAGAAAAAGCTGTTCGGGTCGCTTTCGATTCCGCTTCCGGCTTACCAGCCAATCGACAGCGCGGAAGACGCGGCGCTTGCCATCGAACGCCTCGGCTTTCCAATGATCATCAAGACGCGCCGCTTCGGCTACGACGGCAAGGGCCAGGTACGTGCGTCCTCAGAGGACGATGTCCTAGCCGCCGTCGCCGAGCTGGGGCCGGAAGGGCTGATCGCGGAGGCCTTTGTCCCCTTCGACCGCGAGGTCTCGGCAATCGCCACGCGTTCGACCGACGGCGATATTGCGTTCTACGGGCTGACGGAGAATACGCACCGGGACGGCATCCTCGACACATCCGTCGCGCCCGCCGGCGATACGAACCTCACCGAACAGGCCAGGCAGTTCGTCGAGTCCCTGCTCACTCACTTCGATTATGTCGGCACGCTCGCGCTGGAACTGTTCGTTCAGGGTGACCGTCTGCTGGCTAACGAATTCGCACCCCGCGTCCACAATTCGGGGCACTGGACGATCGAAGGGACCCGCTGCAGCCAGTTTGAGAATCACATGCGGGCCGTGGCCGGTCTCGAACTTGGTGACCCGTCGACGACGTCACCTTCGGCAATGAAGAACATCATCGGGACCATGCCGTCGGGGCTCGATGCGCTCGACAGCGTCTTTTTTCACGACTATGGCAAATCCGAGCGTCCGGGACGCAAGCTCGCGCACTTGACGATTACAGCGGAAAGCGAGGCAGCGCGCGATGAACGTCTGCGCGAGCTCGGTTCGCTGATCGACGTCACGTAAGCGCACCGGAATCGATTCACATTTTCGGGGATTGGTCTTCCCGGTAGCCAACGGCCTCCGGAAAACGGTTACAATCCGCCGCTTAATGCTCTTAAATCAGGCCACTCGCACCTGATCGGGAATGCATGTCATATCTTGAACACTTCAATTTGACAGAACCGCCGTTTCGGCTGACGCCGGATCCTGGCTTTGTGTACTGGAGCAAGCAGCACGCGCGTGCGAAGGCCTACATGGAGTCCACGATCTGGCTCGCGGACGGCTTCGTCGTCATTACGGGCGAGATCGGTTCCGGCAAGACGACGCTGCTGCAGAGCTTCCTTGCGGAACTGGAAGACGACGTTGTTTACGCAGTCGTCTCACAGACGCAGCTCTCGGCGACACAATTTTTGCAAGCGGTGCTGACAGAATTCGGTTTCAAGCCCTTCGACAAGCAGAAAGTCGAGTTGCTCGACATGCTGAACATGTTCCTGATCGAACAGTACTCGAACGGCAAGAAGGTGGTCCTGATCGTCGACGAGGCCCAGAACCTGTCAACGAAGGTTCTGGAAGAGATTCGTCTGCTGTCCGGCATCGAGACGCATAAGGAAAAAGTCTTAAGAATCATTCTCGCCGGTCAGCCGGAACTGAAAGATTCTCTGAATTCGCCGAAGCTGAAACAGCTCGTGCAGCGTGTGCGGCTGCGCTTTCACATCGGACCGCTGGAGCGGCGGGAGCTTCGCGAGTATATCGAACACCGTTTGGAGATCGCGGGACGGGAGAACGCCAACCTGTTTCACGACGACACTTACGACCAGATTCATCGTTATACCGGTGGCATCCCGCGCCTGATCAACACGCTGTGCGACACCGCCCTGCTTTGCGCCTTTGCCGATGAAAAGAAAGTAGTTGGTGTCGACGACGTACGCGCCGCGATCGACGAGCTCGGCTGGCAGGAGCATCCGACAACGACCGGCATGTACCGCCAGCTTGATCAGCTCATGGCCAGAGACGGCCTGGACGCAAACATGGTCTCAGAATTCGAGATTTTGTCGGAGGGAGAGTCGCTTGGAATCCATCGATTCCCTGCCGGACGCGTCGTCGTTGGTCGTTCTCCGGATAATGAACTCTACATCAAGAGCAAATTCGTCAGTCGGCATCATGCCCAGTTCGTCACCGACGACTCGGGATGCATCGTGCAGGATTTAAACAGTACGAACGGTGTCTTTATTGATGATCAGCAGGTGCAATCACGACGCTTGAGCGATGGCGACATCGTAAGCCTTGGCGTGCACGAAGTGGTCTATCGCGACCTGCGTCCTGCAGGCGTTCGGGACGACGAACCGTCGGACGACATCGACAGCGAGGAGCCGGACGATGACGATGAGCAGGATGAAGAGGTTTCAGCAGCGGCGAAGCAATCCTGATTCGCCGGCTGCGCTAGCGCTGCGCTTTCCGCTGTTCCGAGCGCGCGTCGCGGCGCTTGAGAAGTACGACGAGTCCCGCGACGAGGCACCCTAAACCGACGGTGAAACAGATCGTGGGCCAGTACCAGTGGTTCACGTACAGGGACGCGGCCAGCATGATGGCGCCGACCGTCAGGTAGAAATACGGCAAGGCCTCGTACAGGGGTTTCGCTATCCACATACCTTGATCTCCACGCTGTTGCCCGATTCTGCCTGGCCGCCAGGCCTCAGGCCGTGCCACCGATCGTCAATTCATCGATCTTGACCGTCGGCTGTCCGACTCCGACCGGCACCGACTGGCCTTCCTTCCCGCAGGTTCCAACGCCGCTGTCGAGTTGCAAGTCATTGCCGACCATCGAAATTTTACCCAGTGCCTCCGGGCCGTCGCCGATAATCATTGCACCCTTCACCGGCGTTGTCAGTTTCCCGTTTTCGATCAGGTAGGCCTCGCTCGCCGAAAAGACGAATTTGCCGGAAGTAATATCGACCTGTCCGCCACCGAAATTCGGCGCGTAGAGTCCGCGGTCGACAGACGCGACGATCTCGTCCGGGTCGTGGGGTCCGGCGAGCATGTAGGTGTTCGTCATCCGCGGCATCGGGACGTGCGCATAGGATTCGCGGCGGCCGTTGCCGGTTGGCGCGACATTCATCAGGCGCGCATTGAGCTTGTCCTGCATGTAGCCCTTCAGAATGCCGTCTTCGACGAGCACGTTGTAGGCGCCGGGCGTTCCCTCGTCGTCAATTGCGAGCGAGCCGCGTCGATTGGCAATCGTGCCGTCGTCAACAATGGTGCACAACGACGACGCAACCTGCTGGCCGACACGGCCCGAAAATGCCGATGTCCCTTTCCGGTTGAAGTCGCCCTCCAGACCGTGGCCAACAGCCTCGTGCAGGAGGATGCCCGGCCAGCCCGGGCCGAGAACGACAGGCATCGTTCCGGCAGGCGCCGGCACGGCTTCGAGCTGGACGGTTGCCTGCCGCACCGCTTCGCGGGCGTACTGCATCGGCAGGTCGTCCGTCAGGAAGTACAGGAGGTCACCGCGAGCGCCACCGCCAGAGTAGCCCTGCTCGCGCCGGCCATCTTCCTCGAGGATGACGCTGACGTTGAATCGCACGAGAGGCCGTACGTCTGCGGCAAGCGTTCCGTCAGATCCTGCGACGAGGACGAGGTCCTGCGTGCTGCTCATGCTCAGCATGACCTGGTCCACGCGCGGGTCGAGCGCGCGGGTTTCCTTGTCGATCCGCTTCAGGAGCGCGGTCTTTTCAGAGTCCGGCAGGCTCGTGATCGGATCTGCGGCGGAATATAGAGGCGCCGCGTCGCGGGGCTGCCAGGCCGACAGTGACCCGCTGTCGCCCTGGCGCGCGATTGCCCTCGCCGCCCTGGCCGCATTTTCGAGCGCCGGCAGAACCAGCTCGTCGGAGTAGGCAAAGCCGGTTTTTTCACCGCTGTTCGCGCGAACCCCGACACCTTGTTCGCGGCTGAAGCTGCCTTCGCGAATGATGCCATCTTCCAGCGACCAGCTTTCAGCCCGGCTGACCTGGAAGTAGAGGTCCGCATAGTCGATCTCGCCCTGCATCAGGTTGCCGAGCGTCGAATTCAGATGGTTTTCGGACAATCCGGCCGGCGCGAGAATCGTTTCCATGACCGTGTCGATCGAATTGCTGTTCGCTTGCGTCAACTCAAAATCCTTGTTCGCCTTTGCTTGCCAGGCGCCGGTTGGCCAGCGCCGGAAATTCCTGGCGCAATGTACGTTGTTTGTCGAGATCCAGATCCGCCGCGACGAAGCCGATCTCGTTCGGGCATTCCGCGAGGATCCGGCCCCAGGGGTCACAAATCATCGAGTGCCCCCATGTTTCGCGACCGTCAGGATGCATACCAAACTGCCCTGGCGCAACGACATAGGCCAGATTTTCGACGGCCCTGGCCCGCAGCAGCGTCTCCCAGTGCGCCTTGCCCGTGACGGCTGTAAAGGCTGCGGGCACGGTAAACCAGGTCGCGCCGGCCTCCAGGAGCGCGCGGTAGAGCTCGGGAAAGCGCACGTCGTAGCAGATCGTCAGGCCGAGCACGCCGGCAGGCGTTTCCGCCGTGACGATGTTTTCACCGGGATACATGGAATTCGATTCCCGGTAGGACTCCTGGTTGTCGGGAAGGTCGACGTCGAAGAGGTGAATCTTCCGATACACCGCGACGCGTCGGCCCGTGTCGTCGTACACGGGACTTGCGCCGTAGACACGTTCTGCGTCCGGCGACTTGAGCGGAATACTTCCGCCAACAATCCAGAGTTTGAGTTCGCGCGCAGTCTCACTCAAAAAGTCCTGAATCGGACCGTGGTCGTCATCCTCGGCATGCTGATTCTTATCGCGGCCGCGTTTCGGCATCAGCGCGAAATTTTCCGGCAGGACCGCGGCTCCGCAGCCGTCTTTTGCCGCTGCGCGTAACAGGTCGAGGCTCTGCTCGAGGTTCGCATCGACATCGCTGCCGCTGTTCATCTGGATTGCTGCGACACGCATGCGACTTATCCCTGGTCCGCACCGTTCAGGCAGTTCGCCAGTCGACCGGCCTCTGCAAAGGCGGCAGCGTCGGTGCCTTCGAACGACGGCGATTCGAAGCTGCCGTCGATCGAATAATAAACCTGGCTCAAGTCCTGTAAGGGCTTCTTGAAAATTTGCGAGAAAATCAGGAGCGCCGCAGCGGCCTGCGGACCCGCGGCCACCGCGCCGATAATCGGCAGTGAATTACCGAAGTTTGCGCTGACAATCGCCGACTGCTCGTAGTCGCGCGATGCCAGTCCGGCGCGCCCGACGATACCGATTGCGGCGGCCGGTCCTTCGAGAGACAGGTCGCAGGTGTACGCGTCACCGTTCTCGATCCTGAAGTTGCCCGTGATCTCGTCGAAACCGAAACCCTTCTGAAAGACGTCCGAAAAGTCCAGCGACAGGCGACGCGGCAGTGCGACGATACTGAGCAGACCAAAGACACGACCCGCACCCGGGTCGACGTCGTCGAGCTGGCCAGGTCCGACGGAAACTTCGACGCTGCCCGACAAGGTCGACAGGATGTCCGTGGCCGGACTGCCGGACCAGCCGATATCCATGATGACCGACAGGTCTTCGCCTTCGATGCCTGGCTGGTAGTCGAGGCGATCCATCGTTGCCTTGATGTTCGTGCTGCGCAGTCCGCCGACCAGGAACGTGCGTGAGCCTGCAGGTTCATCGTCATCGGCGACCCACCCACCATTCGCGAATATCTCGAAACTCGGATCATTCGCGACGATGCGGTCCGCGACCAGTCCTTCTTCCGTCCGCTGCACGTCTGCCTCCACTGCACCGAAGCGCCGCGTTCCCAGACCGAATTCGCCGGCACGCAGCGTAATTGCAGGCAGAGTTCGCGGGTCGACGGGCTCTCCGCCGACTTCGTCCTCGCCATCGCCAGGAAGGATGAGGGTTTCCATGTCGAGGACGATAGTCGCCTCCGGGGTGAATTCGTAAGGAAGCTGGATCGAGCCGCTGGCCAGTTCGCCCGCCAGCTGGATTTCCCAGTCTCGCGCGGAACGGTCGAGCTGCACGCGCTGGTCTGCGTAAGCCTGACCCAGCACCCGGAAATCGTCGATCATGACGTCGGCCGACCGGATGCGTTCAACAATGTTCGGTGCATCACCGGCTTCGCCTGGCAGGTTCTGCCATTCGTCGAAATCGAAACGCGAGATTTCGCCGGTAATCCTTAACCCCCTGACGTCCGGGGATTCGGCACGCGCGGTTCCGCCGAGAGCAAGCTGGCCCCGATCGAAATCCCAGGCGGCATCCTTCAGAAAATGCAGATTCCAGGCCATTAACCGCGTCTGTCCCGTCGTGCGAATACGCGAGCCTTGCTCGAGAAACTCGATGCTGCCATTGAGTGGCTCCGCCTGGTCTGCCGGCTTGCCGAACGGTGCAGGCAGGCCGACCTCGATGCCTGACAGGTCACTTGCGAGGCCGATCGAGAACGGCAGCTTCGGCTCTGCCCTGTTGCTGGGAAACAGCAGCGTCGCGGTGTAATTCGTTTCGCCGTCGAAGAACTCTTTGACGCCCAGATTGAAACCGTCAGCAAGCGCATCGGCGTCGAGACGTCCCTTGACGGTGGCGACGGTGTCGTAGCCCTCCATGTCGGGTGACGCTTTCGCGAGCGCGATCGTCACCGGGCGGCCGAGGAATTCGGCAACCAGGTTTTCGGATCGGATATCGCGGCGTTCGATAGTCACGGAGCCGTTGATGTTGGTGATCTCTGGCGCAAGACCGTTGATTCGCAGCGTCGCGTCAACGGGTCTCACACCAACGGTTACTTCGAAATCTTTTGAAGATTTCAAAGGCACGGTAAGAGACAAGGTCGTCTCGGCCGTTCCGCTGACCTCGACGTTTTCTAACTGCCCGCCGAGCATGTCGTTGATTGGACTGTTCTTCGAAAACTGGATCAGGGACGGCATATCTCCGCGCGTCCCACCTTCGATGCGCAGGACAGGGTCGCGAAGATCCGCAATGCTGACCTGGGCGTTCTCGACGATGCGTCCCTCTGTCGTCGAGAAATTCCTTTCAGTCGTCAAACGCGTATTTTCGAGAACGACTTCCAGCGATTCGAGTTCGAGAACCGGCCACTTCGGGAGATAGCGGAACAGTGAGTCTTCAACGGTTGCTTCAAGCAGAAAGCGTCCCTCGCCGCCGTCGAACGGATACTTGTCCAGCGGTCCGTTCAGCAGCGTTCTGCCGTCATCGATGCGACCGGACAGAAGGGCCTGCTGAAACCAGCGGTAGAGATTCGGGTCGAGCACGCGCTCGGGAATGTAGCGTTTCGCCGATCCGAGATCGGTCAGGCTCCACCGGCTCGCAAGATCGATGACCGGCGAACTGTCGCCGTCGATCGTCAACTGCACGTTTGTCTGGCTGTCGATTTCGGCGTTCTGTACGACGATGTTATCGGACAGCACCGTCGTCTGATCGCCGCTGCGACGCCAGATGACAGTCCCGGATGCGCGCGTAAGGTCGATCGGCTCGGCGATGTAGCCACTCAGAAACAGCGTCGCGTCGGTCGATTGCAGTTCGACACGACCGCCCGCAAGGTCGGCGCGTACGCTGCCGCTGAAGTTGCGCACACCGGGCCAGGCATCGAGCTCGTTGAATCCAATGCCGGAGAAGTTTGCGGACAAACCGTAACGCAGCGTGTCTCCGCTGAGATTGGACAAGGTCACATCGAGTTCATCGACCTCACCGCGTGGCGCAAGCGTGCGAACGGGCTGCTTGAGGTCTTCCGGCAGAAACGGAGTGACGAGCGGATAGTCGTCGAGCCGCAGGTAGCCCGACTGAATATCCACGAGGTCAATCGTTCCGTTCTCACCGAGCCCGGCGTCGATACGAAAGTCTGTGTCCTCCCAGCGACCTTCCGAGGTTTCGAGGCGCACGCGATTGGCTGCCAGCAGCCAGCCATCGGGATCCCTGCGGTACTCGATGTCCGTTACAAGAGAAAAAGCGTCGACACCTGCATAGGTGATGCCTGTGAATTCGACTGCTGCAGCAGCGCTGGTAATACCGTCGACCGAAAGCGCAAACGAGAGCTCGGCGTCGCCCTCGCCGCCCGTCACATCAAAACGCGAATCGCCGACAAGGCCGGAGGCGCCCGCAAGCAGGAGGCTATCGAGCTCCACGTCGACATCCCAGTAGCGCTCCTCCTCTGGCAGGTTGAGGACATAGGTCGCCGAAACCTCAAGGCGTTCACCGATCGTATCCGGCAAACCAATATCGGCGTCTACACCGACGCGCTGGTCATCTCGCAGGACCGATACGCTGCGAACATCAAACGGCGACGGCCGGCTGTCGCCGGGGTTGGAAAAAAGAATCTCGATATCGCGGCCGACAAATTCAATCTCGCCGCCGGCCGGCACCTGTTGCTTTCCGAAGGTCGCGATCAGGTCGTCGACGGTGCCACCCTGCGCCCAGAAGCTGCCGTCGTCCAGGCGACGAATTTCGATCTGTGAATCGCGGACGAGAATCCGGTCGATCGCGACCGTGCGCTCTGCAATCAGGCGCAGCAGCGCAACGCTGACGCTGACCTCTTCGGCTGCAATGATGCGCGAGCCGTCGTCTGGCCGCAGCAGCTCGGCATCGATGAACTCGAGCTCGGGACCGTTCAGCCCCCAGCGCGCATCCATCGCCGAAAACTCGACGCGCACGCCAACCGCATCGCTTGCCCAGACCTTGATCTGCTCCTGGTATTCGGGAAGGCGCGGAAGAAACAGGCGCAGCAGTCCGACGCCGATTGCGAGCAGGATGACGAAGCCTGCGAGCGTGTACATCAGACCTTTGAGCAGTTTTTTGAAAAACGCCTTCATCGGTCTACATCAGCACCACGTCAAACTGATCCTGCTCGTACAGGGATTCGGTCTGCAGTCGAATCGACTTGTTTGTCTCCTCCTCCAGCTCGGCGAGGGCGGGCGCCTGTTCGTCGAGCAGAAGATCGATCACGTCCTGGTGTGCGAGCACCATGGCTTCTGAAAACTCGAACTGTCTCGCCTGCCGGATGACTTCGCGGAAGATTTCGAAACACACCGACTCCTTCGTCAGGATGAAGCCCTTCCCCGAGCAGGTGCTGCAATCCTCGCAGAGGATGTGCTGAAGACTTTCTCTTGTGCGCTTGCGCGTCATCTCGACGAGCCCGAGCGGCGAAACGGGTGTGATCTGGTGCCGCGCATGATCGCGCTGCATCGATTTTTCAAGCACGGCAAGCACGTTGTCGCGATGGCCCGCCTCGTCCATGTCGATGAAGTCGATAATGATGATGCCGCCTAAATTCCGGATGCGCAGCTGGCGCGCAATCGCGAGAGCGGCCTCAAGATTGGTCCGGTAAATCGTTTCTTCGAGATTGCGGTGCCCGACGTAGCCGCCGGTGTTCACATCAATCGTCGTCATGGCTTCCGTCTGGTCAAAGATCAGGTAGCCACCGGATTTCAGCGGTATGTTGCGTTCGAGGGAACGTTTGATCTCGTCCTCGATGCCGTGCAGATCGAATATCGGGCGGCGTCGCTGGTACAGCTCCAGCTTCTCTTCGATGTCCGGCAGAAAAGTCTTCGCGAAATCTTTCATGGCATCGAAGTCGTTCGCCGCGTCGACGAGGATGCGTTCGACATCGACGGTGACGAGATCGCGCAGCACCCGCAGCGGTAGTGCGAGGTCTTCATGCACGAGTCGCTCGGTCTGGCCGTTGCTGCAGCGCTGCTGCACGACTTCCCATAGCCTCAGCAGGTATTTCAGGTCGGCCGCAACAGCATCACGACTCGCACCCTCCGCAACGGTCCGTACGATCGCGCCGCAATCGACGCCGGCCTCATTCAGGATTTCCGCTGTCATGTCCCGCAGCCGCTCGCGTTCTTCCGGGTCCTCGATACGTGTCGACACGCCAACGCCGGTGCCTTTCGGCAGCAGCACGAGGTGCCGTGCGGGAAGCGTGATGAATGTTGTCAGGCGGGCGCCCTTGTTGCCGAGAGGATCCTTCACGACCTGGACCAGAATCGGGTCGCCCTCGCGAATCAGGTCTCGAATGCTCGGCAGTTCGTCTTCGACCTGATCGTCATTCGGTTTGGAGCGTGTGATGTCAGACGCGTGCAAGAACGCAGTTCGATCCAGGCCGATATCGATGAAGGCTGCCTGCATGCCGGGCAGCACGCGCGAGACTGTGCCGAGGTAGATATTGCTGATCAGGCCTCGGCGCCCTTCGCGCTCGATAAAGACCTCCTGCAGGATGCCGTTCTCGAGCAGCGCCGCCCGCACTTCCGAGGGCGTGACGTTGATCAGGATTTCTTCTTTGGCTGTCTCTTCACTCATGTCTTTTCAAAGGCAATCACATTGATTCCGCAGCGAGCCAGGAGCATTGCTGTCTCACAGACCGGCAGCCCCATCACGCCTGAATAACTCCCACGGATTTCCTCGACGAATATCCCGCCGAGCCCCTGGATGCCGTAGCCACCCGCCTTGTCACGAGGTTCTCCGGACGCCCAGTAGGCGCGGGCTTCCGCTTCGCCCACATCGCGAAAGCGGACCTCTGTTACCGACAGCGCAGTATGAACTGAATTGCCGTCAATAACTGCTACACCGGTCATGACCCGGTGGGTCCGGCCTGACAGTCGGGTCAGCATGTTGACTGCATCCTGCTCGTCCGCCGGCTTGCCGAACGCGACGTCGTCAAGCACGACTTCCGTATCGGAGCCGATCACAATCATACCGTCAGTCGCAACGGCGCTTGCCTTTGCGACTGCGAGGCGCTGCACGAGATCCTGCGCAGATTCGCCGTCTCGCCGCGACTCATCAACATCGGCGCCTCCTTGTGTAAATTCGAGACCGAGGCTTTTGAGAAGTTCAGCGCGTCGCGGTGACGACGAGGCTAAGTGCAGGCGCATCGTCCTTACTCCCGGTGGTAGGGGTGGCCGGACTGCAGCGACCAGGCACGATAGAGCTGCTCGGTCAGCAGGACGCGCGCCAGACCGTGCGGAAGCGTGAATTCAGAGAGCGACCAGACGCTGTCGGCGCGTTGCCGGCAGGCTGCGTTGACGCCGTCCGGGCCGCCGATCACAAATGCAACGTCCCGGCCGTCGAGTTGCCAGTCAGACAGCGCTGCAGCAAACGCCTTGCTCGAAACGCCTTTACCGCGCTCGTCGAGGACTATGACGCGCTCACCGTCGTTCAGGCGGGAAAAAATGAGATCGACTTCGGAATCGGCAGCGCTCTGTCCGGCTTTCGTGCGCCGGACAGTCGGGATGGTGTCCATCTTGAATTTCCACTGCGTGGGAAACCGACCGCTGTAGATACGGCAGGCCTCGTCCACCCAGGCCGGCTGCCGGTCGCCGACAGCAAGCAGCCGAATGTGCATGAAATCAGGTCTCGGTCGCGGCCATGTCGGCGCCGAGCGACCACAGCTTCTCGAGGTTGTAGAACTCTCGCATCTTGGGAAGCATGACGTGCACGAGCGTGTCCTGGAGGTCGAGCAGCACCCACTCGCCGCCCTCCTCGCCTTCGACGCCGACGGGCTTGTGCCCGGCCTCGCGTGCTTTCTCCGTTACGTTATCGACCAGCGCTTTCACGTGGCGGTTCGATGTACCGCTCGCGAGCACCATGTAGTCGGTGACGGTCGTCATGTCACGCACGTCGAGCTTGACGATGTTCTGACCCTTGATGTCGTCCAGTGCTTCGACGACGAGGTCACTGAGCTCTTCGCTATTCATGCTGTTGCGTTCTCTGTCATTCGGGATCGTTCTCCTTCGGTTAGGTGATTTTACTGTTGTCTGCGCGATAACACGCGCTTTCCTGCATTTTCAGTCTGACGGGCTCCGGAAGCAGGTACCGCGGATCCCTGCCACGCGCCACCATGTCGCGAATGGCCGTCGAGGAAATTTCGAGCTGGGTCACCGCATGCACATAGATGCGGCCGAATCGCTCGTTTTGAAGGTCGTCGACCTGATCGATACGATGCCGGCTCAGCAACGCGCTGCCCGGACCGTCGCCAGGAACCGTCCAGCCGGGCCGGTGCGCGACGATCAGGTGGGCGAGATCAAGAATCTCGCCGGATCTGTGCCAGCTCTCGAAATTCAAAAAAGCATCCATTCCGATAATGAGACAAATCGAGGCGTCCGGAAATTCCCCCCGCAAGGATTTCAGGGTATCGACCGAATATGACGGGCCATCGCGACTGATCTCCCG
>CAWUHY010000068.1:0-12412 GCA_963922215.1 uncultured Gammaproteobacteria bacterium | reverse complement strand
TATCCACATCGCGCGACTCGCGGATCGGCTTGCCGCCGTCCAGGGATTCGATGGTCGCGAACTCGCGCGCCCGCTCCTGCATGATGCGCGCGATGCGATAGATGTACTTGCCGCGCTCGGCGGGCTTTATTCTCGACCAGGTTTTGCGGTACGCCTCGCGCGCCGCCTTGACGGCGCGGTCGACGTCTTCGCTGCCAGCCTGGGCAACGCGGGCGAGTCGCTCCTCGGTCGCCGGATTCACCGTGTCAAAGTATTTTCCGCTCGCCGGCTTGACGAATTCACCGCCGATAAACAGTTCGTAACGGTTCGCGATTCGGATGTGGTCTGTGCTTTCCGGCGCGGGCGCATACTGCCACGCATCGTTGAACGCCAACGGGTTGTCTGACTTGGCCATCGTCAATCCTTGGAGAAGTAGTCGGCAGACTGGTAGACACCGGTCTGCTGTTTCTTGAGTTGCATCAGCACGTCGTTCGCGAGCGAGCTCGCACCGAAGCGGAACCACTCCGGCGTCATCCAGGCCGCGCCAAGTGTTTCCTTCAGCATCACGAGGTAATGAATCGCAAGCTTCGAATTTGAAATGCCGCCGGCCGGTTTCATACCGACCATGCGTCCCGTATCGCGATAGAAGTCGCGGATCGCCTGGAGCATGACCAGCGTCACCGGAATCGTCGCCGCGGGCTGGATCTTGCCGGTGGAGGTCTTGATGAAGTCGGCCCCTGCATGCATCGCGAGAACGCTGGCCTTTTTCACCTCATCCAGCGTCCCGAGCTCACCGGTTTCCAGGATGACCTTCAAATGCGCGTCGCCGCAGGCTTCCTTCACTGCGACGATCTCGTCGAACACGTGACGATAATCGCCGGCGAGAAACTCACCGCGGGAAATCACCATGTCAATTTCGGTCGCGCCTGCCTCGACGGCGAGCCGTGTGTCGGCGATCTTGATATCGAGGGAGGACATGCCGCTCGGGAATGCCGTCGCGACAGACGCGATGTTGATCCCACTGTCGCCGAGCGTCTCGCGTGCGACTCCGACCATTGTCGGATACACGCAGACTGCAGCAACATTCGGCAGCTCCGGCAGCTCGTCGTGCAGGTGCATCGCCTTCTGGCAGAGCTGGCGCACTTTGCCCGGCGTGTCCTGGCCTTCCAGCGTCGTGAGATCGATCATGCTCAGGATCAGTTTGAGCGCTTCGATCTTTGCGTCTTTCTTGATGCTGCGCGTCTGGAAACGCGCGGCGCGTTCGTTGATGCCAACTTCGTCGACAGCCGGTATGTGATTCAGGCTTGGCAGTCTCATGTCACGGTCTCCAGGGCGACCTGGATCATTTCGTCGAACGTCGTCGCGCGCTCGTCTGCGCTCAGCGCATCGCCGGTGCGGATGTCGTCACTGACGGTGCAGATCGCCAGGCACTCGGCGCCGAATTCGGCGCAGATCGGGAAGATACCGGCCGCCTCCATCTCAACACCGAGCACATTGTATTTCGCCATCGTGTCGAACATGTCCGGGTCGGGCGTGTAGAAGAGGTCTGCCGAGAAAATGTTTCCGACGTGGTAGGTCACGCCGAGTCGCTCAGCGGTCTCGACGGCTTTCTTCACGAGAGCAAAAGTTGCGAGCGGCGCGAAATCGTAGCCGCCGAAACGCATGCGGTTGACGCCGGAGTCCGTGCTCGCGCCCTGCGCGATGATGACGTCACGCAACGCCACATCGGGATGCGACGTCCCGCAGCTTCCGACCCGCACGATGCGCTTGACGTCGTACTCGCTCAGGAGTTCCTGGACGTAGATCGACGCCGACGGAATGCCCATACCGTGCGCCATGATGGAGACCGGCTGCTTGTTGAACGTGCCCGTAAACCCCCACATGTTGCGCACGTCTGTGACGCGGCGCGCATCGTCGAGATACGTCTCGGCGATGTACTGGGCACGCAGCGGATCGCCCGGCATCAGAACCGTTTCTGCAAAATCCCCTGCGGATGCATTAATGTGTTTTGCCATAGTTACCTCTTCGCGGAGGGCGAACGATACTCCTTTCGCCGCTGTTTTTGGAGTAGCGAGGCTGAATCGTGAACCCGACACCTGCGATTACAATCCGTTTGCCTTTGGAGATATCAAAGACGATGAGACGTTTTATTCTGCTCCTGCTCCTCGCCGCTTCGTCGGCAAGTTCCCATCCATCGTTTGAGCTCGTATCGCGACTCGAGCAGGACAAGATCACGGAGTCCAGCGGACTCGCCGTATCGATCAGGAACCCGGGCGTTTTCTGGACGATGAACGATGAAGGCGAGCCACGACTGTATGCCTTCGAAGAGACGGGACAGCACCGCGGTCGACTGACCCTGGACCCGGCAGAAAATCGCGACTGGGAAGACCTCGCGTCGTTTGAGCTCGACGGCCGCGCCTACCTGCTGGCTGCCGATGTCGGTGACAATATGGCGCGTCGCGAGTCGGTCCGGATCTACGTCGCCGAGGAGCCCGACCTGGCCGACGACGATAAGGTCAGGAATGCGCCCGACTGGGAATTCGACGTCACCTTCCCGGACGGACCGCGCGACGTCGAGTCTGTCGCGGTTGACGCCGCCGCACAGCAGATTCTGCTGCTCGCGAAGCGTACGATTCCCGCCGAGCTTTACGCGGTTCCTTTGAGGCCCGACGCCGAACTCGTCGAAGCGAAGTTCCTCGGGACAGTCACAAGCCTCCCGCAACCGAAGAAGCGCGATCTCGCCATGGCCCGCAAGCTCAACGACTGGTGGTGGCAACCGTCCGCGATGGATATTCGCGGTCGTCATGCGGTCATCGCGACCTACCGCGCTGTCTTCGTTTACGAACGCCAGCCCGGGCAGCCGTGGGTTGACGCACTGAACAGTAAGCCAGCCAGGATCTCGCTCGGCGGTATTCGCGATGTCGAATCCGTCGGCTTAAGCCTGGACGCGAAAGCTATCTATGTGACGACCGAGGGCGAGGCGCCCCCGCTGCTCAGGAGCCCGTTGCCGTGGTCATCGGTGTCGATCATGGCGTTCAATGTCGAGAACCTGTTCGACACGGTCGACGACGACGGCAAGGACGACAAGACCTTCCTGCCGCTCTCGGCGAAGCAGGATCCAACCCACATCGAAGCCTGCGAGTCGATCGAGGTCGATCGCTGGCGGCGGCAGTGCCTCGAGTGGGACTGGGACGACGAGGTGCTGGATTTGAAGCTTCAGCGCGTCGCGGACGCGATTCTGCAGGTCGACGGTGGCCACGGGCCCGATATCGTCGCGCTGCAGGAGATCGAGAATCTCGTGATCCTTGAACGCCTGCGCGTCGACTATCTCGCCGCGGCCGGTTATCGGCCCGGCATCCTGATCGAGGGTCAGGATCTGCGCGGTATTGACGTGGCGTTTCTGTCGCGCCTGCCGCTGGCTGAAGAGCCGACGCTGCATCCCCTGCAATTTCCGGATTCCATTCCAAAGGATCGTGAGCAGGACAGCCGTGGTGTGTTGCAGGCCGACTTCAAGCTGCCTGACGGTGATGTCCTCACCGGCTTCTCGGTGCATTTTCCTGCGCCCTTTCATCCAACACCGATGCGCAGGATCGCCTACGGGCACCTGAATCAATTAAAGGCTGCGCTGCCGGACGGACGACTCGCCTTCGCTGCGGGTGACTTCAACACGACGTCCGCGGAAAACCTTACGGAGAACCTGCTCGGTGAATTTGTCCGCCCACACTGGACGGTCGCGCACGAGGTGGGCTGTCGCCAGTGCCCGGGCACCTCCTATTACGCCCCGCGCCAGGACTGGTCGTTTCTCGACATGGTGCTGTGGTCTGGCGATGGAAGCTGGTCGCTCGACACGGAGTCTGTGGAGATTCCGAATGCCGCAAACGAGCAAAGCCGCATGCTCGATACCGGCGTTCCCGCGCCGAAGCGCTTCAACATCGAAACGTTAGCCGGGATCTCGGACCACTATCCGGTCCTGGTTCGCATCCGTCGATAGTGCCAAAAAAAAGGCCAGCCCGAAGGCTGGCCTTTGTCTTGCGTTGCGCGGGTTCGATCAGTTGAAGTTGATCTCGAAGCCCATGCGCATCTCCCAAAGCGACGCGAACTCGTCGAGCTCGGTTGCTTCTGCCGGGGAGAAGTCTTCGTAGACGTAGCGTCCCTGGCTGTCGATGCTGGACTCAACCACTTCCTGCGAGAAGAACGGCGCGTCGTACTGACGTCCCCAGCTTGAGTTGAGGAAGTTACCGACGTTGTAGATCTTCAGGAAAGCACGTGCTTTCAGGTCATCGCGGAAGAGCGGGATTTCCTGATCGACACGCAGGTCGAAGCGCGTGCTCCAGCTAGAGAAGCGAGAGTTACGCGGAACGAAAGTTCCTTTCTTGTAACCGTTCGCGTCCGCCCAGGCGAAGAAGCCTGAGGAGTCGAAGCCTGAGTCGAAGACGACGTTCGGATCGTCGATGCCGGTCGGCACGTAGATCAGGTGGCGACCGAAGCGGCCGTTGCCTTCGAGGTCAGCTGAGCTCTGTACGAAGTTCGCCGGCTGGCCTGACTTGTTGTAGCCCATCAGCGTGATGCGCGTCAGGTTGTCGCCGAAGAATTCGCGAGCGAGCGCAGCGCGAAGCGTCAGACGATGACGCGTGACGTAGTTAGACGTTGCACGTTCCGGGAAGTTGATGTCGTTTGTTGCCAGGTTTTCCCAGCTCGAACCAGCCGTGAAGCTCGTCATCGGGCTGACGTCTTCCGCATCCGTGAAGGCGTAGCCGAGACGAAGATCGAGGCCCCAGTCGAACTCTTTGTTGAGGACAACAGAGACGACTGTTGCAACGGCTTCTTCATCGGTGTTCGTCAGCATCAGGACGTCTTCGACACCGCCGGTCGCGTAGTCGTAGATCGGCTGACCGAGAGACGTCGTGCCGACAACTTCCTGCGACAGGTCGCGGTAGATCGCCGGGTCCTGCAGCTGCGTGTGCAGGATGTCAGCGTCGATCTGCATATCCCAGATCGGTGACATCCACGTTGCACCAATGCTGAGCTTCAGCTCATTCGGCTGCTTGTAGTCCGGATCCAGCAGAACGACGCTTTCAGTGGCACCGTCAGCCGGCGTAACGGCCGCAACCTGGTCGACCAGGGTCTGCGGTACGTCGAAGCCGGGGCGGCCAGCGCCTGACAGCGGGATCGTGCCGTCGAAGACTGAGTTGTCGCCTGCGAAGTTACGGAACTGCAACTGGACGTTGGTAATACCGTCGTTGGACCACGCGTTGGAAATCCAGACGTTCGGGTTTCCACCGGAGTACATGCCGATGCCGCCGCGGACATCGAGCGTGTCCGTTGCTTCCCAGGTAAATCCGAGGCGCGGCATGATGCGGTCGACACCGTCGAGACCTGCGTCGTTGCGAATGCCGATCGCGTCGCTGACAGCCTGGTTGTAGATCGGCGTGTCGTCAGACGTGAACCACTCGTAACGCAGACCAGCGACGACAGACAGGTTGTACTTGTCGAAGAACAGCTCATCCTGAATGTAGAGCGCATGGTTCGTGTTAGAGAAGCTCGCGGCAGCGTCGGTTGCGATGTTCGTGCCACCGCCGGAACCGTAGTACACGCGGCTCGGACGGCCCAGCTCGAAGCGATCGATACCGGACATGCCACAGGCGGGATCATCGAAACGACCCTGCGCGGTCAGCGCGTCACAGAAAGCAGGGTTGCCCTGTGAGTCGTCGAAGTAATCCCACTCACCACCGTTCGAGTGCTGAACAAAGATATTGAAGATATCCAGTTCTTCAGCTTCGTAACCCGCGGTGATCACGTGATCGCCAGCGAGATACTGCGCTTTCAATTTGAGGAACTGTGCTTCCGTGTTCAGCTGGTTCGCCTGGCGGGAATCGTCAGCGCCGAGGTAAACCGTGTTGCGGTTGGCGCCTTCGATCGTGATCTGGTGATCACCGAAGTCGGCCGGACCAACAGTCCTCTGCAGGTCATCCATCGTGTTGGAGCTGTAGAAGAACTCGGTTGAGAGCTTGTCCGTCCACTGCGACTGGACGATCGTCGTGAACGTCTCGGTCTCAGAACCCTTGTTATAGAAGTGGTTCGCAAACTCGAACTCGTTCGAGTCATCGTCTGAGCCGCGGAGCTGGATGCCATCGTAGTAGTTGTAGATGAACGTAGCGTTGTGCAGGTCCGTAATATTCCAGTCGAAGCGCGCGAAGATTTTCTCTTCGGTCTGCGCGCCGTCGCCCGGCGAACCGCCCGTGTCGTAGTTGTACAGCGAGCTCGCGATCGTGTTGATGCGGTCGAAGTCAGCCTGCGAGAGCCACGGACGCTCTACACCGTTGCCAGAGCCCGCCGGGCCCATCGCGAGGAAGCGCGGCTCTTCGGTTTCTTCGTAAGCGGCGAAGAAGAACAGCTTGTCTTCGATGATCGGACCGCCGACTGCGATACCGAACTTCTCTTCTTCGTAGTCCGGACCAGACAGGTCGAGGCCGTCAAGCGTGTCCTTGCGGAGGTCCTGATCGGTGTACTCGTAGAAGACGCCGGCCGTGAATTCGTTCGTACCGGAACGCGTTACGACGTTGACGTTACATGCGGAGAAACCACCGTAGGTAACGTCGAACGGAGCGAGCTCAACAGAAACCTGCTGAACTGCATCGAACGGGAACGGCATGCCGGTCGCGGTTGAGTAACCGTTGTTGTTGAGGCCGAAACGGTCGTTCTGGCTAATGCCGTCGAGCGTCACGCTGTTGAAGCGCGGATGCTTACCGGCACAGTTGACTTCGGTACCACGCGACGGACCGCCATCGAGGTTGATGCGCGGGTCGATCGAGTAGACGTCTTTGATGTCGCGCTCGAAAGCAACGGCGCTGTTGATTTCAGCGAAGTCGAAGTTGGCTTGCGGGCCGGGCGCCGTGTCGACGAGAGTTGCGGCCTGTCCAACGGCGACGATTTCTTCAATCGCAGCATCTTCCTGCAGATTGATCGTCAGGTTGAAGGTATCGCCGAGTGAAATGTAAGGCACTTCAACAGATTTGTTGTTGTTGACGATGACTTCGTACGGACCACCGACCGGGAGACGGGCGGCGAGGAAGATGCCTCGATCGTTCGTTTCCAGCTCGCGGTTGATACCCGTACGCGTGTCGCGAATCGTGACTTCTGCATTCGCGACCGGAGCACCGTTCGCGTCGATGACGCGTCCGCGAATTTCAGAAGACGTTTCCTGTGCGGCTGCTGGCATCGCCATCAGACCAATCAACAGGAACGATGCAGCTGCGCGCATGCATGTACGCCATGTGTTCATTAATAATCCCCTACAGGTTTGAAAGTGCCGGAGCCTGTTCTGCTTCGTCAGCTGCCTGGCAAACGTGAAACAAAGGTGAAGGTTTCAAGCCGTATCATCCCCAATTCGTGGGACAAATACAACAATCGCCCCGTTCGTTGACGGTGATTTTTTCCACCGCGACGCGGCGTTTGAAAAGAAGCCTGAAGAACCCGGTGCAGCCCGCCAGCGACGGACCTGGGCAGTTGGCTGATAGAACGGGCCTTCGCTGTAAAAGCGTAATTTTTTCAATGGTTTAATTGTTACTATTTAGTTAATGGTCGGTAAAGGCTGTGTAAGCCAATGTTTCCTATGACAATCTTGCGCGAAGTCGTGCGATGGGGCGCACAAGTGCCGGCCAGCAGCCCGAGACCGAAAGTGTGCCGACTCTTTGTTGCAAAAAGACGACAGAAAAAAGACGGCGCGGTGACAAAGCCCTGACGTGATCGTCGTTGGATTTGCGGTAGGCTGTGCGCATGCGCGACTGCACAGGCTGCGGCAACTGCTGCGAGAACTGGGGCGCCGACGGCCTGTCGGCCACGGCGGACGAAATCGCCTGGTGGGAAGATTACCGACCCGACATCGCGGCCTACGTGTCGGACGACGGCGAAATCTGGGTTGAACCCGCGACCGGTCGAAAAGTAGAGCGCTGCCCCTGGCTCACGCCGTCACCGGATGGCCGGCGCAAGCTCTGCGCGATCTATCCGTTTCGCCCCGGCGACTGCAGGCTGTATCCGTCGAATCTTGTCGAGATGCAACGCGACCGCTGCGAAATGCTCGAGGCCCGCGACCTCGACAATCCTGCGCGAGCACAGCAGCAGCTTGATGCGATGAAGCGGGGTGGGAGTTGATATGGATTGAAGCCCGTCCTACAGAACCCGACTTGCCCGTGAGAGCGAAATCATCCGAAAAGTTTTAATTCGGCGAGATCGAAACATGCACGAACGCTTTTGAAAATGTCGCAACCAATAAACGACGAAATATCGGCCCGACTTTGAATACCCCAACCACAACGACGAGCAGTAAGCTGATTTCCGTGAAAAGTACGATCCGTGCGAGCGTTGTGGTTTTTTTATGCCTGTGCCTGTGCGCCTGCAGTTTCACAACGGTGGAGACTTTTTACGAATACAAAGTATCCGGCATGTCAGGTTTTGCTTCGCCAGGCGACTACTCGGACTGTGATTTGACATACGGAAGGCTTCTGTACGGCTCCGATGGCGACGGAGCAGTCAGTTTGCACACGAGCTTCGTGTCCGAGAATGCCGGGTCTGTTGGAATCTGGTACTCAAACGTTTACAGGAAGCAAGCGAGAGTCAGCGTCGAGTCAAACTTATTCGTTCTAGAATCTGGCACAGATCGGTTAAGTCAGAACGTAATCCCGGAAAAGTTCTTTGATAATGCGGTTTTCATGCTCCGAATTCCTGTCGACTGGGAACGATTCAAGCTTTTCTTGCCCGCCTTTATCGAAAACGGCAAGCGTCACGAACTTCCAACTATCGAGTTTCGCAAGGTGATTGGAGAGCGCAAGCACGAATCGCATCTGACATGCTGGTGACCGAACATGAGTTAGACGAGATCAACCGAGAATGCCGGGATTCATCCGCCACAGCGCGAAATTCAGCGCCGCGGCGAAACTCACCCATGCGAGATACGGCAGCATCAAGAACGCTGCCACTTTGTTCGCGCGATAAAACGTCACGATTGTCGCTGCGATGCACGCCCAGAGCATCAGCACTTCAACGAACGCCGGCCCGCCCATTTGCCAGGCAAAAAACAGCCAGCTCCACAGCGCGTTGAGTGCAAGCTGCACGATGAAGAGAACAAGCGGCAGTCGCTGCTTTTGAAAACCGCCGTCGTGCCACACGAGCCAGGCGGCGATCGCCATCAGCGCATAAAGCGTGGTCCAGACCGGCCCGAAGACCCAGGCCGGCGGTGACCACGCCGGCTGGATGAGTTCGCCGTAGAACTGGCTTGCCGTGATCGATGCGCGCGCGCCGACGGCCGACACGGCGAAGGTGCCGAGGAACCAGGCCAGCAATCCGAGGATGTTTTTCTGTATCGGGTGCATGTGTTTGCGGCTCACAGTGAATTGTTCCGGGCAGTGTCGCACAGACTGCGGGGCTGAAAGCACACTGTGGGAGCGGATTTATCCGCGATTGCTTGGCTCAAAAGTATCGGGGCTGAAGCCCCTCCCACAGAGGGGGGGCGCGTTCGCTTACTCCCAGCAGGTCGGACGTGACTCGCTCAGGAACACCATGCGCGGATTCGACGGGTCGACCGGCTCACCGATCGCGCGTTCTTCTGCCTGTGCGCGCACGATGGCGTCGAGGACCAGGTACTTCAGCTCCGAGCCGCGCTTTGAGGCCTGCACCTCAGGCGGGAATGTATAGCCGTCGCCTCCGCGAAACAGGTAGTCGGACACGACGACGCTGTAAATCGTCTCGTCGCCGATCTCGTCCCATCCCGCCTCGCCGGGAATCTGCAGGGACACGATGCGCTCACCGTCCGGCAGGCGGCGGTCGACGCAGACGCGAAATCCAGACACCTGCGGGAAATAACCCTTCGACGGGCCCTCGCCGCGGTAGCCGGCTTCCAGCGTGGCACGAAAATCGGCGCCGCGCATGTCGAGGTAGCGATTGAACGACGAGAATCCGAACGTCCGGGCGATGTCCTCGAACGTGATGTCGTCCGCGATCCAGTCGTCGATGCGCAGTGTGCCGCTGTTCAGAAACGCAAGGTCAGCAGGCTCGCGTCCGAAGGCCGTGCGCATCTGGTCGACAACGAAATTGCCCCAGTTGCTCTCCTCGTTCCGGATCGTCACCTCGCGGCCGTCGAGGGGCACTGCCGCTGTGCCGACGCGCGCCGTCAGAAACGGGAATCGCGCGAGCAGCGCAGTGCGCCAGCGATCGTGCAGCGCGTCGTAGGCCGGATCTGAATGAATCGACGCATCGATATCGACCAGTTCGGATTCAACAAACGGTCCGTCGTCGGTGAGCTTCAGGCGTATGACCCAGACCTGGCGCGCATTCGACGCGCCCTTCATGACCGGAGCCTTCGTTTGCGTGCCGGGCGAGAACTCGGGTTCGTGCTCGTGCCCGCCAACGATGAACGCGAGCTCTGGATAGGAGGCCTTTAACGCCGCGACATGTTCGTCGATGTACATGTGCACGTGCGTGACGCCAATGATCGCGTCCGCGCCCGCATCCCGGAGCCTCTGGATACTCGCTTTTGCCGACTCCAGGTAGTTTCGATCGATCGGCACATAGCTCCGCGCATTACCGCCGTCCGCGTCGTGCAGCGTCAACCCGAAGAACCCGAGCTTCGCCCCGTTCGATTCCACGAACATCACCGGCAATAGCGTCGAGTCCACGTCGGCATCGCCGGTCTGGAATTCGTAGTTGCCGCCGACCCAGTCAAACGTCGACTGCCTGACCGCTTCCTTGAGGACCTCCGGCGTGCGCTTGTCGAACTCGTGGTTACCGCCAACCACGATCATCGGCGCAAGCGCGTCCAGAAAATTGAACGCGTCAATCATCTGCTCACCGTCCCAGATCTGGCTCTCGAGCGACGGGTACAGAAAATCGCCGCCGTGCGTCAGTCGAACCTCTTCGCCGTTCGCGCTTAGCTCACGCACGAGCGTTGCAACTCGCCCGAAACCGCCGGACGTGCCGTCTTCGACAGCGCCGATGCGGTAAGTATCGTTCAGGTGAACGAACGTGAACTCCCGATGTTCTTCTGCACAGGCGGTGCCGAAAACCGAAAGCAGAATAATGATGATGCCGATCCGCATACGCTGTCTCACCCGGTTGGAATTAGTCGCAAAGCCCCGATGACTCGGGACATGCGATACTGACGATGCAAGTGCGATCGGGCAAGTTCGCACCAGGATCAGACTGCAAGGACCCGCATGAAACGACTAATCATCCTCCTGTGTCTCGCCGGTTGCTCCCAGACGGAGAACCCGGAGAACGATCTCGGCATTGCGTGGGCGCGCTCGGCGGCCGAGTACGAGGCACTCGCGCTGCAGGCTTACGGCGAGGCGACGCGGGATTTGCCCGTCCTGCTTGCCGACAGCGCATTCAGCGCACTGCCATCGCAGATCGACGCGAAAGACCTGCCTCCCGCCATCATCCTCGACGTCGACGAGACCGTTGTCAGCCATGCGGACTTTCAGCTTACGTACGAACGCCCGTTCACGAACGCCAAGCTGGATCGCTGGAACCAGGAAAACCCTGCGCGTCCGATCCCGGGAGCGAGCGGCTTTGTCGCGGCGGCGCGCGAAGCGGGTGTCGAAGTCTTCTTCGTGACGAACCGCCCCTGTGAACCGACAGAAGACAGTGCCTGTCCCCAGAAGGACACGACGCTGACCGACCTGAAAGAGGCCGGTATCGATGTCAGTCCCGATCGCCTGTGGCTCGCATTCGAGAAACCCGAATGGACGAAAGAAAAACGGGTGCGTCGGGACGCCGTTGCCGAAAACCATCGCGTCATCATGCTGTTCGGCGACGACCTCGGTGACTTCCTGCCCTGTGTGCGCGCGAAGCCCGCGATGCCGTGCACGAACAGTGCGAGCCGCGAATCGCGAGCCGCAGGCGTGCGTGCGCACTCACAGTATTTCGGCCACGGCTGGTATGTTCTTCCCAATCCGATGCACGGTTCATGGACCGCGCTCACGAAGCCGTGAACGGCTCGAGGCAAATCGATGAATAATGCGATGAACGACGACGCCCTGTTTGACGCGGCCAGAAGCGTCCGCGAAAACGCGTACTGCCACTACTCGAAGTACAAAGTCGGCAGCGCACTGATCGATGAAAACGGGACGCTGCACGTCGGCTGCAATGTCGAGAACTCGGCCTACCCGGAGGGCACCTGCGCCGAGGCCAATGCGATCGCCGCGATGATCGCGAGCGGCGCGCGGCGCATCCACACGATTGCGGTGATCGGCGGCCGACAGGCGATCGAGACCTGCACACCCTGCGGCGGCTGTCGGCAGAAAATCGCAGAATTTGCGGATGACAATACGCGCATCCTGCTAATGAACGACCAGGGCGACGTCAGCGAATGCGGCGTCGCAGACCTGCTACCGCGGTCCTTCCGACTCAAGTAGCGCGTCGACGTCGGCGCGGTAGGGTA
>CAWUHY010000067.1:0-12606 GCA_963922215.1 uncultured Gammaproteobacteria bacterium | reverse complement strand
AGCCGCGCGACCCGTCGCTTGCGCCGGACGCGCAGCGCGGTTGGGGCCGTGCCTCCGTGCCGGCCGACTACGTCTACGATTCGCCGCACCTTCTGGGTACGATGCGCACCGGTCCGGATCTTTTCAATATCGGTGTTCGCCAGCCGAGCCAGGACTGGCACCTCGTGCACCTGTACAACAGTCGCACCGTCTCGCCGAACAGCATCATGCCGTCCTATCCCTTCCTGTTTGAGGTCAAGCCGGAAGCCAAGGAGGGCGATGTGGTCGTGCCGTTGCCGCCCGACTACGCTGTCGACGGCGTGCTTGTCGCAAAACAGGAGGCGCTGGATCTCGTCCAGTACCTGCTCGAGCTTGACCGTTCCTACCCGGTTGAGGAAATCCCCGTCGAGGAAACCGAGTGATGGACGAGCGCAAACTCAAAGTCCAGAAACGCGAAAAGAACGAGCCGGAAGAGCTGCAAAGTCCGGTTCCGCGCCCGCTTGCAATCATGTCGATTCTGCTCATCGCCTGGGGCGGCTGGTACTACTTTCAAAACGTCGGCTATCCGTCGGGCGCAGGCGATCGCAGAACGCCGATCGTGATCGCGAGCGAGGTGGATGGGAGTGTCGTTTATGCCGGTAACTGCGTTGCCTGCCACCAGGCGACGGGCATGGGCTTGCCGGGAGTCTTCCCGCCGCTCGTCGGCTCCGACTGGGTTTTGAAAAACGACGAGCGCCTGGTCGTGATCCTGCTGCACGGCATCCAGGGCGAGCTGGTCGTTAACGGCGTCACCTACAACGGCGTCATGCCGGCGTTTCCACAGCTCAGCGATGCCGAACTCGCTGCTGTCCTGACCTACATCCGAGCCGAATGGGGCAACAGCGGCACGCCGATCACTGCGGAACAGATCGCCGACGGACGCGAGCGATTCCCCGACCGGACCGCACCGTGGGCCGGCGGTGCCGAGCTCGACGACGTATTCCCACCGGATGACGGCGCTTAGTCACAGAGACACGCTGGTCGTCGAAGGCATGTTCTGTGCGGCCTGCGCCGCGAGTGTCGAAGCCGCCCTGAATCGCCACCCCGGCGTGGACAACGCCGCCGTCAACTTCGCCGCTGACGCTGCCGTCGTCGACTGGAAAGACGACGCACGCGACGTCGACGGACTTCTCGAACGCATCAAGGGACTCGGTTACCGACCGGCGCTGATCGGCGACTCGGTCGAGTCGGAGCGCCGCGGCGAGGATCCCTCTCGCTATCTTGGGCTGCGTCTCATCGTCGCACTGTTTTTCGGCATGTGGAGCATGCTGCCGACGATCGTTCTCTATCTCGGCAGGGCGGGTAGTGTCGAAACGGAATTCATGCTCGCGGTTGCGGCCGGTGTCTTTTCGCTGCCGGTGATTCTCTACAGCGGCATTCCTTTCTACCGCATGGGCGTGCTGACCCTGCGCCACGGTGCGCCGGGAATCGATGCGCTGATCACGCTCGGCGTGGTCGGGGCCGTCGTCTTGTCCGCTATCTCTCTCGCCACCGGAAGCGGCGATGTTTATTTCGAGGTGGCGATCGCGCTGATCACCTTGCAACTGATCGCGCGCATGCTGGACCTTAAAGTTCGACGACGAGCGCGCGATGCCGTGCTCGGATTGCTGACGCTTTCGCCCACGCGTGTCTCGCGCATCCTCGATGACGGCGAGGTCGAGGAGCAGCGCCTGAGCGATATCGAAGCGGGAATGCGTTTGCGCGTATTCCCCGGTACGCGTCTGGCTGTCGACGGGACAGTCGCTTCGGGTCGCGGCGCGATCGATCGCAGCCTGTTCAGCGGCGAGTCGGAAAGCGTCGCGGTTGCAACCGGCGACGCCGTCCATGCCGGTGAGCGCGTACTCGACGCACAGCTCGATATCGAGGTGACCGCCGGCGAGGGTCGTCGATGCATCGATGCGCTCGGTCGGCAGGTGCGCCAGTTTCTCACCGAGAAACCGCCGTGGCAGCAGCTTGCTGACACGCTCGCACGCTACTTCCTGTGGCTCGCTCTCATTGCATCCGCGATTGGTGCGACGGTGGCGCTTGTCGTCGGCGAGCCTCTCGACGGCGCCGCGGCACGTGCACTGGCGGTATTCGTGATTGCCTGTCCCTGCGCGCTCTCGCTTGCTGCGCCGCTCGCCGGACTGATGGCGTCGGCGAAAGCCTCGAGGCGTGGATTCATCCTGCGCGATCTCAACGCGCTGACATCTGCGGCTCAACCCGACATTCTCTGCTTCGACAAGACGGGTACGCTGACCGTCGGGCGGCCGGAGGTGCGTGCGATCTATCCGACGAGGGGCAATACCGAAGGCGATGTGCTGCGCGTTGCTGCGACCGCCGAGACGGGATCAGAACATCCGCTTGCTGCGGCCATTCTGCGGGCGGCGAAAGAGCTGGGCATCAACGTCCCGTCGGCAGGGAACGCAAGAAGCATCGCCGGCAGCGGAGTCGAATACGGCGAAGGCAAGGCGTGCATCCGCGTCGGCCGCCTGGAATGGTTGCGCGAGTTCGGCATCGGCATTCCGGATCTGCCGGAGTCGGACGCGACGCGCATTGGCGTTGCGAAAGGAAGCGCGTTTATCGGCGCGATTGATCTGCACGACGCACCGCGCGACGGCGTTGCGGACATGTGTCGAGCGCTGGACAGCGACAAGCTGTGCATACTGAGCGGCGATCGCGACGGCCCGGTGACCGCACTCGCAGACTCGCTCGGTATCCGGGCTTTCGCAAACCAGTCGCCGGAAGACAAGGCCGACTGGATACGGGAGCAGCAGAAATCAGGCAAGCGCGTGGCCTTCGTGGGCGATGGCCTGAACGACGGCCCGGCCCTTGCCGCTGCCGATCTCGGTATCGCCGTCGGCGATGCAACGGATGCGGCACGCTCGGCGTCGGCTATCACGCTGGTCGATGCAGATGTGACGGCGCTTCCGGAAGTGCTGCGCTTAACACGGCGGACGCGCGGCATCATCCGTCAGAATTTGTCCTGGGCGGTTGTCTACAACGGCATCGCGATCCCCGCGGCAATCGCGGGCTTCGTGCACCCGGCCGTCGCGGCCGTGGCAATGGCGCTGTCGTCATTGTCGATTGTGCTGAACGCACTGCGCGCGTAAGGCTTCGCCCGAACCCTGTGGGAGCGGCTTCAGCCGCGAATCGCGTCGCACTCAATAATTGGCTTGCCACGCAGCGGCTGCCGCCAGCCGCGATAGGCGACGGCGGCGCCGAGCAGGAATCCAAACAGCACTGTGATCTCTTCCGGAATTCGCGCGTACTCCAGGAAGGCCGCGCGAACGGTTTCGCTGTGTGTTCCCACATACATCGCAATTGCTTGCAGGATCATCAGCCCGGCAGCGACGAGGAACGGGATACCGCCTTTTCTGTCACGCAGATACATGCCAATCGCGAAGACAATTGCGAGTCCCATGCTGATCACGATCGCATCGAGGATGCGCTGCGGAAAATCCGAGTTCGTGAAGACGAGAAACGGCAGATAGCTCAGCAGGATTCTGGAGAAGGGTGACTCGAACAGAACGAGCGGCGTCGTCAGCATATAGCCGGCGTGCAGCCGCGTGTGACGCCGGTGCTTCAGCGCCTGGTAGTAAAGGACAAGGTAGGCGACGATTGCGAACAGCATCGACAGCGCAAAGCTCGGACCTAAAAAGACGTCGCCGAGATGCTGGCTCTCGACGTAGCTTTTCGCTGTAACGTTAATGATCATCACAAAGCCGACGATCAGCAGCGGAAACAGGGCGAGACTCAACTTGCCGGCGAGCTTGTGTAGTTTTCGCTGTTTGCTGTGGATTGACCAGTGCTGGAAAAGCAGCAACAAGACCCAGGCGACGGCCGTAAATGCATGAACGTGGAAGGCCAGCGGGACATCGGCGATTGGGACGAAGTAGGAACTCCAGAACCCGACGACGATGACGATCAGTGTCAGCCCGATAAAGTAGTGCGCTTGACGGTATGGCATGGCTCTCCCCCAAAGCAGCCAGACCTTGATGTTAGCTCGGCGTGTTCGGGGCTGTCACGCGGCGGCGGCGTATCCAGCCTTGTGGGAGGGGCTTCCGCCCCGATCATTTCGCGGCTGAAGCCGCTCCCACAGCGAGGGTTTAGCTGAACTTCTCCAGCCGGAGGACATGCGCCTCGGTCTCGAAGACCACCATCGCGTAGTCCTCGTAGTAATTCGTTTTCATTGTCTTCGCAATTTTCTCGGCGAGCTCTGCGCTGCAGAGGATTTCGATCCGGACATTGCCGGCCGTGCGCCACTCCGCGCTGCGTACGCCGCGGCTGCCCGCGCCGCGCGCGTCGGTGATGGTGTAGCCGGATGCGCCGAGTTCGACGAGCAGTTCGCACACCTCCTGCTCCAGCAGCGCTTCGGTAACGATGGTTAACAGTCGACAGTTGAGGCGGCTCATTCAGGCACCCATGGCGGTAATGGCGTTCGCGGCAGCAAAGTAGATCGGGATGCCGACGAAGATGTTGAAGGGAAATGTAATACCAAGCGACGCGGTCAGCGGCAACGACGGGTTCGCGTGCGGCACCGCGATACGCATGGCGGCCGGCGCGGCGATGTAGGACGCGCTACCGGTGAGCACGCCGAGCAGCGTGATGCCGCCCGGCGTCAGGCCGATCAGCCAGCCGGCGACGACGCCGACCATCGCGAGCGGAATCGGAGCGAGGAGGCCGAAGATGACGACAAACCAGCCGTTCTCCCGCACCGCCTTGCTCTGGCGCGCGGCGATCAGGCCCATCTCCAGCAGGAACAGCGCGAGGACGCCCTTGAACAGGTCGAAAAAGAGAGGCTGGAAAGTCGCGGCGCCCTTGTCGCCCGCGATCCATCCGATGAACAGACCGCCGAGCAGCAGAACGATGCTTTTGCCGAAAACAATCTCGTGCATCAGCTTTGACCACGGCTGTTTGCGCGCGGCCTTTTTGGCAAGCAGTACACCGACCATGATCGCCGGTATCTCAAGAAGCACAACGAACAGCGGGAGCTGCGAGTCGTAGGTCACGTTCTGCTCGGCGAGAAACGCGACTCCGACGGCAAACGTGGCAACACTCACCGAGCCGTAGTGCGCGACGACCGACGCCGCGTCCGCCCGGTTCAGACGACCGATGCCGGTGACGAGCGGGAAGAGCACAATCGGGATAATGACACCGAGGCTGATCACGACAAGCATCTGCGGGAACAGGCCGGTCATCGGCATCTTCGCGAGTTCGATACCGCCCTTGAGGCCGATCGTGAGCAGCAGGAGGATGCTTAAAAGCTCATAAACAGCGTCGGGAATCTTCAGGTCCGACTTCGCCAGCCCGGCAATTGCGCCGAGCAGGAAAAACAAAATGACGGGGTCGAGAGTCATCGGCGCTCCAGTCCTTCGCGGAGTTCGTTGATCTGTGCCGCGATCGAATCAAGCTGCGCTTTCATCGCGACACGCTCGTCGTGTGCGGCTTCTGCTTCCTCGTGAATCGCGTGGGTCGTTTCGACATTCAATGACTGCATGGAATTAACCACCAGGGCGATGAACAGGTTCAGGACCGCAAAGCTCGTGACGACGATGAACGGCACGAAAAACGCCCATGCATAGGGATACACCTCCATGACCGGTCGGACGATCCCCATGGACCAGCTTTCCAGCGTCATGATCTGGAACAGGCTGTACATGGACTCGCCGACTGTACCAAACCATGCCGGGAAGTCACTGCCGAAGAGCTTCGTCGCCATCACGGCAGCGACGTAGAACACGAGCAGCAGCACAGCGACGATCGAACCCATCCCGGGCAGGGAATGCAGTAGCGCACCGACGACTTTCCGCATCTGCGGAACGATGGAAATCAGTCGCAGGACTCTGAGGATGCGCAGCGCACGGAGGATCGACAGCGGGCCGGCGGTCGGAATCCACGCGATGCCGACAATAATGAAGTCGAAGACGTTCCAGAAATCCCGGAAAAACCTCAGGCGGTACGCGATGAATTTCAGCGTGAGTTCGACGGTGAAAATCCACAGCGCCGCCTTATCGATCGCGAGCAGCAGAGGTCCCGCCGCCTGCATGGCAGCCGGTGAGGTTTCGAGGCCCAGCGTCACAGCATTAATCACGATCACCGCAATGATCGAGTAGCGGAAAAACGGGTGCTCAAGAAAAACCCGCAGCCTCTCGCGAGGCTGCGGGCCAGCCAATACGTTCTGCATCAGGCCTCCGGATTCAGGGCATAGGGGACATCGCGAAGAGGCCGTCGGGATAGCTTCAGGGATTTTTTGACAGAACGTCGTACTGATTTTTTCGTTTTTCGGATGCCGAGGGTCAGCGCCGCGTGCAATTCCTCGTGACGCGTCTCGGTTGCAACGTCTTGGCGGACGCGCGGATCGAGCTCAATGTTGTTGGCGCGAACAATCGTGTTCATCAAGTCACTCCGAAAGTGCCTGCGCAGTTTCTGCGATTCGAACGTTTCGGACAAGTCGAAGTATTCGATTCCAACAATCGAATTTGCCGATGTATTTATGCATCGAAAAAACCTGCGCATATGACAAGCAACCGCGAATTTTCACGAAATATGGAATTTGCTAGCTTTTCCGGCTTCGATCCAGCCGGACTCAACGATGGCGCTGCAAAATTCACCCAACACACCCGCGATTCCGCTGTCGGCCAGCACCACCCCGCCGGCCGTGCGTAGAAATCGCAAGCGCCGGCGTTCCGGCTGCTACCATGCGCGCATGCGTCACCTGAATTACAACCATCTCCTGTATTTCTGGACTGTCGCCCGCGAGGGCAGTATCTCGCGCGCGTCTGAAGTTTTGCACCTGACTCCGCAAACGATCAGCGGCCAGCTGAAACTGCTCGAGAAGTCGGTCGGCCAGCCATTGTTTAACCGTGCGGGCCGTCGACTCGTGCTGTCAGACATGGGCCAGGTCGTCTACGAGTACGCCGATGAGATTTTCTCGGTCGGCGCGGAGCTCGCGAACGTTGTGCGCGGGAACCAGCTCAGCGGACCGAAAACGCTCAACGTCGGCATCGTCAACTCGATGCCGAAGCTGATCGCCGAGCGCATCGTTGCGCCAGCGCTGACGGACGACAATCCCGTGCGAGTTCGCTGTCAGGAGGCCTCGCTCGAGGCGCTGTTGTCCGAGCTCGCCATTCACCGACTGGACATCGTGCTGTCCGACCAGCCTGTTCCGGACGGACTGAGCCTCAAGGCCTACAACCACCGGCTCGGCACGAGCGGCATGTCGTTCTTCGTCAAGAAAGGCATGGCGCGCTCCTACCGGAACAGGTTCCCCGAGAGTCTTGCCGACGCTGCGATGCTGTTGCCGTCACAGCATTCCGCCTTGCGGCGCAGACTGGACGACTGGTTCGAGGCTAACGGCATCACGCCCCGTATCGCCGGCGAGTTTGACGACAGCGCCTTGTTAAAAGCATTCGGCCAAGCCGGGCTCGGCGTGTTCGCGGCCCCGACCGTTATCCAGGATGAAGTTTGTCGTATGTACCGTGCGTCGGTGGTCGGCGAGACCGATGACATTGAAGAGCGCTTCTATGCGATTTCGTCCGAACGCAAGTTGAAGCACGAGTCTGTCGTGCTGATCACCGACCTCGCGCGCAAGGATTTATTCGCGTGAACTAACGGGCCGTCGTCCGGCCCTTTTTCAAACCATGAATTCGAGCAGAACAGCGGGGAATGCCCTTCTGCTCGACATCGTTTAACCCGATATTAGGAGTGTCAGATTTGCTGACACCAGGAGCCGATCATGAATCTCGACTCACATCGTGTACCGCAGGGCCCTCGTGACAGGATCGCCCTGCGTTTCGTCAAAATGCTGCGCTTTGTCGCCGACCGGTTTTTCCGTCAGCGCTACGGGCATCGCGCCGTCGTCTTGGAAACGGTTGCCGCCGTCCCGGGCATGGTTGGCGGACTGCTGCAGCATCTGAAGGCACTGCGCCACATTCGCGAAGACCACGGTTTTATTCGCGAGTTGCTCGACGAAGCCGAGAACGAGCGCATGCACCTCATGACGTTCATTCACATCGCGCAGCCGAGCGCATTTGAGCGCGGCCTGATCATGGTCACGCAGTTCGTGTTCTACAACGTCTACTTTTTCATCTACCTGCTGTCGCCGAAGACGGCGCACCGGATCGTTGCCTACTTTGAGGAAGAGGCAGTGATCAGCTACACGGCTTATCTCGAGGAAGTGGACGCAGGACGTATCGAAAACGTGCCGGCTCCCGACATCGCGATCGAGTACTGGAACCTGCCCGCGAATGCGCGGCTGCGCGACGTCATTATTGCTGTGCGTGCCGACGAGGCGGGGCACCGCGACAGGAACCACGAGTTTGCCGACCAGATGACGGCAGAGCGCCAGGCGTCGAAAGCTGAGAAAGCAGAAGAGTCAGTTTAGGGGCGCATACGGCCGCGACGCAGAGCGTCGCTGATCGGAGACAGGCAGACAAAATCGCGCATCGCGACTGAAAAGATCGGTGTCCGGTGGTAGTTTATCGGCTCATCCGCCCAGCGGGCGGCGAGTCCGATCCCGAAAAGACACCGAGAATTCATGCGTCAGTTCTTCTTACTTTCTGCGCTGCTGTTGCTGGCTGCCTGTCAGACAACGCCCGTCGTCGAGCCCGTTGTCGTCGAGCCCGAGCCCGAAGAGCCGGTGGTCGTTGTTATCGAAGAGACCCCCGAACCGCCCGATCAGTGCGAGCTCTTGCTAGCGACCATCGAGGAGACCCGGCCAGCTCTCGAAGCCTACGACGAGAAGCTCGCCGACTACACCGAACGCTTCGAGAAGGCGCTGGCTGAAATCAACAAGGCGCGCCCGCGGCCGAAGCCGCTCGACTGCCCGCAGCAGGAAGTCAGCGGGATCGGCGACAAGGAAGTGATCGGCAGCATCGAGTGGCTGTACATGAACCCGCCGGGCCGCCACTACCGCGCGCGCGTCGACAGCGGCGCCGAAACCTCGTCCTTGAGCGCGCAGGACATTGTTGAGTTCGAACGCGACGGCAAGGACTGGGTTCGCTTCACGTTTCAGCACGACAGCAAGGATGAACCGGTTGCGATCGAACTGCCGATCGTGCGCACCGCGCTGATCCGCCAGGTCGCCTCCGACGAAGCAGAGCGTCGCGTCGTCGTCGAGATGGACATTCGCCTCGGCGAACGCCTGCAAAGCACCGAGTTCACGCTGACCGATCGCAGCCGCATGACCTATCCTGTACTCCTTGGTCGTGCTTTCCTGATGGACCTCTACGTCGTGGACGTCGCGCGGTCCTATACCCACAAGCGATACAAGCCGTAGATGCTGCGCGGCGACCCGGCACGCAGTCGACGATTCTCGCTGTATGCGATCGTCGTGCTGTTGCTGGTCGTCGGGCTCGGGCTGTCGATCCAGCGGCACTACGCTTACGACGTCCCGTGGATTCCGGACCGGGAACAGACGGTCTGGTCGATCGAGGCACGCATTGAGTTCGTGGCGACCGGCGGGCCCGCCACCGTGACGCTGCGCCGTCCGTCCGACCAGGCGCGCTTTTCGATTCTTGATGAGAGCGGCGCGTCGTCCGGTTACGGCCTGAACTTCCTCGACAACGACGACGGCAAGTACGCGCAATGGTCCGTGCGCGAGGCCAATGGTCGGCAGTACCTCTACTATCGCGCGGAGGTCCTGCAGCGCGGCGCGATCGGCGAAGAGGTCATTCCGCCGGCACCGCGGCTGCTGCGGCAGAGCTGGGAAGAGCCCTATGCGACCGCCGTCGAAGCCGTCCTCGATCGCGCCTACGCGCTGTCGTCAGACCCCTTCACGATGACGCGCCAGCTCATCAGCCAGTTCCGTGCCAGTAACCGTGAACAGAACGAACAGCTCCTGATCGACGAGGTGGGTGAGCGCAACCTGCCGCAGCTCATCGCGAACATGCTGCAGAGCCGCGGCATCGCGGCGACAGAAGTCCACGGCCTGCTGCTCGACGACGGGCGCCGTCGCCAGCGATTGAAACCGTTGCTGCGCGTCTGGTCCGACGATGAGAGCGAGGTCTTTCCGATGAACCTCGCGGCGGACGAGCGCGGTCTGCCGCTGATGCTCTGGCAGCCAACACGCGGCTTCGTCGTCGAAGTTACCGGTGGCGTGCGCTCCGATCTGACGTTCTCGATGATTCGCTCCGACACGACGAACTACGGCGAAGTCGCCTCGGCACTCGGCGAGGCGCAGGACTGGCTCGGTTTCTCGATCCATTCGCTGCCGATCGAAGAGCAGGCGATGTTCAAGACGATTCTGCTCCTTCCGATGGGCGCGCTCGTCGTCTGCTTCCTGCGGATTCTCGTTGGCCTCAAGACCTCGGGCACGTTCATGCCGGTCCTGATCGCGCTCGCGTTCATCGAGACGACGCTGTTGACCGGTCTTATCGGCTTTCTGCTTGTCGTGTCCGTCGGGCTGATGATTCGAAGTTATCTCTCGCACTTAAACCTGCTGCTCGTCGCCCGAATATCCGCGGTGATTATTACCGTCATCACGATCATCGCGTTGTTCAGTGTCTTCAGTTACGAGATCGGGTTGACCGAGGGCCTGAAGATCACCTTCTTCCCGATGATCATTCTGTCGTGGACCGTTGAGCGCATGTCGATCCTCTGGGAAGAGGAAGGCTGGCGCGAGGTCGCGGTGCAGGGCGGCGGCAGTCTGTTGACCGCAATTATTGCTTACCTCGCGATGACAAATCCCTGGGTCCAGCATCTGTCGTTCAATTTCATTGGACTACAATTCGTCGTGCTCGCGCTGATCATCATCATCGGTAACTACAACGGCTACCGCCTGCTCGAGCTCCGCCGCTTCATGGCCGTCTCCCGCGAAACAACAAACTGATGTTTGCGTCACCCGGCAAGCTGAAGGCGCTTGGTGTGGTCGGCATGAACGACCGCAACATCAACCTGATCGCGCGACACAACCCGCGCAAGTTATTTCCGCTGGTCGACAACAAGCTGAAGACAAAGCTGCTCGCTGAAGAGCATGGCATTCCAACGCCGGGCCTTATCGCCGCGCTGAAGACACAACACGACCTGCGCCGTATCGAGGAATTCGTTGACGGCATTGCAGGCTTTGCGATGAAGCCGGCGAAGGGCAGCGGCGGCAAAGGCATTCTCGTCATTACCAAGCGAATCGACCGGGGTTTCATCAAGGCCAGCGGCCTGCTGCTCAGCACAGCGGATCTCGCGCGACACGCCTCGAACATCCTCTCCGGCCTGTTCAGCCTGGGCGGCAGCCCGGATACGGCGGTCATCGAGGAGCTGATCCGGCCGGACCCGATCTACAAGGAACTCTCGGTCGAGGGTGTGCCGGACATTCGTGTGATCGTGTACCGAGGCTTTCCCATTATGGCAATGATGCGCCTGTCGACGCGCGAGTCGGACGGCAAGGCGAACCTGCACCAGGGTGCAGTCGGTGTCGGCCTGTCGTTGCTGACCGGACGGTCCGTCAACGCCGTGCAGTTCGACCGCCCGGTGTACGAACATCCGGACTCCGGCGCTGACTTAACTACGATCGAAATACCGGATTGGGAACGCCTGCTCGTTCTTGCCGCGCGCTGCACCGACGCGAGCAAACTTGGCTACCTTGGCGTCGACGTCGTCCTCGACGTTGAAAAAGGCCCGATGCTGCTCGAACTGAATGCCCGTCCGGGCCTCGCGATCCAGATCGCGAACGGACACGGGATGGGGGACAGGATCAGAACGATCGACGCGCTGCCTTCCGCGGCGTTTGCGGAGTCGGCGGAGGAGCGGGTGGCGAGGCTTCCTCAGCTTTTCGGTGAATCGGCAGCAGTCAGCGCCAGGTAGGCCCGACCGGCGGAAGGCACTCAAAGGAACTCTCGGCCCCCGATTCCGGAAGACCTTCACTCCAAAATCTGTATTGCAAATATGTCAGAATTGACATATCTTGGAACGCAAGATGAGTCCCAGCGACAAGCCTTTGGTCTGGATGCGCGGGGAGGTAAGGACACCGCCGTTCTCTAGACTCGCGAGACTTCAAGCAGGGTTTCTTTTGAGACAACTTCAACGCGGCGACAAGGTCTCAATGCCGCATTCTCGTCCAATGCCATCGATCGGACGACGTTGTCATGAACTGCGAATCCCCGATGACGGACTAAGCTGAAGGATTGTCTATCGCATTGACGAAGACGCGATCGTCATCGTCGAAGTGTTTTCGAAGAAGACCGGGAAGACTCCAAAGAGCGTCATCGAGACCTGCAAGTCGAGACTTAGAGACTATGACAATGGATAAGCAAAAAAAGAAAAAGCTGGCAAAGCGCGGTTGGAAGACAGGCTCGGTCGCTGACTTCCTGAATCTGACTGCAGAAGAATCCGCCTACATTGAAATGAAGTTGGCGCTCAGCGAAAAACTCAGGGAGCGACGCAAGCGACGAAACCTGACACAAGCTGATTTTGCGAGGGCAATTGAATCCAGTCAGTCCCGAGTCGCAAAGATGGAGGCGGGAGACCCAAGCGTCTCTATCGATCTGCTGGTCAAATCCTTGCTCGCTTTGGGCGTATCGAAGAAGGAAGTGGGACGGACGATCTCCTGACGAAGCGGAAAGCAGATTCATTCAAATACGAACGACGATCTTCCCTTTGTGCGCCGACGCGCCG
>CAWUHY010000066.1:0-12729 GCA_963922215.1 uncultured Gammaproteobacteria bacterium | reverse complement strand
CGGCCGCGAGACGACGGTGACATCGACGTGATCGCCCTCGCCGATCGAGAGGATGCCGATGACGGCCGCCATAACGAGTACGATTGATGCCAGCACGACAAAGGCCAGGAATCCAAGCACGATAGAGACGGCAATCGCCAGCAGACCAACGATCACGACAAGCGCGTTGGCAATCGGGTTTCCGGCTGGCAGGCCGCGTTTTTCAGAGTAAAAGACCAAGTTTGCTTCCTTCCTCGGGCAGATGCCCGATTCCCACACTATATGACCGAACCACTGCGGATCAACATCGCGGGGCGAACGGGAGAATCTGTTGGCAGACGGCTAGTCGCTCTCAAGCTCGACCCTGCTATAGAAACCTTCGAACCAGACCGCCCAGGTCTCCCCACCGTCCGTCGACTGCTCGAAAAACTGGCGAACCCGCCCGTCCTCCAGCGGCGTCCACAGCCCGCGGAAATCGGCATCGGTCCCGCTGCTGATGTAGTGAATCTTGCCGACCAGCAGCATGCCGGCGTCGGTCAGTCCGCCCCGAATGTGGATTTGCGTCCCGTTGGCATCGTTCCAGACCTGCACCCATTCGCCGGCCGAATGATCGAAATAGTTGATACTCGTTCCCTGCGACCCGCTGGCGCCAACCCAGGATTCCGTGACGAGACATCCGCCGTGCACCTTCTTGATCATGTTCTGGCCCGCCAAGGTGCCGTCCGCCAGGCGCACATCCCAGGCACCGAGCCAGAAATCGAAGTCGGAAAATTCCGGGTCGCTGCACGGCGGCGGTGTCGGCTGGGTCTGCGTATGCCCGAGAGATGGGACAATTAATATTATTATAAACAATAATTTATTTTGATTAGTTAATGTAAAGCGCATTGTTTCGTCTTCCCGCAATCATTCATGTAGGACTCGCATTTCGGGAATTGATTCACCCTGCCATCGCTCGGGATTAACTTGGATCGATCGCTGGAGCTGAGAATTCAGCACGCTGGACGCGCAAAAGAAAAAGCCCCGACAGGCGGGGCTTGATCTGAACTGGCGGAGGGGGTGGGATTCGAACCCACGAAGGGCTACAAACCCTTGCTGGTTTTCAAGACCAGTGCATTCAACCGCTCTGCCACCCCTCCGAAATCGGGTGATCTTGTGCGCGGATCATTGCGACCGCGAATTGTGCTTACATCTCGCGAGGGATTCAACAGTGCGCACCAAGATTTTCCATGGCCGCCCTGCGAAAATCGACCAGAGTCGACTCGAGTGTTTCCCTCAAGCGGAGGGCGGGACACTGCCTGCTTCGATTCAATCAACAAGCACTGAATACGGATTCAAATTCACGACTGAGTCCGGCGGTATTTCCTCGCGCACCAGCACGATCCGTGACCTTTGCCATTCGTGATCAATCCAGTCTTCCGGAGTTTCAAGAACCAGCGTATTGCCATCAAGCTCGAATTCCCAGGGTGCGTCGAATAATTCGCCGGGAAAAACAACCTCCTCTTCAAAATATCGCTTTGAGCGCGGCGGGAACCAACGTTCGGCACGAACGGGGGCCCATTCCGCATCCTGCGTGAATGCGTAGCCCCATGTATTTAACTGCACCCACGTTGCCGGAAAATCCCGGCCATAGTATCCAAGCTTGCGGTAAACAACGCGCCATCGCCCCTCCAAATCTCGGTTTGCTGCGCATTCGACTTCGGCATTCGTGGAGCCGTGATATAAGCGATGCTCGAGATTGTCAAACAAGCCAACTTGCCGGCTGTGAGAAACGCTCGCAGAATCATGAAGTGCCGAAAAAACCGCCAGCATTGCCACGATTCCAATTGAATTGACGACGACCATAATTCTCGTGCCGGTCGACTTCCTCCAGTCATCAACGGCAATGAAGAAGTTCCAGAGCAACAGCAGAACGAACAGCAGGACCAACGTACTGACCAGCGGCCAGTTTCCACCCGTCGCGGAATACCAGAACTCATCCGTCCCGACGCATGTTGCAAAGGCTCCGCTGAAAATCGTCATCAGTCGGAACAGAAGACCCAACGTCAGCACAATGAAGAAACACATCAATGGTGCGATCGCCGACACACTCGGGTGGCTCTCGTCATTGAGGCGGCTAAGCTCCAGGTACAAACGCTTGTTGATCACACGTCAATACTACGTGGTCCAACCTGCACTGGCCTCTTGACACGCGGCTTTACGCAACCCGGCTTCTGCGCGACTATCATCCGACCGCCATACCGGAGCACGACATGTCACGCATCAATCGCCGAGACTTCCTCCTCACCACCGCCGCCGCATCCGTTGCGAGTACTGCCGCCGCTGCACCTGCCGTCCACACCGGCGGGAGCAAGCCAGTCGTCGTCGCATCCCGCAACGGATTCACGATGCGCAACGGCGGGGACGTTAGCTGCGTCGAAACCGCGTTCGAGAAAATCACCGGCGGTGCCGACGTACTCGAGGCGCTGGTCGAGGGCGTCAACATCGTCGAGCTTGATCCCGAGGACGCAAGCGTTGGTTACGGCGGGCGACCCAATGCAGACGGTGTCGTCCAGCTCGACGCCTGCTGTATGCACGGGCCGCGCAAACAGGCTGGCGGCGTTGCCGCACTCGAAGGCGTGCGCACTCCCGCCAGCGTTGCGAAAGCCGTCATGGATTTCACCGACCACCATCTGCTGGTTGGTCCGGGCGCACAGAACTTTGCACGCAACATGGGCTTCGACATCGAGGATGACTTAAACACCGACAAGTCCCGCAAGCTGTGGCTGGAATGGCAGCGACGAATCGACCCGGAGCACTACCTCGATCCCGACAAGCGGATGGAAGACGCGCGAACGGCCGGGCTCAGCATGGTGCGTGACGGACTGATCGACGAGGACGAGTATTACGGGACAATCAACTGTAACGGTGTCAGCCCGTCGGGCGACGTCTGCGGCGTGACGACGACGAGCGGACTCGCCTGGAAGATTCCGGGGCGTGTCGGCGACTCGCCGATCCTGGGCGCAGGCTTGTATGTCGACGGCACCGTCGGCGCAGCGGGTTCGACGGGACGCGGCGAGGCGAATCTTTTCGGCCTTTGCTCCTACCTGATCGTCGAAGAAATGCGTCGCGGTCGTGCGCCGGTCGACGCGGGGATGGAAGCGTTGAAGCGCATCCGCGATAACACAATCGAGCAACGCCTCCTGAACTCACGCGGCCTGCCAAACTTCAACGTGAATTTTTACATCGCGAACCGTGCCGGCGATTACGCTGGGGTCGCGCTGTACGCGCATCGCGAGGAATCACAGTTCGCCGTCTGCACGGAATCCGGTGCTCGACTCGAACGGCTCAAGCCGCTCCTCGACGGTAGCCCCTACGATACCTAGCAGCTTGTTGCGGGAGTCCGCGTTCGGTATTTTCGAGTACACGTGATCGGGAATCCGTAATGATCTGATTTTTCGAGAAATTTTCTTCGGAAAATTCGACTCGAAAATCGCTCTGAAAGCCCCACATCTTCGACCACAATGGTAAAATCGGGTCAAATTCCACGGGAGGAAAGCACCCCATGCAAGAGAAAATCAACTATCTCGGACCAGTGTCCGAAGCGTCTGTCGAAACGCGAGCGAACTTCATCTGGAAGAGCTACGCGCACGTCGTCGGCGCAATCGCGACATTTGCGCTGATCTCGAGTTACCTCTTTACCAGCGGCATTTCGCAGTCGCTGCTGCAGGTCATGGGCGGCAACTGGCTGCTCGTTCTCGGTGCGTTCATGCTCGTTAGCTGGGGCGCGTCTCATGTGACGCATCGCGTCGAGTCGAAAGCGGCGCAGTACGCAGCATTCGCGTTCTTCATTTTTGCTGAGGCGCTGATCTTCTCGCCGCTGCTGTTCATCGCTGCAGTCACGCAGCCTGGTGTCATCGAAAGCGCTGCCGGCGTCACCGCAATGGGCTGTATCGGCCTCATTGCCGTTGCGATGATCACGCGCAAGGACTTCTCATTCCTGCGTGGCATGCTGGTCTGGGGCGGCATCCTGGCGCTCGTCGCGATCGTCAGCAGCATCATCTTCGGCTTCCAGCTCGGCACGTGGTTCAGCCTCGCGATGATCGGCTTCGCCGGCGCCGCGGTGCTGTATGACACGTCCAACATCCTGCATCACTACCCGGAAGACCGGTACGTAGCCGCAGCGATGCAGCTGTTCGCCTCTATCGCTCTCATGTTCTGGTACATCCTCCAGTTCTTCATGAGCCGCGACTGAACGGCGAAACGCAACACTACAGAAAAGGGGCTCATCTGAGCCCCTTTTTTTGTCTCTTTTTTATTCGGCGTCGGCCGACGTGCGCTAGCCGATTCTCTCGATGCCGCCCATGTAGGGCTTCAGGGCGTCGGGGATCGCGATACTGCCGTCATCCTGCTGATAGTTCTCCATCACGGCAATCAGCGCGCGGCCGGCTGCAACGCCGGAACCGTTCAGCGTGTGAATGAGCTCCGGCTTGCCGGTCTCCGAGTTGCGCACCCTGCCCTTCATCCGTCGCGCCTGGAAGTCCATGCAGTTACTGCAGGACGAAATCTCACGATACTTCTGCTGGCCGGGCAGCCAGACTTCCATGTCATAAGTCTTGGTCGCAGAAAAGCCGACGTCGCCGCTGCACAGCGCGACGACGCGATACGGCAGTTCCAGACGCTGGAGAATAGTCTCTGCGTGTGCGGTCAGCTCTTCCAGCGCTGACTCGGACTGGCTCGCGTGCACGAGATGCACGAGCTCGACTTTCTCGAACTGATGCTGGCGAATCATGCCGCGCGTATCCTGGCCGTGTGAACCGGCTTCCGACCGGAAGCAAGGCGTGTGGGCCGTCAGCTTCAGCGGCAGCTCATCTGCCTCGAAGATGTGATCGCGAGCGAGGTTGGTTAGCGGGACCTCTGCGGTCGGGATCAGGTAATAAGGCGTCTCGGTCTGCGTCTTGAACAGGTCTTCTTCGAATTTCGGAAGCTGGCCGGTGCCCGTTAGCGCGGGCGCCTGCACGAGGTAAGGAACGTAAGCCTCGGAGTAGCCGTGCTCTGCCGTGTGGACGTCCAGCATGAACTGAATCAGCGCGCGCTGCAGACGTGCGAGCGGTCCGGACATGACGGCAAAGCGTGCGCCCGAGACTTTTGCTGCAGCGTCAAAATCCAGCTGGCCAAGCCCGGTTCCGAGCTCGATATGGTCTTTCGGCTTGAAGTCGAACTTTGTCGGCTCGCCCCACTTCCGGACTTCCACGTTATCTTCGTCTGACTTGCCATCGGGAACGTCGTCGGCGAGCAGGTTCGGCAACCCGAGCTCAATGTCGGACAGCGCATCTTGCACGCTCTGCAGCTCATCTTCCGTCGCTGACAATTTGTCTCCCAGCTCTTCCACGGCGGCGAGTAGCGGCGCGATGTCCTCGCCTTTCGCCTTCGCCTGGCCAATCGACTTTGCGCTGCTGTTGCGTTCGCTGCGCAGCGCCTCGGTGTCCACCTGCAGCGCCTTGCGTTTTGCCTCGAGCGCCAGGTAGCCCTCGTGGTCGAACGAAAAACCTCGACGTGCGAGGTTCTCTGCAACGCCCTCGGCGTCGGAACGGAGTAATTTCGGATCGATCATTTGCGTTTGGTCTTTGCGTCTTTGCGTCGTTTTTCGAGTTCGGCAAGTTTTTCGCCGATGCGGATTTCGAGACCGCGGGGCACCGGATGATAATACCTGCGCCTCGGCATGTCCTCGGGAAAGTAGTCCTCGCCAGCCGCAAAGGCATCCGGCTCGTCGTGCGCGTAGCGATAGTCCTCGCCGTGGCCGAGTTCCTTCATCAGCCGCGTCGGTGCATTCTTGAGATGCGCAGGCACATCGAGCGAACCGTAAGCATCGAGGTCAGCGGCGGCGGCTTTGCTCGCGACATAGACCGCGTTGCTCTTCGGCGTACAGGCCAGGTAGACGACAGCCTGTGCCAGTGCGAGCTCGCCTTCAGGGCTGCCGAGGCGTTCGTAGGCATTCGCGGCGTCGAGGCACAGCGCCAGTGCGCGCGGGTCGGCGTTGCCGATGTCTTCGGACGCCATGCGGATGAGACGGCGAGACAGGTAGTAAGGGTCCGCGCCGCCGTCCAGCATGCGCGTGAACCAGTAGAGGGCCGCGTCGGGATCCGTGCCGCGCACCGATTTGTGCAGCGCCGAGATCTGGTCGTAGAAGCTGTCACCGCCCTTGTCGAATCGACGGGCCCGGCCTGAGGCCACGTCTTCCACCACGGCATCGCTGAGGCTGCCGTCAGACAAGTCGGCCGCAATCTCGAGCAGGTTTAGCGCGCGTCGCGCATCACCGTCTGCCGCATCGGCAAGATTTCCAAGCTGCTCCTGTGAAGCGGCCAGCGTTCCGCCGAAGCCTCGCTCGTCGCGCAAAGCTTGCTCGAGAATCGCAATCAGGTCGTCTCGCGTCAGCGACTTCAGGACATAGACGCGCGCTCGTGACAGCAGAGCGTTGTTCAGCTCGAACGACGGATTTTCCGTCGTTGCGCCAACAAAGATCAGCGTGCCGTCTTCGACGTAGGGAAGAAATGCATCTTGCTGAGCCTTGTTGAAGCGGTGGACCTCATCGAGAAACAAGACTGTGCGCTGTCCGCCGTCCCGAAAAGATTTCGCTTCGGCGACCGCGGCGCGCACGTCTTTGACTCCCGCCATGACGGCAGACAGTGGGATGAAGTGCGAGTCGGTGCCCGAGGCGAGCATTCGCGCGAGCGTTGTTTTGCCAGTGCCGGGTGGCCCCCAGAACACCATGGAATGTAACTTGCCAGCGTCGATCGCCTTGCGCAGCGGTTTATCCGGACCCAAGACGTGCGCCTGCCCGATGTACTGGGACAGGTTCTCCGGTCGCATCCGATCTGCCAGCGGGCGATAGGCATCGGTGTCGACGGAAAAAAGATCAGCCACCGCCGGATTCGTTCCCGACGAACCTACGCTCGAACGCAGCGCCCCAGCCACCGGCCCAGACAATGCCTATGACGAGACCGCAGACGATACCGATGGAATTCGCGATGAGATCTTCGTGGTCGGCCGTGCGATAGCCAACCAGCCGCTGGACCGCTTCGATGACCAGGCCAAACAGAAACAGGCCAACGGCGATTCGCCAGTAAGCGCGCTTCGCGTACAAGCCGCTGAACCAGATAGCGAGAAAGGCGAAGGTTAGCCCATGCGCCCATTTGTCGATGCCGTCGAACCACATTCGAACACTGACGCGATCGGGCCAGAGCCAGACGACTGGCATAAGCGCACCGGCGAGAACCACCAGCAGCAGCAACACGCTCGCAACGCGCCAGCGAAATCCGTAGCGCAAGGGCAGCATCAGGACGAACCGTTCGCGTCTTCCGGCTGCGAGCGGGCCGAGCTCTCCTCCGCCGGCTTTACAGGAGTCCCGATAAGATCAACACCGTCAGGAACGGCGAACTCGAAAAGTGTCGCGGATAGCTTCGGATTGACCGCGACATTGTCGAGCTGGACGAGGGTGGTCTGGCCGAGACTGTCGAAGAAGACCATGCGGTTCAAAGTCTCGTTCAGGAAACCAAGCTCCATGCGTGAAAAGCCGCTGTCGGCATCGACCGGCTCGAGGCGAACCCACAGGAAGGCATCTTCGCGATAGGTTTCGACGTGTCGAAACTGGTCCAGCGAGGTGCCGTTGCCCGAGAGTATTGCGGCGGGCGTATTGGCAAGGCTCTCGGCCTGCGACTTGACCGTTACCTGTTCGAGGTCGAGGTCATAGCTCCAGATGTTTTTGCCGTCCGCAATCAGCCACTGTTCGTAGGGTTCGGTGTTGTCCCAGCGGAACTGATTGGGCCGCTGGATCAGCAAGCGTCCGGCGGACGAGTCGACGACATTTTTATCGGCATCCAGCAGGGTTTGCTGAAAATCGGCTGAGAACGCCGTGATCTCGTTAACGAAGGCGTTAACAAGCGCGAGCCCTTCGTCATTCTCCTGTGGCTCATCGGCCGACGCGCCGAAGCTAATCAGCGCGGCCGCGACGATCAACGCCGCCCTATTCATCGTTGCCCTTCGGGACGAGGATTTCGCGTGAGCCGTTCGGCTGTAGCGGGCCGACGAGACCTGCCGCCTCCATCGTCTCAACCATGCGCGCCGCGCGGTTGTAACCAATCTTCAGCCGACGCTGCACGCCGGAAATGGATGCCTTCCTGGTTTCCATCACTACCTGTACCGCCTGATCGTAAAGTGGATCCGACTCCGCGTCTGCGCCGTCGGGGGTGGCCGGATCAATTCCGGTCAGTCCCGGTGTTGGACTGCTCGGACCGTCAAGAATTTCATCAATGTAACGCGGCGCTCCGCTCTTCTTCAGGTGCTTCACGACCGCATGTACTTCGTGGTCGCCAACGAATGCGCCGTGAACACGGATCGGCATCGATGTTCCCGGCGGCAGGTAGAGCATGTCGCCGTGGCCGAGCAGGTTTTCAGCGCCCTGCTGGTCGAGGATCGTACGGGAATCGACTTTTGCCGAAACCTGGAACGCGATGCGCGACGGCACGTTGGCCTTGATCAGGCCGGTAATGACATCGACCGACGGACGCTGCGTCGCGAGCAGCATGTGAATGCCCGACGCACGGGCCTTCTGTGCGAGACGCGCGATGAGCTCTTCGACCTTCTTGCCGACGATCATCATCATGTCCGCGAGCTCGTCGATGACGACGACGATGTACGGGAGCGGCGCGAGCGTCGGATGCTCGATCGGCTTCTCGTCGTCCTCGAACGGAGGTGGTGTAAAAGTGGGGTCCTTGATCGGCTCGCCGGCATCGATGGCTTCCCGGACCTTGCGGTTGTACCCACCGATGTTGCGCACGCCGAGCGCCGCCATCAGCCGATAGCGGCGATCCATTTCGGCGACACACCAGCGCAGCGAGTTTGCCGCTTCTTTCATGTCCGTCACGACCGGCGTCAGAAGATGCGGAATATCCTCGTACACCGAGAGTTCGAGCATCTTCGGATCGATCATGATCAGCCTGACCTGCTCGGGCTGCGACTTGTACAGCAGGCTGAGTATCATCGCGTTGATTGCGACAGACTTACCGGAACCGGTCGTACCTGCGATGAGCAGGTGCGGCATTTTCGCGAGGTCCGCTACGACCGAGTTGCCGGAGATGTCCTTGCCCAGGGCCAGCGTCAGCGGCGACGCGAGGTCGTCGTAGGCGCGCGACTTCAGGATTTCTCCGAGCGTGACGAGCGCCCGGTTCTCATTCGGAATCTCGAGTCCGACGAAGGACTTGCCGGGGATGACCTCGACAACGCGCACAGAGACGATCGACAGCGAGCGCGCGAGGTCCTTCGCGAGGTTCGCAATCTGGCTGACCTTGACGCCCGGCGCCGGGTCGAGTTCGAAGCGCGTGATGACAGGCCCCGGCGAAACGCTTTTCACCTCGACGTCGACGCCGAAGTCCTTCAATTTCAGTTCAACAAGCCGTGACATCGCCTCGAGCGAGTCTTTCGAATAACCCTCTTTGCGCTGCGGCGGATCGTCGAGCAGCGCGAGCGGCGGAAGCTCGCCGGGCTCTGAAGGTTCGAACAAGGTGACCTGGCGTTCGCGTTCGGCGCGTGCGCTGGTCTCCAGCTGCGGGAGCACGGGCTCGATGCGCGGACTCTTGCGATTCGCAGTCCGCTTTTTCTCGACCTTGATGATCTCGGCCCGCGCCGCCTGCTGACGCCGACCTTCCGCGCGGTCACGCAGTTCGCCAATCTTTGCGAGGCACCATTCGTACAACTTGAGGCAGAGCGCGCCCAGCCGGTCCATGATGCTGAACCAGGAAACGCCAAGGAAAAGCGAGACGGACGCGACCCAGAGGAAGAACAGCAACACGCTCGCGCCCAGCAGCTTCATGACCGCCTGCAGCTGATGACCGACAAGCTGTCCAAGCACGCCGCCCGCGGTCTCATTAAATCCGGCGGGTGAGAAATGCAGGGTCGACAGCGCGCAGCTCGTCAGAAGCATCGCGAGGAACCCGGCAAACCGCAGCGCGAAATCCATGCTGGTAAAGCGAATCTCGGTTTTCTGCTCGCGATAAAGCATCCAGCCGAAATAGAAGAGCATCAGCGTAAACAGGTACGCGGGTCGCCCGAAGAGGTAGAACAAAAGATCGGCGGCTTTTGCGCCGAGCAGCCCGACGCCGTTCCTGACGCTCTCGGTACTGGTCGCCTGGCTGAAGCCCGGGTCAGCGGGGTCATAGGTGAACAGCGAATACCAGAGAATCAGCGCGAGCGCCCCGAACACATACAGGGCACCTTCCCGCAGCGCGCGGTGCACCTGGAATGAAAGTCCGGTCGTCGCGGTTTTTTGTGCTCTCGCCATATCGCTCGTTCAAGAATGACGTCAACGCGGGATTTTGCCCGGTTGTCGCGTCGGAATCATGTGTTCACTGTAAATTGGGATGCTCAGAGCGCTCGTTTTGCCTACACTAATGCCCGGCTCTTGAGAGCGCTGATCGGCTTGATTCCCGCCCAAAGGGACCCATTCCGATATGAGTTGTCTGCCCGCCCGAAAATCGAAAGGAAATTATACATGAGTGACCCTCGTCATTGCCGCGTTCTGATCCTTGGATCGGGACCCGCCGGTTATTCCGCAGCCGTTTACGCCGCGCGTGCGAACCTTGATCCGGTCATGGTGACGGGCATCGAGCAAGGCGGACAGCTAATGACGACCACTGACGTCGACAACTGGCCGGGTGATGCCGACGGTCTGCAGGGACCCGAGCTCATGCAGCGCATGCTCAAACATGCCGAGAAATACGACACGGAGGTCATCAACGACCACATCCATACGGCGGATCTTTCGAAACGCCCGTTCGTGCTCACCGGCGACTACGGAACCTACACGACGGACGCGCTGATCATTTCGACCGGCGCAACCGCAATGTATCTCGGCCTGCCCTCGGAAGAGGCCTACAAAGGGCGCGGCGTGTCCGCGTGCGCGACCTGCGACGGCTTTTTCTACAGAAACCAGAACGTCGCGGTTGTCGGCGGAGGCAACACGGCCGTTGAAGAGGCGCTCTATCTCGCAAACATCGCCGATAAGGTCACGCTCGTTCACCGTCGTGACGCACTGCGCGCCGAGAAGATCCTGCAGGACCGCCTTTTCGAAAAAGAGAAAGAAGGCAAGATCGACATCATGTGGGATCACGTTGTCGAAGAGGTCCTGGGCGACGATGCAGGCGTCAACGGGCTCCGCATCAAGCATGTGAAAAGCGATGAGATGACGGACCTCGAGCTGAATGGCGTTTTCATCGCGATCGGACACAGCCCGAACACCGGTCTGTTCGATGGCCAGCTCGACATGAAGAACGGCTACATCGTCGTGAAGTCCGGCATCGAGGGCAATGCGACGGCGACCAGCATCGACGGCGTGTTTGCAGCGGGCGATGTTGCAGACCAGGTCTACCGGCAGGCGATTACGTCGGCGGGCGCAGGCTGCATGGCCGCACTCGACGCCGAACGTTACCTCGACGCGCTCGCAGAGTCGGAAAGCGACGAAGCCGCCGCCTGACGCCGGGTGGAAATCCGCGTTCACGAATCGATTGCCTCGATTGGCGAGGACGACTGGAACGCCTGCGCGGGCGATCAATTCCCGTTTTCGAGCTACGCCTTCCTGCACGCCGCCGAGGCGACAGGCTGCGTGTCCGATGAGACCGGGTGGCAGCCGCTGCACCTGACGCTCGAAGACGATGACAAAGTACTCGGGGCGATGCCGCTGTATGCGAAAAGTCATTCCTGGGGCGAATTTGTGTTCGACTGGGCGTGGGCGAACGCGTACCACCGGGCCGGAGAGCCCTATTACCCGAAGCTTGTCTCGGCCATCCCGTTCACGCCCGCACCCTGTCCAAAGCTGCTGCTGAAGAAGGACACTGACGAATCAATGAAAGCGCTACTCGCACAAGGAGCGCTCACACTGGCTCAGGAGTCCGGTTTTTCCTCACTGCACATCTTGTTCCCGGATGCGTCCGAGCTGGATATCTTGAGCGATGCCGGTCTGACGACGCGGAAAGACTGTCAGTTTCACTGGCATAACCGCGGCTACAAAACATTCGACGACTTCCTCGCGACTTTTAACTCCCGCAAACGCAAGAAAGCCAAACGCGACCGTCGACATGTCGCGGAGGCCGGGATTCGTTTCCGGCACCTCGACGGGAAGGACATGAGCGAATCGCTGTGGGATACGGTTTACCGGCTGATCAGCCTGACCTTCATGCGTCGAGGTTCGACACACTACTTCGACCTGGAGTTCTTTCTGCGTCTGAGCGAGGCCCAGCCCGACAGCATCCTCGTCGTCCTCGCCGAGCTTGACGATCAACCGGTCGCAGCCGCTGTGTTCTTCGTCGGAACCAACAGGCTGTACGGCCGCTACTGGGGAAGCACCGGTGAATTCAACGGGCTGCACTTCGAAACCTGCTATTTCCAGGGCATCGAGTACTGTATTAAATACGGCCTCGAGGTTTTCGAACCGGGAACGCAAGGCGAACACAAGATCAGCCGCGGCTTCATTCCCGAATCGACCTGGTCCGCGCACTGGCTTGCACATCCGCAGTTTTACGACGCCATCCGCGACTATCTTGCGGCGGAGATGGAAGATGTTGAGCGCTACATGCAGGCGGTTGACGATCACAGTCCCTACAAGGAACCGGACGCGTGAACGCCCCGCGCCTGGTCTGGATCGATCCGTCCAGTCCGCCCGACTCGTTTCCGCCAACAAATGAGGCCCTGAAGGATCCCGACGGGCTGCTTGCGGTCGGCGGA
>CAWUHY010000065.1:0-12885 GCA_963922215.1 uncultured Gammaproteobacteria bacterium | reverse complement strand
CCCTGTCCGGCGATCACATCCGGGTCGTTGTAAGGCGAGACGTAAACCATCCCCTCCGACTCGGCGACGCGACGCGCCTCGAGTTCTGTGTCGAGCCCGTCCGTGCCATAGAGCACGACCTCACCGCCGTAGGACTGAATGGCGGAGAGTTTCGCATCCGAGACGGACTCAGGAACGTAGATGCGACCGGCGACTCCAAGCTCCGACATCGCCGCAGCGACGGCGGCCCCATGGTTTCCACTCGACGCAGTGACACAGCCCACGCTTCGCTGTTCTTTCGTCATTCGCGAAAGTCGGTGTACCGCGCCCCGAAATTTGAACGAGCCGGTCCGCTGACGGTTCTCCAGCTTCAGGTACACACGCCCCGCCCTGCCGGTTCCGTATGTCGGAGCCAGAACGAGGGGAGTCTTGCGAATTAGCGGCGCAATCCGGGTCGCGGCAGCCTCGCATCGTCGGGCGACATCCGTCGGATCAGTTATCGCATCGGTCACCGCGAACTCCTCTTGTGCGGACAAAGCGTCGTTATGTCGCGTTGATCATTGAGTAGCGGCGATAGGGAGTCAAACGAATCAGCGGCTTGGGCGTGAGAGTAAGGACTTATGTCTGATCGGAACTGGGTCACGGAATCTTCAGCGCGTGCATGACAGTTTCACCTTGTAAATCAGACAAAGGCAAAACACTCGAAAGGGTGTGACGCAAAGCCACCGGTCTAAAGGAGAAATCCCAAGGCAGCGGGGCCGCCAACGATTGTCGGACAGCGCGAGCCGTGCCTTTGTCTTTTGAGTATCTCAAATTGGAGACCAAGGATGGCCAGAACCGCGAAGCGCAAAGGACAGCAACGGACAACGCTGAAAGCAGAAAGGCTTAAGCCGACAACGATCAGCGAATTGAAGCAGTGCATCGAGCCAGGGGTCCACGTCCCGTTTGCGCTTCGACCCCGAGGAGGCAATACAGCTTCGACAGACTGCAACACCTCCGTCAGCGGTCTGGTCATCGAAACGTCCGGACTCGATCGAATCTCTCCCATCGACACCGAAAATTTCACGGTGACCGCGGAAGCAGGAGTCCGGCTTGAGGATCTCGTTAATGAGCTGGACGCGCTCGGTCTCGAACTGCCGGGCTGCTATGACCTGTACCGGCACACGGTCGGCGGGGCCGTCGCGGCGCCCTGCTTTGGCGCCGGCATCGGCGACGACGCCGCAACGCTGTCGCGACGCATCCTGTCGATGCGCGTCGTCACGCCTGACGGCAAGCTCGTTCGGATCAAGGCAACCGACACACAGCACATGCCTCTGTTCCGCGCGAGCTACGGCCTGCTTGGCATCATCGCCGACGTGACGTTTCGTGTGCGCCAGAAACGCGCGTTCACCGTCAAATACAAGAAACTGTCGATCGATGATTTCGTCCGATCAGTCTCGACTTTCGCGAAGCTCCCGATTGGTCTGAAGTTTTACCTGATGCCGCATCGCGACCGGGCGTATTTCGAAATCATGCGACCCAGTCTCGAAACGGATCGCGTCAGCGATCGTGCCTGGAAGATGAAAGACATCGGGGAAAGCGTCGTCCTGCCGGCCCTGTTTCGTTCCATCCACAAGGTCGTGCCGCTGAAACAGGTGAAGTATCGGCTGATTGACGGCATGAGCGGGTTCAGCCGCGACCTCGGCCAGAACCGCTTTTTGGAAACGGGTACCTATTCCGTTTCCGCGGCGCACAGGCAGAACGGCGAATCCTCGTCGACGCCGCTGTACACGACCTGGTGTTTTCCGGCGCGACACGCGGCGGAAGTCTGTCGCGCATACACCCGGTTTTGCCGGTCAGCCTACGACGCCACCGGCTTCAGGCCCGATCTGCCGACAGTGGGTTTTCGCGTGTCGCAGGACCGGACCGCACTCATGTCGCCGTCCCGCCATGAAGACATGATTGCAATCCAGACGAGCTCCAATGCCGCAGACGGCTGGGAGGACTTTGTCATCGATCTTGCTGATTTCGCGGAACACATGGGCGGGATTCCTGTCTTTAACCAGACGCGGTCCGTACGGGCGGCGTATGCGCAGGACGTCTACGGTGAGGCGCTGATGCAGTTTGCGAGGATTCGTCGACAGCTGGATCCGAACAACCGACTGCTGAACCCGTTTCTGGCTCAATATTTTTCTTAAGCTGCATCCATTCGCGTGTTGCGCGCATCTAAAGCGTAAATGGACGGGAAATGAGGGAGAACCGATCAGTCTCCGCTCGCATCCCGACCTCAGGATTTTCTTTAAGTAACTGATAAAGAAAAGTTTATTGCGCGAAGCGGCATCGCGATTCACGGGGCTTGCGTCGCACATATCTAGTGTTATACTCGACTACAACACTACATCGACAAAACACGCCATGACCAACCGATTAGCAGTTTTCTTTCTTCTCATCGCCGCCGCGGGCCTTAAAGGTTGCGAAGCGGGTGCCGCGAACGCCGCCGAAAACCGCGAAAACGCGCTTCCGATCCCGGTCGAGGTCAGTTTTCCGCAGCGCGAATCCGTTTCCGCGACCTATAAAGCGACCGCGACGATTGCCTCGGACCTGAACGCGCCAGCCGTGGCTCGCGTTCCCGGCGAAGTCGTCGAGATCCTCGTCGAAGAGGGCGAGATCGTGAAAGAGGGCCAGGTTCTGGCCCGCCTCGACGGCGAGCGTCTTCGCCTCGAGATGCTGAGCGCCAAGGCGAATCTCGACAATGCGCGACGCGAGTACGAGCGCAACCTGGACCTGCACAGCCGCGGACTGATCAGCGCGTCGATGTTTGACGGAATGAAATTTGACCTCGACGCGCTCAAGGCCACTTATGAACTTGCAGCCCTGCAGTACGACTACAGCAACATTCGTGCGCCGATCGACGGTGTCGTCGCCGAGCGCGATATTCGACTCGGACAGAACCTCGAAGCGAGCCAACAGGCATTCCGCATCACCGAGACATCCGAGCTGGTCGCCTACCTGAAAATTCCACAGTCGGAACTCGGGAAGTTTTCACCCGGCCATATCGCCAGGATCCAGGTCGCGGCCATGCCGGAAACCGAGTTTTCCGCGAGAATCGACCGCATCAGCCCGACGATTGACACCACCAGCGGTACGTTCCGGGCGACGGCTGTCATCGACAACACGGTCGGCCTGCTCGCGCCGGGCATGTTTGCTCGCTTTTCCATTGCCTACGAAAAACACGACAACGCCCTGACGGTTCCGACGGAATCCATTGTCGAAGAAGACGGAGAGTCCATCGTCTACGTGGTCAGGAACCAGTCTGTCGAACGCCGCGTCGTCAGGACGGGAATTGTCGATAAGGGTGTGACCGAAATTCTCGACGGCCTCGACGGAAACGAACAGGTTGTCGTTGTCGGGCAGGGCTCTATCAGCGAAGGATCGCGCGTTCTTGCGCAAGCCATGCCTTCCGAAAAGCTTACCGGCTAAGACACAAAACAACGCTGCGGGGAGCAGCGGCATAGGGGAAACGTATATGACGATGCATCGTCCTGGCCTCGCGCTGTTAGCCTGGCTAATGCTATTGGCTGCCTGCGGTCCGCAGAATGACTCCGAAACGGACGAGTCCGAAGAAGAGTCCGGTCCGACCATTCCGGTTGAAGTCCAGAACCCTGACCGGGGCACGGTCTACGCGATGTATTCCGGAACAGCACCCATTGAAGCGATAGCTGAAGCGACCGTCATTGCAAAGGTCGCGGGCGAGATTCGTGAGCTCAGAGTCGAAGAAGGCGACGCCGTTGCACGCGGCGAGATTCTCGCAGCACTTGACGGCGATCGTTTAGCGCTCGAACTCCGGGAGTCCGAAGCGCAGCTCGAGAAACTGAATCGAGACTTCAAGCGCAACACCGAACTCAAGGCGAAAGGCCTGATCAGCGACGGTGATTTCGACAAGCTGCGTTATGAAATGGAAGCGCTTGAAGCATCCTACAATCTCGCGAAGCTCGAACTCGACTACACCCGCATTCGCGCCTCGATCGACGGCGTAATCTCCGAGCGCTTTGCACGGCTCGGGAATACGGTCGCCGTTGGCGACCCCCTGTTTCGCATTACCAGTTTTGATCCGCTCGTTGCCTATCTCTACGTGCCAGAGCGAGAGTACCGGCGGATCGCACCGGGTAAACCCGTCGGAATCCAGATCGACGCGCTGGGCAAAACGCCAATCATTGCCTCGGTGACGCGCGTTAGCCCAGTCGTCGATCCGGAGACCGGCACTTTCAAAATCACGGTGGAGATTCGGGACAGCGAGCAGCGCATCAAACCCGGGATGTTTGCGCGACTAAGCGTCATTTACGATCAGCGAGACAACGCATTGAGAATCCCGCGTGCTGCGCTCGTCGACAATGACGGATCGCTGCATGTCTACATCGTCGAGGATGGCAAGGCCGTACGGAAAAGCGTCGAAACAGGCTTTTCCAACGAGGGACTCGTCGAAGTTCGCTCGGGTCTCGACGAAAACGATCGCGTTGTCGTGGTCGGCCAGCTTGGCCTGAAAGAAGGCACGAACGTCAGCATCATCGGCGAAGAAAAAGAGCCGGACGTGGAAGAGTCAGCGGATACCGAGGATGCTGAAACGCAGACCGCCCGCAGTCGCAACGACGAGCGGAGCCAGTAATGCGCAAACTGATTGAAATCGCGACGCAGCGTCGCGTCACGATCGTCATGTTCATGGTGGCCATCGCTCTGTTCGGTCTGGTCTCGCTTTCGCGACTCAGCCTGAACCTGCTTCCGGACATCTCCTACCCAACGCTGACGATTCGCACCGAATTGACCGGCGCGGCACCAGCCGAAATCGAAAACCTGCTCACCAAGCCGATCGAGGAAGCAGTCGGCGTCATTCGCAATGTTCGACTGGTCCGCTCGGTGTCGAGATCCGGTCAGTCCGACGTCACGCTGGAGTTTCTGTGGGGCACGGACATGGACGTCGCGGGCATCGACGTACGCGAGAAGCTCGACGTTCTGTTCCTGCCGCTGGAGGCAAGCAGGCCTCTCCTGCTGCGATTCGATCCCTCCTCTGAACCGATCATGCGTCTTGGGCTCAAGTTCAAGGAAGACCAGGCAACGGGCAGCGAGGCGCAGCTTAAAGCGCTGCGACGACTCGCCGAAGAACGCCTGAAGTCTGATATGGAGGCGGTCGAAGGCACCGCTGCGATCAAGGTCAGCGGCGGGCTCGAGGACGAAATCCAGATCCAGGTCGACCAGCAGAAGCTCGCGCAGCTTCGCCTAAGCATTGACGACATCGCGGCGCGTATTCGGTCCGAGAACGTCAATCTCTCGGGCGGCCGGCTCGAAGAAGGCAGCCAGCGCTTCCTCGTACGGACAATTAACGAATTCCAGACCGTCGACGAATTCCGCGATGCAATCGTCGGCTACGTCAGCGGTCGCCCGGTTTACCTGAAAGACGTCGCAACAGTGACCCGCGGACACAAGGAGCGGGAGGCAATCACGCGCGTCGGCGGCGAGGAGTCGGTCGAACTCGCAGTTTACAAAGAGGGCGACGCGAACACCGTGCAGGTCGCGAACCGGCTTGAACAGCGACTGAGAGGTGTGCGGGACTCTCTGCCGGAAGAGATGGAACTGATCAAGGTCTATGACCAGTCACGATTCATCGCGTCTGCGATCGACAACGTCAAGCTGGCAGCAATTCTTGGCGGCGTGATCGCGATTATCGTCCTCTACGGCTTCCTGAGAGACGCGAGAGCAACAGCAATTGTCGGCGTTGCGATCCCTGTCTCGGTCATCGGCACATTCCTGTTGATGTACACGAACGGCATCTCTCTCAACATCATGTCGCTCGGCGGCATCGCGCTCGCGGTCGGCATGCTTGTCGACAACTCCATCGTTGTTCTCGAAAACATTGTCCGCAAGCGCGAACAGGGGGAGAGCATTTTAAAGGCCGCGACGAACGGCACAGCCGAGGTTGCCTCCGCAGTCGTCGCAGCAACGCTGACGACAATCGCGGTGTTTTTCCCGATGGTGTTCATCTCCGGGATCGCGGGTCAGTTGTTCCGCGACCAGGCCCTGACGGTGACGTTTGCGCTCGTCTTTTCTCTCATCGTCGCACTGACGCTCATCCCGATGCTCGCATCGGTTGGCGCCGGCGCACGCTACGCCGCTGACGACAAACAGGGGCCGGCCGGCTGGTTTACGCGTTTCGTCGCCTTCTTCGTCATGGTCGCAGGTGGCGTTTTCCAGGGTCTGCGCTGGGTGTTCTGGGCGATCCTCTGGATTCCGTCGCGCATCTTCCAGTGGATCAATGCCCGCCTCGCCAGCGTCTACGCGCCCGCGCTTGACTGGTCACTTCAACATCGCGGCGCAGTACTGCTGGCTGCCCTGCTGATCTTTACTGGTTCGATGGCCCTGATACCGCGCCTGGGAACCGAGTTAATCCCGCAGCTTTCCCAGGGTGAATTCAACATCGACCTCCGCCTGGCGCCCGGTGCGCCGCTGTCCGAGACGGATCGCGCGATGCGCTCGGCACACGCATCGGCAGAAGCCATCGATGCGATTGCCTTGCACTACTCCGTCGCCGGGACCGGTAACCGTCTCGACGCGAATCCCGTGGATGCCGGTGACCACACGGGCGTCATGAGCATCAAGCTCGAACCGGGAATGTCGCGAGACGTCGAAGAGCAGGTAATGAATCGCATGCGTGACGACCTCGCCGACATCCCGGGCCTGCAGTACGAATTCTCACGGCCGTCGCTGATGAGTTTTTCGAATCCGCTGCAGGTCGAGATCTCCGGCTTTGATCTCGCCAACCTCGAACGCCTCAGCAAGATCGTTGTCCAGCGAATGAACGAGTCGGGACAATTCACCGATATCAAGACGACGGTCGAGCGCGGCAACCCCGAAATTCAGATCAAGTTTGACCAGGAACGTGCGGCGCAGCTTGGCCTTTCCGTGCGGGACATCGCGGATCGGGTCGTTGCGAACGTGCGCGGTGAACTCGCAACGCGCTACACGTGGCGGGACAGGAAAATTGATGTGCTGGTCCGCAGCATCGACACTGACCAGTCCAGTATCGACGAAGTCCGGCGGCTGATCGTCAACCCGGCCTCGCCTCGGCCGGTCACGCTGGAAGCGGTGGCGGATGTGTCCGTCCAGATGGGTCCGTCGGAAATTCGCCGAGTTGCGCAGGAACGCGTCGCCATTATCACGGCGAATGTCGCGTCCGGCGATCTCGGATCGGCAGCGCTCGAGGCACGCAACATTCTCTCGACGATCGCGCTGCCTGACGGCATGGCGATGACTGTCAGCGGCCAGAGCGAGGAAATGGAATCGTCGTTCAAGTCCATGCAGTTTGCGCTGGCGCTCGCCGTCTTCCTCGTCTACCTGGTGATGGCCTCACAGTTTGAATCGCTCATCCATCCCTTCGTCATCCTGTTCACGATCCCGCTTGCGCTCGTGGGCGCCGTGCTCGCACTGTTTCTGACCGGGACAACGATCAACATTGTTGCCCTGATCGGCGTCATCATGCTCGCCGGTATTGTCGTCAACAACGCGATCGTCCTTGTTGATCTCATCAATCAGCTCCAGGCGCAGGGCGCCAGTGAAATCGACGCCATCAAGGAGGCCGGTCGCGCACGCCTGCGTCCGATCCTGATGACGTCCCTCACCACGGCGCTCGGCCTGTTGCCGATGGCGCTTGGTTTCGGCGAGGGCAGCGAGATTCGCGCACCGATGGCTATTACGGTCATCGGCGGACTCATAGTCTCAACAGTTCTGACACTCATCGTCATCCCGGTGGTCTACTCACTGATGAATCGCAAGCGCTGGGTCACGCAGACAGCATAGGAAAAGAGCCGTGAAGCACACCGAGATTGCCTTGAACCGACCGGTCACGACGGTCGTCATCTTTGTCGCCCTGTCGCTAATCGGGCTTCTCGCCTCACGACTCCTGCCGCTGGAGATGTTCCCGGACATCGAGTGGCCCGGCATTTACGTCGAGGTTCCATACGAAGGGTCCACACCGGAGGAAGTCGAACGCCAGATTACGCGGCCCATCGAAGAGGCGCTGGCGACGTTACCCGGCCTCGAGCGCATGCGCTCGATTTCTCGCGAGAATCGCTCTCAAGTGATTCTCGAATTCGGCTGGGACCAGAGTATGGGCGCGAAGGGCATCGAGGCACGCGCCAAGGTCGATTCAATCCGCCACCTTCTCCCCGACGACGTACGACGCGTCTTCGTCTACACCGGATCACTCGGCGACCAGCCGGTGATCGAGCTGATCATCTCCGGCGAGCGTGATGTGTCGAACAGCTACGAGATGCTGGATCGGCTCCTCAAGCGGCCGCTCGAGCGCATCGACGGCGTCTCGCGGGTAGACCTGTGGGGCGTCGATCCGCGCGAAGTGCGCATCCTTCTGAAGGCCGATCTCATCGCCGCCTACGGCGTCGACCTGCTCGAACTGCAAACGCTGCTGCAGCAAAGCAACTTCTCCGTCAGCGCCGGGAAGATGACTGCGTCCGGCCAGCGTCTGAGCGTACGCCCGACCGGAGAATTCGGATCACTCGACGAAATCCGGAACCTCGTGATCAATCGCGATGGCTTGCGCCTCGAGGACATCGCGGACATCGAGCTGATTTCGCCGGAACGCGACTACGGAAGGCGCCTGAACGGCAAGCCGTCAATTTCTGTCGGTGTCACCAAGAACACGGGCGCCAATCTGGTTGAGGTCACCGACAGCGTTATCGAGGAAATCGAACGCATCAAGGAGCTTCCCCAGATGCGTGGAATCGAGTTCCTGCCGATCGACAACCAGGGTGACAGCGTGAAGACGTCGCTGTCCGACCTGCTCAATGCCGGCATGCTCGGTGGCTTGCTCGCGATCCTGGTCCTGTACATATTTCTGCGACACCTTGGAACGACGCTTATCGTCACGGCATCCGTGCCCTTCTCTCTGCTGATCACGCTGGGCGCGCTCTACTTCGCCGGGCTGTCGCTCAATATCCTTTCGATGATGGGCATCATGCTCGCGGTCGGCATGCTCGTCGACAATGCGGTTGTCGTGACGGAGAGCATCCTTCGTCACCGCGAGCTCAATCCTGACGACACCCGCGAGGCAACACTAACCGGTGTCCGGGAGGTCGGTCTCGCCGTGTTCGCCGGCACGATGACGACGATCATCGTTTTTGCGCCTATCGTCGTCGGCGAAAAATCGGAAATGATGGTATTCCTGACGCACGTCGCGGTAACAATCATCGTCGCACTCCTGGCGTCGCTGCTGATCGCGCAGACGCTTGTCCCGATGCTCGCCTCGCGAATCAAGACATTTCCGGAGAACAAGCCCAATAGCTGGATCAACCGCCTCACCGGCCGCTACGTGAGAGCGCTGCAGTGGGTCGTCGACCATCCGGGTAAGAGCTTCGGCGGCATCGTCGTAATCTGCATCATCGGTGTCGCGCCGATGTTTCTGAATCTCGTGAAATTCGACATGTTCCCGAACGAGGAACGGCGCTTCATCTACATGCCGTATCGCATCGAGGGCACGCACGCGCTCGAAACCGTGGAAAAGGCCGTCGACGAGATTGAAGCGTATCTGTGGGAGAACCGGGAGGATCTCGATCTCGATTCGATGTTGTCCTACTACCGGCAGGACTACGCGCATACGTTTATGGTTCTCACGAACGACGACGACATCACGAAGTCGACGAAAGAGATTCGTGAACTGATCATGGAAGGTATTCCCGAGATTGCAATCGGCCAGCCAGGCTTCGACCAGAATCAGCAGGCCGGCGGCGAAGGTTTCAGTATCCAGATTTCTGGCGACTCAACGGTAGTCCTGGGCGAAATCGGAGAAGAGGTCGTCAGGACGCTTGCGTCACTCGAGGGCCTGTCTGACGTCCGCACGGACGAGGACAATGGCGAACGCGAGGTGCGGGTCATCATTGACCGGGACCGGGCTGCAGCGCTGAATCTGACAGCCCAGCAGATTGCACAGATGATCGGCATCGCGATGCGTGGCGAACAGTTGAGTGAGTTCCGCGGCGAAAACGGTGAAGTAGGCGTGCGCGTCGCGTTCCGCGAAAACGATCGACAAAACGTCGATCAGCTGACGAATCTGCCGATCTTCACGCCGGGCGGCGACCGTATCACGCTAGGCAGTGTTGCCTCACTCGAGCTGGGTCGTTCCGCTGAAACGATTCGGCGCACGGATCGACAGACATCGCTGATCATCAATGCGAATCTTGGCGAAGACGAAACGATGGACTCGGTGCGCGGCGATGTCGATGAACTGATGCGCTCAATCGAGCTCCCGCCGGGTTATAGCTGGAAATTTGGTCGCGGCTTCCAGCGCGCGGATGAGACACAGCAGGTCATGGTGCAGAACCTGTTGCTTGGCGTCGCGTGTATCTTCCTCGTCATGGCAGCCCTGTTCGAGTCCATGCTGCTGCCGTTCTCGATCATCCTCGGCTCCATCGTCTTTTCCATCTTCGGCGTCTTCCTGTTCTTCGCCGCAACCGGAACAACGTTTTCGTTCATGGCCATGATCGGGATCATGATTCTCATCGGGGTCGTCGTGAACAACGGAATCGTTCTGGTCGATCACATCAACAACCTGAGAATGGAAGGTCGACCTAGAAGCGAGGCAATCGTGACCGCCGGGCGGGACCGCCTGCGGCCGATTCTGATGACCGTAGCGACGACGATCGTTGGGCTGACTCCCCTCGCCGTCGGCAACACGCAGGTTGGTGGCGAAGGCGGCCCGCCCTACTTCCCGATGGCGCGGGCGATCATTGGCGGGCTGGCGTTCTCGACGGTGGTCTCGCTGCTTGTCGTGCCTGCCCTGTATATCTACTTTGATAATCTCGCCGCCTGGGGCCGGAAGGTCCGGCGGGTTGCAACGTCAGGACGCGGCACTCCTTTGCCGTCGTCCTGACGCTGGATTCACTCAGCGTTCGCGCCGTCCTGCCCGGCGCCGGAACAGGATGCCGCCGGCCAGCGCGACGAGCAGGCCGATCGACGCTGCACCACCACCTTCGGAATTGATAACGACGGTCGTGTCGGACCCGACCGGCGTGTCGAGGTTGATGTCCTCGAGCGGGAGGAAGGACAGTTCCGACGTGTCGTCCGGGCCGATGTAGGCCAGGAAATCGTCGTTCCAGGCATCGTAGAGCTCGATCAGGAGATCGTAGCTACCGGTGGGGAAACCAGAGACGAGGTCCGTCACGACAGAGTAGTCGTCGTTCGGCGATGAGCCGCGGATCGTAAACGTTTCGGTTACGGCGTATTCCTCCCAGTCCGCCCCGTTGAAACTCAGGAACAGCACTGCGTAGACGTCCGCCTCGGCGTAGATCGTGTCGGCATCGAAGAGGAGATCAATTCCGGAGTAATAGCCGTCGAAATCCGCGTCTCCGAACAAGACCACGTCCGCCGAATAGAACCAGAAGTCATTGCTCGTATTGCGGGATGCAGTCTGGCCGGTTTTCGACGCCGCTGACGTTCGTGACTTGGAAACCACCTTGTTCGATTCCTGCGTCACGCGCTCGGTCTTGATCGCCTCTCGGGCATCCCGCCCACCAGCCGAGTAGTGTGTCGATTCCGTGGTGCGCTCATTGTCGGCGGCACTGGCAGCAGCCGCAGTCAACAATGCGGCCAGAAGAATGGCAGCGGAAACCGCTTTGCCGGGAAGATAGGGCGCTTTCATGACAACCTCCTTGATAGTCTGGCTGTCATTAGAGCGCCCGGCGCATGAATCAAAGCTGAATGGCGGCGTTCAGGCGCAACGACGCGGCATCCCGGCCGTTCTGGAACGGCCCGGTCGGCAAGTTGGAAAGGCTGGTGCCAGGTTGGCCGAGCTAGTCGACCTTACCTGCAGAGAGGCCGGCAATCTGCGCCGCAGAGACCTGAAGACGTTCGGCGACGCTGTTGAAGAAGTCGATCTCGAGCACGCTGACCTCGTTGTCGCTGCGGAACACGTCCGCGAGCGCCTGGATGACTTTCGCGCGGTGCTCGTCCTTCATCTTGGAGGCGACGCTCGACAGGTACTTTCGCAGACCTGCCACGGCGTAAAGCTCTTCGCGCGCCGCGACGCGGATGTCCGCTGCGCTGAATTCTTCGCCGGTCTGCTCTTTCAGGATTTCCTGGATTCGCTCGACCTCTGCAGACTGGATACTGATGTCGGCATCAGCAGCCCGTGCCAGCGTCATCAACAGGACTTCCTTGAACAGCTCGTTCTGCTGGTCTTCACCGATATCCGAACCGCCAAAGATGCTCAGTACGTTTTTTAAGTCTGCGATTGCCATCGAATTCTCTCTTTTCTTGTTTGTTTGAGGTTACCGCGAGCCCACGAGTATACACGCTCGCCGGGTTGTGTCAGGAGCCCTCCCGGACACGCATTGGCTGAAGGCGCCAGTAAGTCAGGGAGCGCCACAGCCATTCTGCAGGGCCAAATCGGAACCGCTGCAGCCACCAGAGGCTGTAGACCAGTTGCACCGCGATCAGGCCGATCACAAACAGCATCTGGGTCGAGCGCGGCAAATCGGCGTACAAGCCAAGCCCGTAGCCGTAGAATATGCTCGTCATCACGAGCGAATGGATAAGGTAATTCGTGAATGCCATACGTCCGACGGCGGCGAGACGACCGAATAATTTGTTGAATACGCCCGCTTTGTGCAGCGTAAATACGAGTCCGACATGACCGAGCGCGACGATTATGCTCCCGAAGTAATTGGGAATCTGCCCGATCTGGAACGTGTAAAGTGGATCGAATCCATTCGCTCGCAGGTTCCACGCACCGAATGCCACGAGCGGCAATCCCACACTGTAGCCGACAAGCATCATTGTCTTGTAGAAGGCTGCCGATTTTTGGCCCTTCAGTACTCCGGTCTTCAGCAGGGCCATACCGATTAGCATTAATCCACCGACTCGCCACAA
>CAWUHY010000064.1:0-12920 GCA_963922215.1 uncultured Gammaproteobacteria bacterium | reverse complement strand
CGTCGTCAATGAATTCGCAAAAATCATCGGCGACCGACAGCGCCTCGACTATCTCTACCTGCTGACGATCGCCGACGTGCGCGGCACCAACCCGAAGCTCTGGAATTCCTGGAAGGCATCGCTGTTTCGCGAGCTGTTCGAGGCGACCGCCCGCGTGCTGGAGTCCGACGACATGTGCGCCGAGACGATGGTGCTCGAGTCGCGCGACATCGCCAGGAAAGAGCTGCTCGAACGCGGCCTGAGCGAGGCGGCCATTGATGCAGTCTGGAAAGTCGCTGGCGACGACTACTTCCTGAAATACCGCGACGATGAAATCGTCTGGCACACGGAGTGGCTGGCCGGCGAGGATATGGACACAACGACCGGGCTCGCGACCCTGCGACGGCAGGACAGCGGCGAAGGCACGGAAGTCGTGCTGTACACGAATCGCGAAAAACACACGTTTGCCCACGCGACCGCCCTGCTCGACGAACTTGGAACGACAATCGTCGATGCACGCATCGTCCCGCTGGGCAACGGCTACAGCCTCGACACCTTTGTCTTTTTAGAGCTCGACAGCCGGACGGAGATCGACTCGGCCCGCTTGTCGCGACTGCGGCGCGCGATGGACGACGTATTGCGCGCGAGCGACGACCAGATCTCGGCCGTTACCCGCGAACCGACGCGCCGGGTACGCATGTTCAAGACACAAACCGTCGTCGATTTCGACAAGTATTCGCAGCCGGACAAGACTGCGATGGAACTGATTGCTGCCGACCGACCCGGGCTGTTGAGCAAGGTCGGGAAAGTCCTGATGGACCAGGCCATCGACATCGAGACTGCGAAGATCATGACGATCGGTGAACGCGCAGAAGACGTCTTCTACATCAGCAACGAAGACGGCAGTTGCTTGAGCGATGAACAGAAAGAACGACTGCGCGACGCGCTGCTGCGCGCAATCGACAACTGATAAGACGGGGCAAGGATGACTGAACAGCAAGATCTCATCGAGCGCGCGTTCGACGCAGCCGGGAAACTCGACGATCCGGCCGAGCAAAAGCAACTCGACGAGGCAGTCGGCGACGCGCTCGCGGACCTCGACGCCGGACGCCAGCGCGTCGCGGAAAAGATTGACAGCGAATGGCGCGTCAACCAGTGGCTGAAAAAAGCAGTGCTCTTAAGTTTCCGTTTGCGCGACAACCGCGTCCACGAGGCCGGGTTCACACGCTTCTTCGACAAGGTCGACATGAAATACGCCGACTACTCCGAGGCAGACTTCCGCCGCGACGGCGTTCGCGTCGTCCCGGATGCGCACGTGCGGCGCGGCGCCTACGTCGCCAAAGACGTCGTGCTGATGCCGAGTTACGTAAACATCGGCGCCTACGTCGACTCGGGCACGATGGTCGACACCTGGGCAACTGTTGGAAGCTGCGCGCAAATCGGTAAGAACGTTCACCTGTCCGGCGGCGTCGGGATCGGCGGCGTGCTCGAGCCCGTTCAGGCGGGACCAACAATCATCGAAGACGACTGTTTCATCGGGGCACGATCCGAAGTCGTCGAAGGCGTTGTCGTCGAACAGGGTTCGGTTATCTCGATGGGGGTCTACCTGGGCCAGAGCACGCGCATCTACGACCGCGCGACTGGCGAGATCAGCTACGGGCGAATTCCGGCGGGCTCCGTCGTCGTCTCCGGAAACCTGCCCGCAGCAGACGGATCACACTCGCTGTACTGCGCCGTCATCGTCAAGCGCGTCGACGCGAAGACGCGCGCGAAGACCGGTCTCAACGAACTTTTGAGGAATGCTCAGTAATGCTGGTCGTACACGGAATCAAGAGCTGCGATACCTGCCGCCGCGCGCTGAAATACCTGCGCGACAACGATATCGAACACCGCTTCCACGACGTTCGCGAGGACGGGCTGACGATTCAGATGCTGGAGCGCTGGGCCGACAAGATCGACTGGGAAAAACTGCTGAATCGCAAGAGCCTGTCCTGGCGAAAGGTTCCCGAGGAGCTTCGAGCCAGCATGACGCGTGACAAGGCGCTGGCCGCCATGATCGAACAGCCAACGCTGCTCAAGCGCCCGGTCTTCGAGGACGTGAATTTTTTCGCCGTCGGTTATTCCGAGAAACGTTTCTCGGATTACCTCGATCAGTAGATTCAGAGCTAGCCGATACGGCCCGTGATGTAGTCTTCCGTGAGCTTGTGCTCCGGATTCGTGAACACCTTGTCCGTCTCGTTGACTTCGACGAGATGCCCGAGATGAAAGTAAGCGACACGCTTGGACACACGTGCGGCCTGCTGCATGGAATGCGTGACGATGACAATCGAGTATTCCTGGGACAGCTGGTCGATCAGGTCTTCGACTTTTGCTGTCGCGATCGGATCGAGCGCTGAACAGGGCTCGTCCATCAGGATGACTTCCGGGTTGATCGCAATCGTGCGCGCGATACACAGACGCTGCTGCTGACCGCCGGACAGGCCGGTGCCGGGATCGTCGAGGCGGTCTTTCACTTCCTGCAGCAAGCCCGCACGCTCGAGGCTCGAATGCACGATGTCGTCGAGCTCGGCGCGATCAGATGCGAGGCCGTGAATGCGCGGCCCGTAGGCCACGTTGTCGTAGATGCTCTTCGGGAACGGGTTCGGCTTCTGGAAAACGATGCCGACCCGCGCGCGCAGCGCGACCGGATCCAGTGACTTGCTGTAGATGTTCTCGCCGTCCAGCCGGATATTGCCGGAGACGCGCGCCGACTCGATCGTGTCGTTCATGCGATTCAGGCAACGCAGGAAGGTTGACTTGCCGCAGCCCGAAGGCCCGATCAGCGCGATGACGTCCTTCTTGCCGATCTCCAGCGTCACATCCTTGATCGCATGATTGTCGCCGTAGAAGACGTCGACGTTCTCCGCTATCAGGTACGGTTCCTTGCAGCGCACTTCGCCGACGGTGGCCCAGTCCGAGTCCGGAGACTGGCCCGGCGCAACAGCCGCAATTTCCGCTTTCGGGTCGTCCGGATTCTTGCCCGACTCGACCTCATCTTCGACGACGACTTCATTCATAGCTGACATCTTCATACAGGATGCACCATAGCTCAATGCTTACCACTTTCTTTCCATACGCTTGCGGATGATGACGGCAGTCAGGTTCATCAGCAGCAGGAAACCCAAAAGGACGATAATCGCGGCCGAGGTCCGCTCGGCAAACGCGCGTTCCGGGCTGTCCGCCCAGAGATAAATCTGCACCGGGAGCGCCGTTGCCGGGTCGGAAATCCCGCCAGGAACGTCCACAATAAACGCCACCATGCCGATCATCAGCAGCGGCGCGGACTCGCCGAGCGCGCGGCTCATCCCGATGATCGTGCCGGTCAGCATGCCCGGCAGCGCGAGAGGCAGGACGTGGTGGAAGACCACCTGCATGCGCGACGCGCCGAGCCCCAGAGCTGCCTCTCGAATCGACGGCGGCACCGCTTTAATTGCAGCGCGCGACGCGATGATGATGACCGGCAGCGTCAACAATGCGAGCACGAGGCCGCCGACCAGAGGCGCGGAACGCGGCAGCGACAGCCAGTTCACGAAAATCGCGAGGCCGAGCAGACCGAAGACGATCGACGGCACCGCTGCGAGGTTATTGATGTTCACCTCGATCAGGTCCGCCCAGCGATTCTTCGGCGCAAGCTCCTCGAGGTAGATTGCCGCAGCCGCGCCGATTGGCAGAGCGAGCGTGACCGTCACAAGCAGCATGTACAGCGAGCCCATGAACGCCCCGCGGATACCAGCCAGTTCCGGATCGCGCGAATCGCCGTTGGCAAACAGCGCCGTATTGAAGCGTTTCTCGATTCGATCGTCGGCCTGCAACTGGTCCACCCAGCCGATCATCCGGTCGGAGATGGGGCGCAGAGACTCGTCCAGCTCCCGGTCGATATTGCCTTTAATCAGCATGTCGACGGTTGACGAAGCCGGGACCCAGATCGTGCGCGTCTCACCGAGAAGCTCGGGGTCAGACTCGATCATCGCCCGCACTTCGTAGCCCGCGGCGACACTGACCAGGCGATTCAATTCGCGCCGTTCGGAGCGGCTGGTCACATCAGGGAATTCACGGCGCAGCGCGTCGCGCGGTATGGCGTCGAAATCTGCGTAATCGAGCTCGAGTTCGCCGTAGGGGGCGAGGACATCTTCGCTGAATTCCACGTCGAGTTTGACGAAGGACTGCTGGAACGCCGACGCGCCGTTCATCACGAGCGTCGTAAAGAAAATTCCCAGGAACGCGACGCCCACAGCGGTCGCGACCATGCCGGCCATCTTGAACAGCCATTCTGTCCGACGGCGCTTCTGCAGGCCGCGTTCGACGAGTTCTCGTGTCGTTTTCTTCGTCATTAGGGGGCCCTACTCGTACTGTTCCCGGTATTTGCGAACGACATACAGCCCGATCACATTCAGCATCAGCGTCACGACAAACAACATCAGACCAAGTGCAAAGGCGGCGAGCGTTTTCGCGCTGTTAAACTCCTGGTCGCCGACCAGCAAGGTGACAATCTGGACGGTGACCGTCGTGACAGCCTCCAGCGGATTCGCAGTGAGATTTGCAGCGAGGCCGGCCGCCATGACGACGATCATCGTCTCACCAATGGCGCGTGACACGGCCAGCAGAATTCCACCCACGATGCCGGGCAGCGCGGCCGGTAAAATCACCTTGCGCATCGTTTCCGACCGCGTGGAACCGAGTCCGAGCGCACCGTCGCGCATGGCCGTCGGCACTGCATTGATCGCGTCGTCGGACAAGGACGAGACCAGCGGGATGATCATGATGCCCATGACGAGGCCGGCGGCGAGCGCACTTTCCGACGCAACCGACAAGCCTAAGGTTTCGCCGGTATCGCGCAGCCAGGGGGCAACGGTGAGTGCGGCGAAGAAGCCGTAGACGACAGTAGGAATACCGGCGAGTACCTCGAGCAGCGGCTTGGCCACCGCGCGAACGTTGCGCGACGCATACTCGGACATGTAGATCGCAGTCATCAGGCCGACCGGTGTCGCGAAGCTCATGGCAACCGCGGTGATCAACAGCGTGCCGGTGAACAGCGGAACCGCTCCGAAACTGCCCGATGAGCCGACCTGGTCGGCGCGAATAGCCGTTTGCGGGCTCCAGTTCAGGCCGAAGAGGAATTCAGTTGCCGGAACCTTGCCGAAGAAACGCAGCGCCTCGAACAGAACCGAAAGGACGATACCGACCGTCGTAAAGACTGCGATTGTCGAGGCCGACAGCAGCAAGATGCGCGTGATCTGCTCGACCCGGTTGCGCGCGCGAAAATCCGGCGAGATGCGACGCCAGGCAAAGAACGCAGCGATACCGGAAAGCCCGAGCACGAGTACAAGCAGCAACTGCCTGCTGGCTGCGCCGAGCTCATTGAAGCGATCTGCAGCCGCGCGAAGCATCGCATCGCTTTCTCCGGTAATCGCATCACCGGCGGCGAGATTCTGGATGTTGTTCAGCAGAAGATTGAGTTCGCCGGCATCCAGGGACTGCTGCGCTTCGGGAAGACTTTGCACCACCAGCGCAGAGATGACGCGCGGCTCCAGCAGCGTCCAGACCAGCATGAGCGCGAGGCCAGGCAGCAGGAACCAGATTGCGGTGAAGTATCCGTAGTAGCCCGGCAGCGAATGCAATCGCGTCGAGTGTCCGGGGCCTCCAACGACGGACAGCGACCGCGTCCGACCGGCGAAAAACGCGATCGTCGTCAGTCCAATCAACAGGAGCAGGAGGCTGGTGTTGTCCATCGTTCAGGTTTCGGTTCGATTCGTAAAAAACGGCGGCGACCCGATGCCGGGCCGCCACCGTGGCGGGTCAATTTACCGCGTATCCAGCGCGATTGTTACTCTCTTCAATCGCCCTTCGCGGACGTCATCACCTTGAGTTCGCGAACATTCATCGCGATTTCGCGGCGTTCTTCGTCCGGCATCGGGATCAGGCCGCGTTCGGACAGATAGCCTTCCTCGCCCCACGCGCGCTCGCTCGTGAACTCGCGAAGCAGTTCGCGCAGGCCCGGAATCACGCCGACATGTGCCTTCTTGGCATAGAAGAACAGCGGACGCGCGACCGGGTAGTCACCGTCGGCGATTGCATCGAAACTCGGCTTGACGCCGTCAACTGCAACGCCTTTCACCTTGTCAGCGTTCTGGTCGAGGAAGCTGAAGCCGAAAATGCCGAACGCGTCCGGGTTGGCCTGCAGTTTCTGTACGATCAGGTTGTCGTTCTCGCCTGCCTCGACGAACGCGCCGTCTTCACGGATCGTATGGCAGATTGACTTGAACGCCGACTTGTCGGTCTTCTCGAGCGCCGCAATCCAGTCGATTTCCGTGCAGCCGCCTTCCATCGCAAGCTCAACAAAGGCGTCGCGAGTTCCGGAAGTCGGCGGAGGTCCGAGGACTTCAATCGCTTTCGCCGGAAGCGCCGGATTGATCTCCGCCCAGGTCGTGTACGGGTTTTCAATCAACTCACCCGGAGAGTCGCCCGGCACTTCCTTCGCCAGCGCGAGGAACATTTCCTTGCGTGAAATGACAAGATCTTTGGATTCGATCGCGTGCGCGAAGACGATACCGTCATAGCCGATGCGCACTTCCACGATTCCTTCAACACCGTGGCTGGCGCACAGATCGATTTCAGACTGCTTGATGGCACGGGATGAGTTGGCAATGTCGGGATAGTCGACACCAACGCCGTCGCAGAACAGCTTCAGACCGCCGCCGGAACCGGTCGACTCGACCTTCGGCGTGCGGAAGTCGGTGCTGCGTCCGAAGCGCTCGGCAACGACAGTAGAAAACGGGTAGACCGTCGACGATCCGACGATATAGATGTAATCTCGCGACGACTGCGCGTGCGCGGTCGCCGTCAGGAGAGTCGCTGCGAAGACAGCGGCAAGTTTGAGATTCAATTTCGATCGTAATGCCACGCTGGGCTCCTTTCGTACATCGATAATTTCAGTGCGCAAAGCATATCGGCGGATTGTTACGGAAATATTGCAATCGCCGGTTTCCACGATCGTACGAAAATCTTATAATTATCATTATTTTCATTGACTTAGAGTCTTTTTCTGAATGCCATCTGAGACAAACACTGCAACGATCAGCTTGCTGAAAGACATGCTGCGGCAACGATCCGTCACACCCGACGATGCGGGCTGCCAGGCGATGATGATCGAAAGGCTGGCGCCACTCGGCTTCGACTGTGAAACGCTGGTCTTTGGCGAGGTCACGAACCTGTGGGCGAGACTCGGCTCGGAGTCTCCCGTATTGTGTTTCGCCGGTCATACCGACGTCGTCCCGCCGGGCCCGCTCGACGACTGGGAGACCGATCCTTTTGAGCCGGTCGAAAAAGACGGCCATCTGTACGCGCGTGGCAGCGCCGACATGAAAGCCGGTCTCGCCGCCATGATCGTCGCAATCGAGCGCTTCCTCGACAGCAACAAGGAATTTAAAGGCAGTATTGCGCTGCTGATCACCAGTGACGAAGAAGGGCCCGCGCGCGACGGCACCCTCAAAGTCGTGGAGACGCTCGAGGGACGTGGCGAGCACATCGACTGGTGCGTTATCGGCGAGCCGTCCAGCCAGGAGCGACTCGGCGATATCATCCGCATCGGCCGTCGCGGTTCGTTGAGCGGCAAGCTGACGGTGCACGGGACGCAGGGACACGTCGCGTACCCGCAGCTCGCCGACAATCCGATCCGCCGCTTCGCCCCCGTTCTCGCGGAGCTGCATGCGATCGAATGGGACAACGGCAACGAGCACTTCCCGCCGACAAGCTTCCAGGTCGTTCAGGTCAACGCCGGCATCGGCGCACCCAATGTGACGCCCCCGGAGCTTACCGCACGATTCAACTTTCGCTATTCGACCGAATGGACGCACGATGCGCTGATGGAACGCGTTGAGGGTATCTTCAGCGAGCACGACATCGACTACACGCTGAACTGGCACCTGTCCGGCAAACCCTTCCTGACGCAACCCGGAACGCTGACCGATGCCGTCAGCGGAGCGCTCGAATCAGTGATTGGTATTGCGCCGGAGCTGTCGACCGGCGGCGGCACCTCTGACGGGCGATTTATCTCGCCGATGGGCGCGGATGTCGTCGAACTCGGGCCGGTCAACGCGTCGATCCACAAGGTTAACGAGCACGTGTCCGTGGCCGACGTCGAGAAACTGACTGACGTCTACGAAGCGATCATGGAGCGTCTGCTGCGCCGCGACCAAGCCGCATCGGCTGGCAGGCCGTAAAACGTCGAGGAAAAACTAAAGGGCGTTTGGAGCCTTGTGGTTCCGGAGGTTGTTCCAGATGCCGCCGATGCCCAGGCAGACCACGGCAATCAGCACCCACACCGGCATGCTAAGCCCGAGGAACGCCCAGTCGATTTCCGCACATTCGCCGGATCCGGTGAAGACTTTGGCGAGCACTTCTGACAGCGGGAAGTTGTCGACCATATAGCCAAGGCCCGGTCCGCACGACGGCACTTCGTCTGCCGGCAGGTTCTGCATCCAGACGTGACGACCCGCGACGGCGATGCCGTAAGCGCTCGCCAGCGCAATCAGGCCGGCGTAGACTTTTCGGCCGCCACCGCTCGAGTTATGGAGCGCGGCCAGGAGAAACAGGATGCCGAGCAGAATGACGGCGACGCGCTGAAACACGCAGAGCGGGCACGGCATGTAATACAGCACATGCTCGGCATACAGCGCGTACGCCATCATGCCGGCGCAGATCAGAAATCCGGCAAAGTTGCCGACACGGCGTGACGGTAGGGTCACGTCTAGTCGACCAAGTCAGAAGCGTCGACGGCGCCCGTATGGCGCACGTCTTTGCCGCGCACCATGTAGATCACGTATTCGCAGATGTTTTTCGCATGATCGCCGATGCGCTCCAGCGAACGCGCCGTCCATGTCACATCCATCGAGCGGCGAATGCTGCGCGGATCTTCCATCATGAATGTAATGCACTGACGCGCGATTGCCTCGTATTCCTCGTCGACGCGTTCGTCCTCCCGGACGACCCGGAAGGACTCATCGACGTCGAGCCGGGCGAACGCATTCATCGCATCGCGCAGCATGACCGCCACGTGGTTGCCAAGCGTTTTGAGTTCGCGGTACGAGTCGGCCGGACGATCCATCGCCGCGAGCTTGGACGCGAGGAAACCGATCTTCTCGGCTTCGTCGCCGATCCGTTCGAGGTCCGTGATCGTCTTGATCACCGCAACGATCAGCCTGAGATCACCCGCCGCGGGCGCGCGGGTGACAAGAATACGCCGGCACTCTTCGTCAATCGCAACTTCGAGCTTGTTGACCTTGTAGTCGTCCTCCGCAACCTTCAGACCGAGCGCGCTGTCGCCAGTGACGATCGCCGTGATTGCACTGGAGAGCTGGCTCTCGACCAGCCCGCCCATTTCCAGGACGTGGCTGCGGACCTTCTCAAGATCCTGATCGTAGCGTTTCGAGATGTGCTCGCCGAAATCCGATACCTGCATGATGCTGATTCCGTAATCCTGTTGGTTAGCCCAAGTGTATGCGTTCCGGCCACAATAAATCCATGACGGTATTGTGACTGTGGTGACTAGTTAAATTTAAATTCGAGGTCGATCTGAATGCGATCGTGATCCCGTTCGATGCCCTGGAAACGGCTGGTGCTGTTCACGAACAGCGAGCCGCCGAGAGTGACGTTATCGCGCAGCGCATACTTGTAGCGCAGGATGTGCCCGTCGGCGTCTGTACCGCCGGCCCCGAAGTTCGAGTCGTTGAAGGTTGCGACGACGGCGTCAGCTTCGACGTCCTGGTACACGTAATTGAACTGCTGCGTGCCCTGATTTTTCGCGGAGCCCAGTTTGGCCCCGATTGCGAAACCGGTGTCGTCGGTGTCCGCGTCAGAGTTTCTCGCGAAGTGTCCGTAGACTTGCAGCGGCCATTCGTCGATAACGGTGTCGTACTGCGCAAACAATTCGACTGTGCGGTAGTCGTAGATGTAGTTACCGCCAGCGTCGACGCTGTTGCCTTTCGCGCTGCCGTTATAGAACGGCTCGAATCCGACCGTGTTTGAATAGGACAGGTAGCCGAGGCCCACAGTCAGCGATGCATTGTCGTCCAGTTCGAGCTCGGTACCGCCCTGGAATGAAAAGAGGTAGGAATCGTCGTCCGTGCTCCGCTCCTCAACCGCGAGTGCCGAAAGATTGCCGAACAGTGCGCCTCTCTCGAAAACGAGCGCCGCGCCTTCCGGTGTCACGTCGTTATCCCAGATCAGCTGTGACTTGCCCGGACGGAACGCCGGGTTCTTCATCTTTCCGGCGAGGACGGTCAATTCGTCCGAGACGGCCCACGTCACATACGCAAGATTCAGCCGAAATTCGTCTTTGTTAAAACCACCGTCGATCGTCGTATTGGCCGAGACAGGATTATCTCCACCCGTCGACCAGCCGAGAACGAAATCAATGTCGTCGCGAACCTCGGCTGTGACGTCGAAACGCGTGCGGAAGCGGAAACGATCACGGCTCGGGTTGCCTTCGATATCGATGCCCTCGTAGCGAAGTCTGAAATCGCCTTTGAACGAGAGGCGGTCGGTCCAGTCGTCGGCGACAGCTGGCGCAGACGTGAATCCGGTGGCGGCAAACAGGGCCGCAGCCGGGAGAATCAGTCGGTAGTTCATAAGTCTGTCCCTGGGGGTCTGGCAAAGATTGCGGGAACGTTACGGAGTTTTCGTTACGCTCGAATGACGGAAATATTGCAGATTTATGACAGCCCGAAAAGTTCCTGCTAGCCGCCACGCGCCAGCGGTTTATTGATCCGCTCGAGCGGAAACTCGCAGGCGAAGCGCGATCCCGCATCGAGCTGGCTTGTGATCAGGAGGCTCGCGTCGTGGCGATTCAGGATGTGCTTGACGATCGCGAGGCCGAGTCCGACGCCGCCGTCGCTGCGGCTGCGCCCGCGGTCCACGCGAAAGAAGCGCTCGGTCAGTCGCGGAATATTTTCCTCGGCAATGCCCTCGCCGGTGTCGGACACCGCGAGCGTTGCGCCATCTTCGGTTACGGCCCATTCGATCTTGATTGAACCATCGGCCGGCGTATGCCGGACTGCGTTGGCCAGCAGGTTGCGCACGACCGACTCGATCTCTGTCGGACTGCCCAGCAATCCGGCCGACACGTCGGCCTCGATCTCGATCGCCGGCAAGTCCTCGCTGTCCCGGTAACCGCGAACGACACGCTCGATCAAAGCGGACATATCGATGAATGTCGCGTCTTCGGGCGGCGCCTCGCTCTCAAGGCGCGAAAGCTCCATGAGTTCACCGAGAATGTCTTCCATGCGTCGCGCCTGCGACTGCATTTCCGCGACCGGGCGTTTCCACGGAGCCGGCAGATCCTCGTCGTCGTCCATCGCGTCGATGTAGCCGGTGATGACCGTCAGCGGCGAACGCAGTTCGTGTGACGCGTTGGCGACGAAGTCGCGCCGCATCTTGTTGATCTGCACACGCTCGGTGATGTCGCGCAGGAACAGAAGTTTCTGCCCGCCGCCGTAGGGCGCGATCCGGCAGTTGAGCCACACATCCGGATGAACCGGTGATCGAATCTCGATTGCGCGCGAGAAATCGCCGTCGCGCAGAAGCTCGGTCAGCTCGGGCGCGCGCAGGATATTGTCGACACGCTGGCCACGGTCCTTCTTGCGCTTGAATCCGGCGAGCATCTTTGCCGCGCGGTTACACATCAGGATTTCGTTGTTCGCGTCGAGGATGACGGCGCCGTCGTACATCGCGTTGGTGGACCGGCGGATCTCGCGGATCAATCCGAGATACATCCGCTTGTAGCGCTCCGAGCGATTGCGCTGAAACCGGAAATTCGAATAGATGCTTTGCCAGATGCCGTCGCCAAAGCGAAACATGGAAAAGTCATCTGTTCGCAGCGCTCGATCGAATGCGAGCAGGTAGCGAACGTTGTAGATCAGCGCGACCAGCGCGCCACACACGAGCCCGATCAGCGGCTCTCCGTAAAACGCACCGATCGCAAGAGCGACCAGCAGCAGGAGGACGAGCCCGGTCAGGTAGCGTCGAGCAGCTTCAGACATCAGCTCTCACGCGAGGAGAAACGGTATCCTGCGCCGCGAACAGTCTGCACATAGCTGTCGACGCCCGAGTCGCCGAGCGCCTTGCGCAGGCGCCGGACGTGAACGTCAACCGTTCGTTCTTCAACGTATACATTTGCGCCCCAGACGCGGTCCAGCAACTGGGAGCGACTGTAAACGCGATCCGGGTGCGCCATCAAGAAGTGCAGAAGGCGGTATTCCGTCGGCCCGAGATGGATTTCCGTTCCGTCAACCGAGACGCGATGCCCGACCGGGTCGAGTTTCAGGCGACCCTCCTCGATGAGCTCGGGATCGCTGGTCGAGGAACGTCGCAGCACCGACTGGATGCGAGCGAGGAGTTCCCGCGGTGAGAACGGCTTTGTGATGTAGTCGTCGGCACCGCTTTCGAGACCCGCGACCTTGTCGTACTCGCCGGCGCGCGCAGTCAGCATGATGATGGCCAGGTCCTCGAAGGACTTGTCGCGCCTCAGCATCCGCGTCAGTTCGAGGCCGCTCATGTCGGGCAACATCCAGTCGACGAGCGCGAGTTGTGGCTGCTCGTCCGCCAGGAGCTGGCGCGCCGTCGCGCAGTCTTCTGCTTCGAGCGCCTCGAAACCCGCCCGCGTCAGATGAAACACAATCATTTCACGAATGGACTGTTCGTCTTCGACTACGAGTATTTTCGCTTGCGCCATCGATCGAGCTCTCAGGAACCGAGCGGCCAAGTGTAATTAACCCACTGTTACAGTGCGGTTACAACGGGGACGGCGCTCAAGCCGTCGGTTTCTGCGCCACCTCGTCCCGCAGGTAGGCCGGCGCGATGTCGGCAGGGTCGACGGGAACAACTTTTCGCGCAGCGGGCAAGAGGAA